>NZ_JBHRWK010000065.1:0-15836 GCF_042647925.1 Amycolatopsis speibonae
AACACCGGCATCACCCCACCAACGAAGATCAAACCAGCGAGTTGATTATCGGCGCGCCCTCAACGTCCGAATCTTCCCCCGTCACACCTTCCACCCAGCACGAACCATGATCCGGTTTCAGTGGGTAAGCAAATACGAGCCCACCAGAACCGGCCTTGCCACTCACGAGGCCGGTCACCTACTCGCGGTCCGCCTTGATGATCTCGAAGAGGCTGGTCCACGAGCTGCGCCCGTGTCCCGCGGCGATCGCCCGGTCGTAGTGCGACTTGACCGCCTCCGGCAGGGCCACGTCGATCCCGGCGTCCCGGCTCGCCTGCACGATGTGGTCGGCGCTCGCGCCCATCATGATCACGTCGGCCTCGTCTCCGGGGTGGTCGCCCTTCTCGATCTGCTCGACCGCGGCTTCCAGGTAGAAGCCCATCATCGCGTAGTTGTCCTTGGCATACGGGATGAACTTCTCCAGCGGTACCCCTGCCGAACGCACCAGCGCGCTCGCGTGCATGAACGCCGAGAGCGAGTTCAGGAAGATGTCCAGCTGCGCCTGGTAGAACAGCTGCGCCAGCCGGACGTCCTCGCCGAGGAAGTCCGCGCGCCCGATCAGCGCCAGGGCGTCGCGGTGCTTCTCGAACACGTCGGCGGGACCGCTGTAGAAGACGTACGCCTCGTCCTTGCCCACCAGCTCGGCAGGAACCATTACGCCGCCGGCGATGAACTTCGCGCCGCGGGCCTCGACCCATTCGGCGGCTTCGCGGGTCTTCTCCGGGGTGTCCGAGCTGAGGTTGACGATCACCTTGCCCGCCAACGAATCCTCGGCCTTGCCCAGGATGTCGTACATCGCCGCGTAGTCGGTGAGGCTCAGCAGCACCAGGTCCGAAGCCGCCACCGCGGCCGCCGGAGTCTCGGCGCGCACGGCACCAGCGGCGACAACACCGTCCGCGCGGGCGGCGGTGCGGTTCCAGACGGTCACTCCGTGGCCGTTCTCCAGGAGTACCCGGACCATGGCCTGTCCCATCGGGCCGAGTCCGATCAGTGTGATCATTGTATTTTCCTTACTTCTTGAGGAGTTCGATGACGCCGATCAGGTCTTCGGCGCCGTACCCGGCCGCGACCCGCTTGTCCATCAGCGGCTGCAGCGGGGCGAGCAGTTCGGCGCTGACGCCTTGTTCCGCCGCGGCTTTCGCGAGGTTCGGGTAGCCCGCGGCCTGCATCCCGATGTTCGACACGACGTCGGTCACGTAGTCGCCGTCGTCGATCTGCTCGGCCGCGCGCTCCAGGAAGCCGCTCATGGCGTCCATCCAGCCGCGAAGCAGCGGAGCGAACTCCCTCGCCTTGACCCCGGCCGAACCGACCAGGGCGTAGGCCTGGATGACGCCGATGAAGTGCCCGTACATCCCGCTGAGCAGCGCGAGGTCGTGCAGTGGCGCCAGCCCGGGGTCCGCGCCGAGGTAGTTGACGCCGCCGAAGGTGTCGAGTGCCGTCCGGGCGCGGCCCAGGACGGTGCCCGAGCCGCTGTAGAAGATGAACGACGCGGGAGTGCCGATCATCGGCGGGACGGCCATGATGCCGCCGTCCAGGTACTCCGCGCCCGATTCCTCGGCCCAGGCGCCCATTTCGCGGGCCTGGCCGGGGGTGCCGTTGGTCAGGTTGATCAGCTGCCGTCCCGCGAGCCCGGCCGCGACCGGGTCCAGGACCTCGTGCACCGAGTCGTAGTCGAGCAGGCAGGCGATCACGATCTCGTTCGCCGCGAGAGCCTCGGACACGGTCGTCGCGACCGTGGCTCCCTTCGCCGCCACACCCTCGGCGCGGCTCGCGGTCCGGTTCCACACGGTGACCGGATGCCCCGCGGCCAGTAGTGCCTCCACGAGCGCGGTTCCCATCGCGCCCAGCCCCAGTACCGTCACCGGGGTCTTGCCGTGTTCGCTCATGGGACCACCGTGACGCCGCCCGCGCACGGATCGCTGCGGGTCCGCGCACGACGTCACGCACGGTGCGCACGAACTTGTCGGTGCCCCGCGCTAACGTCGGTTTCGTGCGTTTCGGACTGCTGGGACCGCTCGCCGCGTGGACGACCGCGGGCGAGCCCGTCGTCGTGCCCGAGGCGAAGGTCCGTCTCCTGCTGGCCGGCCTGCTGAGCCGTGAGGGCAGGGCCGCGTCGGTGGCGTCGCTGACGGACGATCTGTGGGGCGAGCATCCGCCGGGCAACCCGGGCAACACCCTGCAGACCAAGGTCTCCCAGCTGCGGCGCGCCCTCGAGCGGGCCGAGCCGGGCGCACGGGAGATCGTGACGCATCAACCCGCCGGGTACGTCCTCGCTGTCGAGCCCGGTGATCTGGACGTCCACCGGTTCCACGCGCTCACCGCCCGTGCCCGGAACACGGTCGACCCGCGCGCTCGCGCCGCGCTGCTGGCGGACGCGCTGACGTTGTGGCGAGGGCCCGCGTATGCCGGATTCGAGGACGAACCCTTCGCCGTGGCCGCCGCGCAGCGGCTGGAGGAGGAAAAGCTCCTCGCCGAGGAGGAGCGCGCCGAAGCCCGGCTGGCTCTCGGCGAACACGATGTCCTCACCGGGGAACTGGCCGGTCTGGTCTCCCGGCATCCGCTCAGGGAGCGGCTCCGCGGCCTGCTGATGCGTGCGTTGTACGCCGCCGGGCGGCACAGTGAAGCGCTCGAAACCTATGCCGAGCTGCGGGCCCGCCTGCGTGACGAGTCCGGTCTCGAGCCGGGGCCGGAGCTCGCCGCCCTCCACCAGGCCGTGCTCACCCGGAGCCCGGATCTCGAACCCGTCCGTGCCGCCGAGCCGGTGCGCGGCAACCTGCCGGAGTCGCTGACCGAGCTGATCGGCCGCACGAGGGCGGTCAAGGAGGTCGGAGCGCTCGTCACCGACGCGCGGCTGGTCACCCTCACCGGCCCCGGCGGGGTGGGCAAGACGCGGCTCGCCATCGAAGCCGCGTCGAAGCTGGCGATGGCGGACGGCACTTGGCTGGTGGAGCTGGCGGGCCTGGACAACGTCGAGTGCCCGACGTGCCCGCCGGAGGATCTGGTCGCCGTCGTCCTGACGGCCGTGCTGGATCTCCGCGAAGAGGCCACCTCGGCCAAGACGCTGACGCGGTCGCTGGCGGATGCCTTGCGTGACAAGGAGATCCTGCTCGTCCTGGACAATTGTGAGCAGGTCGTCGAACCGGTCGCGGCGCTGGTGGAGCGGCTGCTCGTGGCGGCGCCTCGTCTGCGTGTGCTCGCCACCAGTCAGGAGGCGCTCGGCCTGCCCGGTGAGCAGGTCTGGGCGGTTCCGCCGCTCGAACTTCCCGAGCAGGCGGATTTCGCCACCGTACGGGAATCGAGCGCGGTCCGGCTGTTCGCCGCCCGGGCCGCGGCGGCCGCTCCAGGGTTCGCGCTGGACGCCGAGAACGCGGCCGTGGTCGCCCGGATCTGCCGCACGCTCGACGGCATCCCGCTCGCGCTCGAACTCGCCGCCACCCGGGTTCGGACGCTCGGCGTGCACGAACTCCTCGCCCGCCTCGACGACAGGTTCGGCCTCCTGTCCTCCGGCAGGCGGGGCGGACCACGACGTCAGCTGACCCTCCGCGCGATGATCGACTGGAGCTGGAGCCTGCTCAGCGAGCCCGAGCAGGTCGTGCTGCGCAGGCTCGCCGTCCACGCCGAGGGCTGCGGGCTGGACGCGGCCGAGTCGGTCTGCGCGGGCGGCGGGATCGCCTCGGCCGACGTCTTGGACCTGCTGTCCCGGCTCGTCGACCGGTCGCTGGTGGTCAGCAGGCCGGGCAGGTCCGGCGAGCCGCGGTTCCGGCTGCTGGAGTCCGTTTCGGCGTACGCCCTCGAACACGCCGAACAGGCTGGCGAACTCGAAGACCTGCACCTGAGGCACGCCCGTTTCCACGTCGAACTCGCCGAACGCGGCGACGCCGGGCTGCGCGGCAAGGAGCAGCGGCGCTGGCTCGACAGGCTCGACGCCGAGGGCGCCAACACCAGGCGCGCGCTGGAAACACTGTTGCGCCAAGGCGAGCACCGGCTCGCGTTGCGGCTGGTGAACGCGACGACCTGGTTCTGGTTCCTCCGCGGGCGGCTCACCGAGGCCCGACGCTCGCTGAACCTCGCGCTCGACACCGAGATCACCACCGGAGACGAGCACGCGCAGGCCCTCGGCTGGTGCGCCGGTATCGCCGTGCTCGACGGCACCTGCACCGAGGTCGCGGCGGAGGAAGCCTTATGGGACATCACCGATCCCGTGGCGCGGGCCCGGATGCTGTGGTTCCTCGGGTACGCGTGGTCCACAATCGGCGACCTGTGCCGGGCGGAGAAGCTCACACTCGGCGCGCTGGAAACCGCCCGCGAAATCGGCGACGACTGGAGTGCCGCCGCCGCGCTGAGCGACAGGGCGAGTCACCTGATCGCCGGCGGCGACCTCACCGGCGGCGGCCGGATCGCCGCCCAGAGCGCCGCGATCTTCGACGGCCTGGGCGAGCGCTGGGGCTGGCTGCAGGCGTCGTTCGTCCTCGGCATGCTGGCTTCGATCGCCGGGGACTACGAGCACGCCGCCCGAGTCCACCGGGAGAGCCTTCGCCGCGCGGAGGAACTGGAGTTGTGGCCGGAGGTGGCCTACAAACTGTCCTGGCTCGGCCGGACGGCGCTGCTCACCGGCGACTTCGAAGGCGCGAAAGAGTTCCATGAGCGGGCCAGGACGTTGGCCGTCGAGCACAGCTTCAAACCCGGCGAGGTCTACGCCGAAACCGGGCTCGCGCTCGGCGCACGACGCCAGGGCCTGTTCGAGGAGGCGGAGCGGCGGCTGCTGTCCATTCTGGACTGGCATCGCCGGGTGGAGTCCGAAGCGGGCAGCACGCTGATCCTCGCCGAACTCGGGTTCATCGCCGAGCAGCGCGGGGACGCGGCCAAGGCGAAGCGGCTCCACCTGGACGGCTTGACGATTGCACGTCACGGCGAGGATCCCCGCGCGATCGCCCTCGGCCTGGAGGGCTTGGCCGGGGCGGAAGCGGCCGCCGGCTCGTATCGCCTGGCCGCGCGGCTGCTGGGCGCCGCGGCGGCCTCCCGGGAATCGGCGGGTGCTCCCCTGCCGAAGGCCGAACGCGCCGACGTCGACAGGATCACCGGCGGCATCGTCGAGGCACTCGGAGAAAACGCATTCTCCGAGGAGAGCGTGGCGGGCGCGGCGGCGCGGATCGATCAATTGGTGACCGACAGTCAATGACCGGGTACCCGCGTCACCACAATGGACCAAGCATTTACTTCACGTCGGCAACAAAGGGTGATTTCTTTCTGTCGCCGAGCCGCCCTGACCGGTAGCGTGCGTATCCATGCGGGTGAGGTGGGGGGCTTCCGGCGGGCCCAGGGTGACAATGCCGTGGCGAGCGGCTCCGCGGGCGGCACTGAGCAGCCCTCTGACTTTGATCATCGCCGCGGTGACGGCGTTGCTGGCCTGTTTTCTCGGCACCGCCGCCATCCTGCAGGCCTCGGCCGCGGGCGGCGCGGCTGTCGACTACCAGTCCGGCCTCGCGTGCCCGGACTACTACGGGCCGGTCTTCAACAAGGACAACGTTCCCACCGAGGTCGCTCCGCAGGTCATCGACTCGGTGCGCCGGAACGCTCCGGCGCACGGTTTCGGCGCACCGGTCACCTCCCGCTATACGCCGTACCTCCTCGGCACCGAGTTCAACGGCGTCCCCTACTACAAGGTCACCGTCGCCCACCGGGACCAGGCGGTTCCGGGCCACCTCGAAGTGGCCGACGGGACGGCGGGTGCCGGCGGACTTTTGCTCGGCACCGTCGTGGCCAAGGCGGAGGGGATCAAAAGCGGGGTCATCCCGAAGTTCCAGGGCGCCCCGCTCCCTCCGGTGACCGGGCTGTACCGCGACCTTTCCGACCCGGCGCCGCGCTGGTGGTGCTCGCAGCAGCGGAACGCCGTCGTCAGCAGGCTCGCCAACGACCCGCTCGACTCGGTCATGTTCGCCACCGACGGCAAGACGTTCGACGACGCGGTCCGTGACTTGGGTGTCCCGAAGCTCGCCGCGCTGCACATGTCGTTCTACGAGACTCCTCCCAAGACCATCAGCGAGGCCGAGGATCGGCTCGAACGGTCGAAGGCGCTCATCGCCGACGTCAAAGCGGACCTGGGCGCCCGTGGTCTCGGAGACGCGATCATCGGATCGCTGCCGTTCGAGCGTTCGGTGGAGATCAGCAACCAGGCCGAATCGAATGTCCTGATCTCGATCCTGCCGCTCGCGGCCATCAGCATCCTGGTCGGCTGCGCCGGGATCGGCACCGTCGCGCTGCAGTGGTATCAGCGTCGGCACCCTCAGCTGCGGCTGCTCTCCGCCCGCGGCAGCGCCCCGGGAGCGCTCGGGCTGCTCGCCGTGGCCGAACTCGGGCTGCCCATCGTCGTCGGCGGCGCGGCGGGCGCTGTGCTCGCTCGACTGCTACTGGGGGTTTATGGGCCACCGGGCGAGCTGGGCGATGGGGCGCTGCTGGCGGGGTCGCTCGTCGCGGCCACGATCCTGCTCGTTTCGCTCGCGCTGCTGGCAGGCGTGATCGCCGTCCGCACTCATCGGGAGTTCGAACTCGGCAGGGTCAAGTCCGGACGGCGCAAGGGAATGAAGCTGCTGGCGATCTTCCCGTGGGAGCTGCTGACCGCAGGCGTCGCCCTGCTCGGCTGGACCCGGCTCGTCGACTACGGCAAGGGTTCCCGGATCGGCAACCCACTCCCCCAGGTCGACCCGCTCGCGCTCACCTATCCGGTGTTCGTCGTGCTCACCGTCGGTCTTCTCGCCGCGCGGCTGGCCTGGCTCGGTTTGCTCGCCTCCCATCGTGCGCGGCTGTGGTCCCGGCCGGCGCTGCAGCTGGCGATCCGGCGCCTCGCCAGCGCCCGCGCGCCGGTGACCGGTGTCCTCGTGATCGGCACGCTGGCGATCGGGACCCTGGCGACCGGCATCGGCATCGCCCGCGGCCAGGAAGAGGCGCTGCAGACGAAGTCGGCCATCTTCGTCGGGGCCGAGACCAGGGTCGACACCGAAAGCATCGTCGGCACCGGGAAGGTCACGCTCCCCGCCGGTATCACCGGGAACACCACGATCGTCGGCGAGCTGACCGGCACCGGCAACGTCGTGCTGGTCGTGGATCCGCACACCTTCCGGCGCGGCACCACGCTCGGCCCACTCGACGGCGACGAGGTCGACAGGTTGCTCAACGGCTTGTCGAGCGCCGGCCCCGGTATCCCGGCGATCCGGGTCGGGAACGCCCGGAAACCGACGCTGGCGGCCGGTCTTCCCGAGGCGAGGACGATCGGCGAAGTGCCGATGTTCCCGATCATCGGCACCAAGGCCGGGTACGTGATCTCCCGTGACTCGCTCAGCGCCGCACAGCTGACCACCGTGCCCAAGTGGAGTGTGCTGTCCGGGTCGTCGATGACTCAGGTGACCGAGGCGCTGGCCTCGGTGGGGGTGGTCACGGCGGTCAACCGCGTCACCCGTGAGTCCGCGCTCGACGCGCTTCCGTTCTACGTCGTGTCCTGGACGTTCTCGTTCATGGCGCTGCTCGGTGCCGTGCTCGGGGTGGTCGCGGTGCTCTCGCTGCTGGTCGCGGTCGAAGTCCGCCGTCGGCAGAACGCGCTGGCGGGCGCCTTGGTGCTGCGGATGGGGATGCGGCCGCGCGCGCTGCTGGCGAGTCATCTGATGGAACTGGGCGCGCTCAGCGGTCTCGCGGTGGTCATCGGCGTCGCCTGCGGCATTTCGGTCGCGGGTCTTTCGGTGCCGCGCTTCGACCCGGCGACGTTCCTCGCGCCACGGTCGGCCTTGCCCAACCCGACCCCGCTCGCCCTGACCGTGCTGGCCGTCGGCGTGCTCGTCGTGGCGCTGGCGGGCTGGATCGCGATGCGTTCGGTGCGCACCGCCCGGACCGCGGAGCTGATCCGTGCCTGAGAAACCCATCTTCCGGCTGAGCGGGATCGGCGTCGACTACCAGACACCGGCCGGCACTGTCACCGGCGTCGACGACGTCACCATCGACATCCCCGCACGTGGGATCACCGTGCTGGCGGGGCCGTCCGGTTCCGGCAAGTCCACCCTGTTGCGGACGCTCGGCCTGTTCGAACAGCCCGTCCGGGGCACGATCGCCTTCCAGGGAACGGAAACCGGCACGCTGCGGCATCGCGACCGGCGGGCGCTGCGGCGGAACCACCTCGGCCTGGTGTTCCAGAACCCGACCGACAACCTGCTCGCGTATCTGAGCGTCGCCGACAATCTCCGTGCGGCGGCGGAGTCGGCCGGGACCGAGTGCCTGCCCGGCGACATCCTCGATCAGCTGGGTCTGGGCGGGACCGGTTCCTGGCGGATCTCCGCGCTTTCGGGCGGACAGCAGCAGCGCCTCGCGTTCGGCTGCACCCTGGCCCGCCGCTCGACCGTCGTCCTCGCCGACGAGCCGACGTCCCAATTGGACGAAGGTTCGGCCGACCTGGTGCTCGACACGCTGAAGTACCTGGCGGGCCAGGATTTCGCCGTCATCGTCGCCTCGCACGACGACCGGCTCATCGAACTCGGCAACCGTGTCGCGCGGATGCACAAAGGCAGGCTTGAAAAAGTCGAAGAACGGGAGGTCGTGCCGTGATGGCGGAACCCGCCCTCGAGGCCGTCGGGTTGCGCCGCCGGTTCCCCCATCCCAGCGGGGACGTCGAAGTCCTGCGCGGGCTCGAACTGCGCGTGGCCGCGGGAGAACTGGTCACCGTGTCCGGCCGGTCCGGCTCCGGCAAGAGCGCGTTGCTGGCGCTGCTGTGCGGTTTCGACTCTCCCGATTCCGGCAGTGTCCTCCTGGACGGCGTCCCGATAGCGGGTGCGCCGGCGTGGCACACCTGCGCCGTCCTGCCACAGGCGCTCGGCCTCGCGAACGAACTCACGATCGCCGAGAACGTGGCGCTGCCGTTGCGGCTCCGGTCCGACATCCCCAAGCCGAGCGCGAAGGACATCCACGCGCGGGTTTCGGAACTGCTGGAGGAACTCGGGATCGGCGACCTCGGCGAACGCTACCCTCTCGAAGTCTCATTCGGGCAGCAGCAGCGGGTCGCGCTCGCCAGGGCGGTCAGCGGGCGGCCCCGGGTCCTGCTCACCGACGAACCGACGGCCCACCTCGACGCCGGGAGCACGCCGCGGGTGCTCCGGTTGTTGCGGCGCTGCGCCGAGGAGGGCGCCGCGGTCATCGTGGCGACGCACGACGACGACGTGCACCGGATCGCGGATCGGCGGGTCCAACTTCTGGACGGCGTTCTCTCCTGACGAGCCCCGAAGTGAGATGAATGGGACTTTCATCTTGAATTTTGCGATGAAAGTCCCCTTCATCTCATCTGCGGCCGGACCTTATGGAGCGACAGGACCGGCCTTGCCGTACAGGTCGTTCCCGGCCCAGCTCACGAGATCCTGCGAAGGGCGCGAAGGCGGAACAGGCACGAAGTTCGCGGCGTCGTCGACGCTGCCGCTGCCGTCGTACTTGGACTGCAGCGGGTACGGGAACACCGGCCGGGTGCGGAAGACCTTGCCGTCGGCGTCACGTCCGGTGGCGATGGTCTTGTCCGGCGCGGTGCCGCGCTCGACCCAGGAGACCAGTTCCTTCAGCGGGTCGTACTCGGTCAGCTTGTCGCCGGTGCCGCAGTGGTACATCCCGGGCACCATGAACAGCCGCGCCCAGTCCTGCGTCGCGGCATGGCCGCCGTTGGCGCGGGTGAGCCGCTGGTAGTAGTCGAGCGTGCCCGCGGCCGGGATCGCCTGGTCGGCCCAGCCGTGCCAGATCACGAGTTTCCCGCCCGCGCGCCGGAATTCGCGCAGGTCGGTCGACATCGCGTTGGAGCGGATGCCTTCCGGGGTCAGCTTGTCGAATTCCCGTGCGGTGAAGGCGAACTTGTCGACCGACGAATGCGGTGTCCCGATCGGGTAAGCCATGTACTTCAGGTAGTTGTCGGCGAGTGCCCGCGCGAACGGGACGCCGCCGAATTCGGGTGCCGGGATGGTCCAGCCGTACCAGGACAGTTCGGAGCCGACGGTCTGGCCGCCCGGGTAGAGCTTGCGGCCGCGTTCGTCGGTCGGCGGCGCGTAGATCTTCTTCGTGGCTTCGACCTGGGCCGCGGTGAGGCAGCCCGAGTTGTCGGTGCCTGTCGGGCAGGCGATGGTGGCCGGGTCGAAGCGGCAGGTGCGCGGGTCGTCGATGGCGCCGTCACCCAGTCCGTCCGCCTTGTCGCAAGAGGACAGTGCGGCGGCGTGCAGTGCCGGGAGTTTGTCCCCGGTCAGGATGGGTTTGCCGTCGGCGCCGGTGTTCACCTTGGCGAGCCAGGTCTGGTAGACGCCGAGCAGCGGGTCCCAGTAGCCGGCGGGTGCGCCGGCGACGATGCCGTCGAAGTCGTGCGGATAGCGCTGTGCCAGCAGGAGTGCCTCGCGGCCGCCGTCGGAGCAGCCGCTGAAGTAGGACTTCTTCGGCGGAGCGCCGTAGAACGCGGTGATGAGCCGTTTGGACGCCTTCGACACGACGTGCGGTGCCCGGAAGGCGAAGTCATCGCGGGCAGCCTGGTCGTTCTCGGCCCACTTGCCGTCGTCGAAGACGAGCGGGGTCGTTCCGACGTGGCCGTCGTCGGTGGCCGCGACAGCGACGTCGCCACCGTGCGGCAGCCCGCAGTCGGTGAACGGCGGAGGAGTGACGGCGCCGCAGAACCCGCCGCAGCCGAACTGCAGATAGCGGCCCGCGTAGGTCTTGGCCGGCAGCCGCAGCTGGAACCGCACCGCCGGTTCGACGTAGCCGCGGACGTCGCAGTTCTCCTGTTCGGTCGCCGTCGCCGGCACCACGGTCGCGGTCTCGACGTGCGTGACGGCGCCGGGAAGATCGTAGGTCCGCACCAGGTCGGCGCAGGTGCGCACCGGGCGGAAAGTCGTCTCACCGGCGGTGGCCGCCGGTGCTGTGAGTATCGAGCCTGCCGTGATGAGCGCCGCCACGCCGAGCATGGACAACCGCCGCATTTCCCCACCCCAGTTTCCCTGATCGACTTCCAGTCGGATTCACTCACCCTGGCCCGGCCCCCGGAGGTTGTCCACCACGTTTCGGGAGCGCTCGCAAGGGCATCCGGGTTGTCCAGTTCGGGTCAGGTTTGTCCGGGTGTCTTGACATCGATGTCACACCCGAGTTCTTCTCTCTTGGCGCCACCGGTCCCCCGCCTGTGCGGCGCACAGCATGCCCCCGCGAGAAAGCATTGGTGCAACGATGCCCCGAAGCGTCAGACCTCTGGTCTGCAGCCTCCTGAGCGCCACGGTCGTGGCATCCGGCCTGGTCGCCCTCCCGGCGTCCGGTGCCGCCGCGGCCGAGGCCGTCCCACCGGACTTCTACTCCTCTTTCGAGCAAGGTGAACCGCAGCCGACGTGGAGCGACACCGTCGACGTCGACCCGTCAGGCAAGCCGAAGGCCTTCGGCGTCGACGGCGCGAACGCCACCACCATCCCCGGTGACATCCGCGGCAAGGTCACCGAGACCTCCGCCAACAGCGAGAACACCCCGAACGAGGGGGCGTCGAACCTGGTCGACGGCTCGACCGACACCAAGTGGCTCGCCTGGACCCCGACCGGCTGGGCGCAGGTCGCGCTGTCGGAGCCGACGTCGATCACGCGGTACGCGCTGTCCTCGGCGAACGACTTCGACAACCGCGACCCGCAGGACTGGACGCTGCAGGGTTCCGCCGACGGTCAAGCCTGGACGGACCTGGACAAGCAGACCGGGCAGAAGTTCTCCGGCCGGTTCCAGTCCAAGGAGTACCGGCTTCCCGCGGCGAGCGCGGCCTACAAGTTCTTCCGGCTCAACGTCACGAAGAACAACGGCGGCGACATCATGCAGCTCTCGGAGCTGCTGCTGGCCAATGAGGACCCGGCGCCGCCGGCGCTGCCGAACATGCGCAGCTTCGCCGACAGCGGCCCGACGGGCGGCTACACGAACAAGAACCGGGTCGGGTTCACCGGCACGCGGGCGTTCCGCTACTCCGGCAGCCAGAAGGTGCAGGGGCACGGCTGGTCGTACAACAAGATCTTCGACGTCGACATCCCGGTGGCGGCGACGTCGGAACTCTCGTACAAGGTGCAGCCGGAGTTCATCCGCGGCGACCTGAAGTACCCGAGCACGAACGTCGCGGTGGACCTGGCGTTCACCGACGGCACCTATCTGAGCCAGCTCGGCGCTGTCGACCAGTACGGTTTCGGGCTTTCGCCGCAGGGCCAGGGCGCGAGCAAGGTGCTCTACACCAACCAGTGGAACCTGGTGCGCTCGCAGATCGGTGTGGTCGCGAAGGGCAAGACGGTCGACAGGATCCTGGTCGGCTACGACAACCCGTCCGGCCCGGGTTCGCTGCAGGGCTGGCTGGACGACATCAAGGTCTCGGCGACCCCGACGCCGCCGGCGAGCCTGCGCCCGTCCGACAACGTGCTGACCACGCGCGGTTCGCTGTCGAACGGGTCGTTCTCGCGCGGCAACAACATGCCCGCGACCGCGGTTCCGCACGGGTTCAACTTCTGGATCCCGACGACAGACGCGGGCACGTTGAGCTGGATGTACTCCTACCACTCGCGCAACAACGAGCAGAACCTCCCGGCGCTGCAGGCGTTCTCCGCGAGCCACGCGCCGAGTCCGTGGATGGCCGACCGGCAGACCTTCCAGTTCCTGCCCTCGACCGCCACCGGCGTGCCGAACCCGGATCGTGAGGCACGGAAGCTGCCGTTCAAGCACTCCAACGAGACGGCGCAGGCGCACTACTACGGCGTCGACTTCGAGAACGGGATCAAGACCGAGGTCGCGCCGACCGATCACGCGGCGCTGTACCGGTTCAAGTTCCCCGGTGCGGATTCGAACCTGATCTTCGACAACGTCAACAACAACGGCGGGCTCACCCTCGACCCGGCGGGCCGGGCGATCACCGGTTACAGCGACGTGAAGAGCGGGCTGTCCGCCGGTGCGTCGCGGATGTTCGTCTACGCCACCTTCGACAAGCCGGTGACCAGTGGTTCGAAGCTGTCGACCGGTTCGGGTGATCAGAAGCGGGACAATGTCCTCGGTTACCTGAAGTTCGACGCGGGTGCCGACAAGACGGTGAACATGCGGATCGCGACCTCGCTGATCAGCGTCGATCAGGCGAAGAAGAACATGGAGCAGGAGCTTGCTCCGAACGCGTCGGTCGAGTCGGTGAGCGAGACCGCGGCGAAGGCCTGGGACGAGAAGCTCAAGGTCGTCGAGGTCGAGGGCGCGTCGAAGGATCAGCTGATCACGCTGTACTCCAACCTGTACCGCCTGTTCCTGTACCCGAACTCGGGCTTCGAGAACGTCGGCACGGTCGAGAAGCCGGTGAAGAAGTACGCGAGCCCGGTGTCACCGAAGGCGGGCCAGGACACGCCGACGCAGACCGGGGCGAAGGTGGTCGACGGCGAGTTCTACGTCAACAACGGGTTCTGGGACACCTATCGCACGGTGTGGTCGGCGTATTCGCTGCTGAGCCCGGACACGACCGGCAAGCTGGTCGACGGTTTCGTGCAGCAGTACCGCGACGGCGGCTGGATCTCGCGCTGGTCCTCCCCCGGTTACGCGGACCTGATGACCGGGACCAGTTCGGACGCCGCCTTCGCGGACGCGTATCTCAAGGGGGTCAAGGGATTCGACGTCCAGTCGGCCTACGACTCGGCGGTCAAGAACGCCACGGTGACCCCGCCGAACGGCGCTGTCGGCCGCAAGGGCATCGACGAAGGCACATTCCTCGGGTACGCGCCGAACACCGCGGACCACGGTTTCTCGTGGGCGATCGAGGGCTATGTCAACGACAACGCCATCGCGAACATGTCGAAGAAGCTCTACGACGAGGCTCCGGCGAACGACCCGCGCAAGCAGGAGTACCTGGACAACTACGGGTACTTCACCGAGCGGGCCACGCAGTACGTGAACGTGTTCGACCCGAGTGTCGGCTTCTTCCAGGGCCGTGACGCGGCGGGCAAGTTCACCCGGGCCAAGGACAAGTTCGACCCGGAGGTGTGGGGTATCGACTACACCGAGACCAACGCGTACGGCATGCGGTTCTCCGTTCCGCAGGATGGCCAGGGCCTGGCGAACCTCTTCGGCGGCAAGGCGGGGCTGGCGTCCAAATTGGACGAATTCTTCGCCACTCCCGAGACCGGCCTGAAGTTCGGCAGTTACGGCGGGGTCATCCACGAGATGACCGAGGCGCGGGACGTCCGGATGGGCATGTACGCCCACTCCAACCAGGCGGCGCACCACACGCTCTACATGTACGACTACGCGGGACAGCCGTCGAAGACGCAGGCGAAGGTCCGCGAGGCGCTGTCCAGGTTGTACGTCGGCAGTGAGCTCGGTCAGGGCTACGGCGGCGACGAGGACAACGGCGAGCAGTCGGCCTGGTGGCTGTTCGGCATGCTGGGCTTCTACCCGTTGCAGGTCGGCAGCTCGGACTACGCGATCGGCTCGCCGCTGTTCACCAAGGCGACCGTGAACCTGCCCGGCGGCAAGAAGATCGTGGTCAACGCGCCGAAGAACAGCGCGAAGAACGTCTACGTCCAGGGCCTGAAGGTCAACGGCAAGGCGCAGACGTCGACGTCGCTGGCGCATGCGGCGATCGCGAACGGCGGCACGCTCGACTTCGACATGGGCCCGAACCCGTCGTCGTGGGGCACCGGCCCGAACGACGCGCCGAAGTCGATCACCAAGGGTGACGCGGTGCCGACGCCGGCGCACGACCTGACCAAGCCGGTCTCCGGCGCGGACGCGGCGTTCTTCGACAACACGTCGCGGACCGAGGCGAAGGTCAAGGCTCCGATCCAGTACCAGGTGCCCTCGACGAAAGAGGCGGGTTCGTTCTACACGCTGACTTCGGGCAAGGGTGCGGGCGACGCGAAGAGCTGGGTGCTGAAGGGTTCGTACGACGGGAAGACGTGGGCGGTCGCGGATCAGCGGACCGACCAGGCCTTCCAGTGGCGTCAGCAGACCAGGGCGTTCAAGATCGCGAACCCGGCGCATTACGCCTACTACCGGCTCGAGGTCACCGCGACCACAGGCGGCGAGGCGTCGCTGTCGGAGTTCGAGGTGCTGGGCAAGCCCGACGCGGCGTGCACGCAGACCGTCACCGGCGAGCGCAAGGGCCCGCTGACCGTGCAGAGCGGGGTGACCTGTGTGGACGGTGCGACGGTGTCGGGTCCGGTTTCGGTGGCGCCGGGCGCGAGCCTGATCGTGCGCGGCGGGTCGATCTCCGGTCCGCTGACGGCGACGGGCGCGGCGCAGATCGTGCTGGACCGGACGAAGGTGAACGGTCCGGTGGCGATCACCGGGGCGACCGGACCGGTCTCGATCGAACTGACCGAGATCGGCGGACCGGTGGCGTTGACGGGCAACAAGGGACCGGTGCTGACTTCCAGCACGATCGGCGGACCTCTGGCGTGCGCGGCCAACTCTCCCGCTCCGACGGACTACGACCTGCGGAACACCGTCCGCGGCCCGTCCGCCGGGCAGTGCGCGAAGCTGTAGTCCTCCGGTAAGTACGTGAAGGCCCCCTTCACAGCGCCAGGCGCTGTGGGTGGATTTCAGGGGTCGTTGCAACACGGGTGATCATTTGGTGTTGGTGAGGAGTGTAGTGAGGCGCTCGGCTGGGGTGTCCCAGTCGAGCGTTTTGCGTGGGCGTCGGTTGAGTTGGGCGGCGACGGTGTTGATGGGGGGCCCAGTGTTTTCCGGACAGCTGCTTAGTTGCTAATTTTACGCTGCGAGCTGTCGGTTCAGATACTCGGCGTGGACCTCGTGTGGGGTCTTGTAAC
>NZ_JBHRWK010000066.1:0-5408 GCF_042647925.1 Amycolatopsis speibonae
CTCTTCACCACCACCCAGCCCCAGACAGTGTGATGGGGCAGGGCCTCCGGCCCCGCCCCACCAACACCAACGAACCCCAATCCGAAAACGCAACAGCCTCCTGAGGGTAGGGAAGGAGGCCTTCACGGACTTGGGCAGCGGGGGCGCGAAGTCGGGGGCGGGCGGCGGCGGATCGCGTTTAGCGGGCTAAACGCGACGCGGAGCGGGGCGTCAGCGGCGCAGCCAGCCGGAGGCGTTCGCCCGTAGCGCGGTCTCGTAAGCCGCGCTCACGGTGAACTCCTCCGGCAGGTTCCCGTTCAGCTCCAGCGACACGAGCCCGTGCACGAACCCCCAGCAGGCCACCGTCACGATCTCGGGCGGCACGTCGAGGAAGACGCCGTCGGCGACCGCCGTGCGGATCGTCTCCTCCAGCGGCGCCATCGTCGCGCGGGCCTGACCGGAGGTCTCCTCCGCCGGTTCGAAACCCGGCACCGACTTCGTGAACATGATCGCGTAGAGGTGCGGGTCGGCCAGCGCGCTCTCGCGGTAGGCGACGCCGAGCCGCACGAGGTCCTCGACCGGGTCGCCCGTCCGCGAGACACCGGACATCCGGCGGCCGAAGCGGCGGAAGCCCTCGGCGAACAGCGCGCTGACGAGGTCCGTCTTCCCGCCGAAGAGTGAATAGACCGCGGTGGTGGACGTACCGACGTCGGCGGCCAGTTTGCGGAGGCTGAGGGCCTTGGGGCCGTCGGCCGAGATGAGCTCACCGGCGCGGTCCAGCAGTTTCAGCCGGAGGTTCTCGTCGTGCGTCCTGGGGCGGGGCATGATCACAGGGTATCGCAACGCTGTTATCAATCGCTCGGATTCGGAGTTGACCTGGAGCGCACTCCAGGTCGTACTGTCGTTGACATGAGCTACTCGATAGCGGAAGCCGCGCGACGTAGCGGACTGTCCATCGACACTCTCCGGTACTACGAGCGCATCAAACTCGTCGAGCCACCGGCACGGGACGCCGCGGGGCGCCGCGCCTACACCGACGACGACCTCGGTTGGCTGGGGTTCCTGACCAAGCTGCGCCTGACCGGCATGCCCATCAAGCGCATGCGGGAGTACGCGTCGCTGCGCCACCACGGCGCGGCGAGCGCGGGACGGCGCAAGTCGATCCTCGTCGACCAGCGCACCTCGGTCGCCGACAGGATCGCCGAGCTGCAGGCCTGCCTCGACATCCTCGACTACAAGATCGACCACTACGACCAGGTGGAGCGCACGGTGCTCGGCACCGGAGCCACCGTGGAGGGAATTTCAGCGTGATCAGCACCAGGAGGCTCGGCGGTCTGGAAGTCGGGGCGCAGGGACTCGGCTGCATGGGGATGAGCCAGGCCTACGGCGTCCGCGACGACGACGCGGAGTCGATCGCCACCATCCACCGCGCCCTCGAACTGGGCGTGACCCTGCTCGACACGTCCAACGTGTACGCCGACGGTGAGAACGAAGAACTCGTCGGCCAGGCCATCGCGGGCAAGCGGGACCAGGTAGTGCTGGCGACCAAGTTCGGCATCGTCTGGACCGAAGACGGCGGGATGGCCGCCCGCGGGGACGCGGCCTACGTCAAGAAGTGCTGCGAAGACTCACTGCGCAGGCTGAACGTCGACCACATCGACCTCTACTATCAGCACCGGGTCGACCCGGACACTCCGGTCGAGGAGACCTGGGGCGCGCTCGCGGAGCTGGTGGACGAGGGAAAGATCCGGTTCGCCGGGATTTCCGAGGCCAGTGCCGAGACGATCCGCCGCGCGCACGCCGTCCACCCGGTGACGGCTTTGCAGAGCGAATGGTCGTTGTGGACTCGCGGCATCGAAGGCGAGATCCTCTCGACCGTCCGCGAGCTGGGGATCGGCCTCGTGCCGTTCTCGCCGCTCGGCCGCGGCTTCCTCACCGGCAGCGTGACGTCGGTGAAGGACCTCCCGGCGGACGACATGCGCCGCGGGCTGCCCCGGTTCGCCGAGGGCAACTTCGAGCGCAACCTGGCGATCGTCGAGGCGCTGCGCGCTCTGGCGGCGGAAAAGGGCGTGACGGCCGGACAGCTGGCGCTCGCCTGGGTGCAATCGCGGGGCGACGACGTCGTGCCGATCCCGGGCACCAAGCGGCGCAAGTACCTCGAAGAGAACGCCGCCGCCGCGGAGCTGGAACTGTCCGAAGTGGACATCGAGGCCATCGAAAAGGCCGCGCCCGTCGAGGCGATCGCCGGCGAACGCTATCCGGAGCGGCTCGCCCGCGCGGCCGGTAAGTAAGAAACCAGAGAATTGCGAGAGAAATCATGACGGGTTCCACCCTGCCCGCACGCAGGCTCGGCACGCTGGAAGTCGGCGCGCAAGGGCTCGGCTGCATGGGCATGAGCGAGTTCTACGGCCAAGGTGACGACACCGAATCGATCGCGACGATCCACCGCGCGCTCGACCTCGGCGTGACCTTGATCGACACCGCCGACATGTACGGCTTCGGCCGCAACGAGGAACTGGTCGGCCGCGCCCTGTCCGGCAAGCGGGACAAGGTCGTCCTGGCGACCAAGTTCGGCATCGTGCGTGACGAGGCCGACCCTTCGACGCGCGGGATCCGCGGCGACGAATTCTATGTGCGGCAACAGGTCGAGGCGTCGCTGCGCCGGCTGAACGTCGATCACATCGACCTCTACTACCAGCACCGGGTCGACCCGAACGTACCGATCGAGGAGACCGCGGGCGCGCTGTCCTCACTGGTCGAGCAGGGCAAGATCCGGCACATCGGCTTGTCCGAGGCCGGTCCGGAGACGATCCGTCGGGCGCACGCCGTGCATCCGGTGACGGCGGTGCAGACCGAATGGTCGCTGTGGTCGCGCGACATCGAGAACGAGGTCGTCCCGACCTGCCGTGAGCTCGGTATCGGGCTGGTGCCGTATTCCCCGCTGGGCCGCGGTTTCCTCACCGGTCGCTTCAAGTCCAAAGAGGACTTCGCGGACGGCGACTTCCGGCAGACGCTCCAGCCGCGGTTCGCCGACGGCAACCTGGAACGGAACCTGGAGATCGTCGAGGCGCTGCGTGCGCTGGCCGAGCAGAAGGGTGTCACCGCGGGGCAGCTCGCGCTCGCCTGGGTGCAGGCCCAGGGCGACGACGTCGTGCCGATCCCGGGCACCAAGCGGCGCAAGTACCTCGAAGAGAACGTCGCGTCCGTCGGCCTGAAGCTGGCCGCCGAGGACGTGGCCGCGATCGAGGCCGCGGTCCCGGCCGACGCGGTCGCGGGCGAGCGGTACCCCGAAGCGTCCATGAAGACGCTGTCGCGCTGAGAGACAGGGAAAAACCGGCGCCAAGACTTGGCGCCGGTTTTTCCTTGTCAGAGAAGGGAATTGACCGTCGAGACCACGGCGTCGACGGCGACGGTCTGCTGCTCACGGCTTTCGAGGCTGCGGACCGTCACGTTCCCGGCGTCCCAGTCCTCCTGGCCGACGATCACCACGGCCCGCGCCCCGGCCTTGTCGGCCCGGGTGAGTTCCTTGCCCAGCTTGCGGAGTTCGACGGGCGTGGACGTGCGCAGACCGGCCTTGCGGAGCCGTCCCGCGACCTCGCGCGCGGCGTCGGTGAGCTCCTCGACCACCGGGATCACCACGACATCGGTCTCACTGCGCGGCTTCGGTGTCAGGCCGTGGGTGTCGAGGAAGTCGATCAGCGTGACGTCGCCCATGCCGAAGCCGATCCCGGGGATCTGCTGCGACGTGAACAACGACGCCAGGTCGCTGTACCGGCCGCCGCCGAACAGCGCCCGCCGGTTCTCCGGCGAGGTGTCGAAGACCTCGAACACGGTCGACGTGTAGTACGCGAGCCCGCGCACGATCATCGGGTCGAACGTGATCAGGTTCGCGGCGCCGCTGTTCAGCACCTTCACCAGGTTCGAGTTCTCCTTGACCTGCTCGGGCAGCTCGTCGAGCAGCGCGGCGCCGGACGACAGGATCTCGGCCAGCTTCTCGAACTGCTTCTCGGTCAGGCCGATCTCGGTCGCGGTGTCGCTCAGCTTCGTGCGGTCCGACTTCTCCCAGCGGTCCACCAGGGTGAACACCTGCGGCAACTGCTCCGCCGTCACGCCGACGATGTCGGTGAGCGCCGACGAGAGCAGGTTCCGGTCGTTGGCCCGCACCTGGAACATGTCCGGGGTCGCGCCGAGCGCGCTCATCATGTCGTGGACGAGCTCGAAGATCTCGATCTCGCAGTTCGCGCTGTCCGAACCGAAGATGTCCGCGTTGATCTGCCAGTGCTCGCGGACCCGGCCGCGCTGCGGCCGCTCGTAGCGGTGGCAGTTCGGGTGGCTGTACCAGCGCACCGGGAACTGCAGCGACTTCGCGTTGCCCGCGATCATCCGCGCGACCGACGGCGTCATCTCCGGGCGCAGCGCCAGCCGCTCGCCGCCCTTGGTGGTCAGCGTGTACAGCTGCTGGTCCGCGATCTCCTGCCCCGACTTCCGCTCGTAGATCTCGGCGGGTTCGAGGATCGGCCCGTCGTAGCGGAGGAAGCCCCGCAGTTCGAGCACGTCGTAGAGATGGCCGAACACCTGCGTCCGGACGGACATCTCGGCGGGCAGGAAGTCGCGGGTCCCCTTCGCGGGGGCTGTCGGCAGGTATTCAGGCACGTCAGCAAGCTTAACGAGCGGTCGCCAGTGCTTTTGTCAGGGGAAGGCCACGCCGTACGCGGTGGTCAGGATCGCCGCTCCGAGCAGGACGGCGCCGGCGCTGGTGACGCGGCCGCCGAGCTTGCCCTTGCCGGGTAGCAGGTGCAGGAAGAAGCCGCCGGACTGGGCGAGTACGCCGAACAGCAGCAGGAAGCAGACGATCCACAAAGCGGTGTCCGGGAGCTCGGTCTGCCCGAGGATCCGCAGCGCGACCAGCGCCAGGACCAGCAGGACGCCGGCGTGGGCGTGACCGGCGCGGAACATCCCGCGCTGGTGTTCGGTCAGCTTCTTGTCGCGCAGGACACCCATCAGCGCGTAGCCGCCGTACATCACAGTCGGCAGCGAAACGAGCGCGATGACGGTGAAGAGCCTGATCGGGCCTTCCATGGTGTTTCCCTTCGGTGGTGGGGACGAAGGCAACGATAACACTGTTTTAAAACGGTGTCACCAAAGTTGGCGACCCACCGGACCGATGCTTCACCGCCGCTTCGGTCGCTTGGGGAGGGTGTGAAGGTCGAGTTTCCTCGGCTGAGCCGAGGGAAGGGGGCCTTCACGCGCAGCCGCTGTGACTGCTGGTGCGCCTGGGGCCAGCGTGGCGATCCTGACGGTAGTGAAGGGCCCCTTCGCTACCGTCAGAGGCTGTTGCGTTTTGGGGCGACCTGCTGGTGATGATTTTGGTGTGGGCTGGTGATGCTGGGAGAATCCTGGTGTGGCTATGGGTTTTCGTCCGGTGGATC
>NZ_JBHRWK010000067.1:0-41056 GCF_042647925.1 Amycolatopsis speibonae
CCTGCAGAGCGATCCCAGAGGGCCCACCTCCATCACCAGTGCAGCACCACAACCATCAGCGCGACCTTCTACATCGCAACCTCCGGTCGTGTTCGTGGCACACAATCATCCGCATAGCGAACGAGTTTACAGGTCGCTCCACCCCTGTCGCGGAATCTTTTCCGGCGTTGCGCGGCACCTTTCTCATCGACACCGAGACCGAACGTATCCCACTTCTTCTGGAAGTGGTCGTCCAATATCGATAATGCGATGTTCGCCAGCAACGGGGACAGGATCCCGCCTTGCGGTGTTCCCGTGTGGGTGTCTCGATCCATGCCGTCCTCGGACAGGATCCCTGCTTTGAGGAAAGCTTTGATCAGACTCAGGACGCGTTTGTCCTTGACGCGGCGACGCACCCGGTCCATCAGGGCCACGTGGTCGATGTTGTCAAAGCATGCCTCGATATCCGCCTCGAACACCCACACGTAACGCTGGGTGGTGAAGTGGTGAACCTCGGCGATTGCGTCCTGTGCCCGATGTTTAGGTCGGAACCCGTGGCTGACGGGCTGAAAATCCGCCTCGAAGATCGGCTCCAACACCAACTTCAGCGCCACTTGCACGACGCGGTCCGCTGCTGTCGGAATACCCAGCCGACGTTTGCGCGTGGTGCCCGGCTTCGGGATCAGCCGTTCCCGCACCGGGCTGGGGCGGAACGTCCGGTCTTTCAGTTCCAGACGCAGTGCCGCGAGGAAATTGACGCCATCTCGCGGGAGATCGATCGGGGAGATCCCGTCGACTCCCGCACTGCGGCCGCCTTTATTTCCCCGGACCCGTTCCCAGGCGTGCACCAGAAACGCCGGTTCATGCACAAGGTTGTACAGATCGTTGAACACGCGACCCGGATCCCGGGTCGCCCACAAGTGCAGTTTGGCCTGCATCCGTCGTACTCGCGCCCAGGCTTCGTCGAAGTCCGGCCACGACTCACCGGAATTCACCGGTGTCTCCATACCCTCGCAGTTCCTTCCTGCTCGTACTTCGCTGCCGTCCTTCCCCATGTGACAGGCTTTCCCTGACTCGGAGTACTACGACGGCTCCGCCCCACGCCCTACCCTCAGCCGACGACGGGCCTGCCCTCTCATTCACTGGCCGTGAATAAGGATCGGGCGATAGGACATGGTTCCCACGTTCACGACCAACCATTCCACGGAGGAGGCACCCACCTTTACCCCTGCGACTTCGCCACGGTTACGCCGCAGACTTTCACCCTGGCCTCCCTATCCATCCCAGCACCAGGAATCAGGAGTGACCCGCCCGACATGAGAGGCGAGTCCGCGCCGCGATCCGACCCATATCCGTCGAGTTTGAGTCGGCGCGCTTCTTGAGGAGCGTTACAACAGTGGTTTCTCTCGTATGCCTTTCCGCGTCGCTTGCCGGACCCAAGCCATTCGACAGTGCTGACCCGTCCCGGCTTTGTCAGGGCTGCTTACCGCCCTCCCCGGCGTCTCCCGGATCAGGCTGCCCTCAGCTCACACTATTATGCTGCGACATAACAATGGTGCAGGTCTCTCACCTCCACACTGGTTAATCGCGCCTCGTGGCGCACCCCAGGAAACGCGCAACCCCGATCCCGGATGTTCAACGCCCGGCGTTGTCCTGGGGTGACGAAGCGTCGTAGGCGTCCTACGTCGAGGGGTTCTCCGGCGGCGTTGAGGACGACGGGGAGCATGAGGCAGTCGCAGGCGGCCATCCGTGCCTCACGAGCCGTCATCGTCCCGACGAAATCGAGGCAGGCTTTCCCGATCCCGGACTTCAGCTCGTCCAGGCCGATGGTGACATGCACCAGGGTCCGGTAGCCGCTGGTGCCGGGCTGGTCCGGGCACGCGATCGCCAGATCGAGCAGCTCGGCCCACGCATCACCCTGACGCTCAGCCTTGGACCGCGGATCCACCTGCCCGAACTCATCCACCGGACGCGGCTTCGCATACGCCTCCAGCGCGGCGGCAGTCCGGGCACCTGTCTCGTCGTCGAGGAGGCCGTTCAGTTTCCAGAACCCGTCCTTACGGCGCTCCAGGGTGACCTCGCGGCGAGGCTGCTTCGGCTCAGGGTCTTTCGGTTCGTTCCCGTCGGGGTCGAGCCAGCCCATGATCCGCTGCTCGGCATCCGCCACCTGCCGCGGCCCCGCACCACGGGCCAGATCGGCCAGGATCTTCTCCGCACTCTCCCGATCCTCCACAGACGTATCGGGCGGGATCCGTCCCAGGATCTCCAAGATCTGGGCGATGCGCTCAGCCCCGATCATCCCTTCCGCGGCGAGGGCACCCGTCGCGGGCGCCAACGCCGGAACCTCCGTGCCGTCCAGAGCACGAGTCGGGTTCAACGCGATCGCCTGATTCACCGTCGGCCGTGCCTCACCCCAGGAAAGCCCCGCCACATCGGCAAACCACGACACCGTGGAGCCGTACCCGAACAAGTCTTTGACGCCCCGGGACTCGACCTCCGCCAAGTACTGCCCCAGCCCGGCGGACGCGACCCGCATCACCTGCAGGAACTGCCGCACGCCATGCGCAAGCTCCAGCTTGCCGGCGCGCCACAACTCCTGCGGCAACTCGGGAAGAACAGTCTCGGACACAACTCCATAATACGCCAATCCAGTCGAACATGTGTTCGTAATTTTAAGTGACAATGAAACGGAGTATCGACACCTATAGAGTGATTTCCCCAGAGTGAAACCACTACCCGGCGCGACAACAAACCGCTCGCCAAGATTACCGAAACTCAGCGCCAAGTGCCTCGTGAGTGGTAAAGACGGTTAGAACCGAAGCCGTCCTTACCACTCACGAGACCCAACCGACGCGCACATCGCCCATCGCACTCAGCCGACTAAATGCGAATCACTCACGACCCCGAAACCGCCGCCCCCAGCAGCCGTTCGGCCAGGACCCGGCACCGCTCCCCCAGCTCCACCGGCTCGATCACCTCGAAGGAATGCCCCAGCAACACCACATGCATCAGCAGGAAATCCAGCTCCCCTGCTCCGCTCAAAACCTCGCACCGCGAACGTCCACGCGAGCGAACCACCGCCGCCGACGCCGGAATCTGCGCCCGCACAACCGAAGCAGGCGCGTGCACCAGGAATCGCGCCTGGTGCCGATACACCCGGCTCGCCACGTTCTCCTGTACATAAGCCGCCGCATCAGGCGCCGGACGCGGACGGAAACGCCACGACCGCGCGGAAACCTCGGTCATCTTGTCGACGCGGAAGGTGCGCCAGTCGTCACGGTCCAGGTCGAAAGCCAATAAATACCAACGCGGACCGGAAGCCACCAAGCGGTACGGCTCCACCCGCCGAGTAGCGACGCCAGAGGAGGACTGGTACCCGAAACCCGCCTCGACCTCGTCGCGGCACGCGCGGGCCAGCGTCATCAGCACGTCGGGGTCGATCGGCGCGCGGCTTCCGTCGAAGGAGACCACCGAGCCGGACAGGGCGCGCACCTCGTGCCGCAGCCTGGTCGGCAGCACGCGGTCGAGTTTCGTCAGCGCCCGGAGCGTGGCGTCACCGCTGCCCGCGCCGGCGAGCAGCGAGACCGCGGTGGCGATCGCCTCCTCGTCGTCGAGCAACAGCGGCGGCATGTCGTGGCCGGGGCCGAGCTGATAGCCACCACCGACACCGTTGCTGGCCTGCACCGGATAGCCGAGCGCGCGCAGCCGCTCGACGTCCCGCCGGATCGTGCGCGGGGTGACACCGAGCCGCGCGCCCAGTTCCGGACCGGTCCACACCGTGCGCTGCTGCAGCAGTCCGAGCAGGGTCAGCACCCGCTCGGTCGTCCCCCGCTCGTCCTCCATGTCACCCACCGTATCGGAGATAGCGGACCGATCCTGTCCGCTAGGCATGTCAGGGTAGTCCCATGAACCGCAAGAGCCGCGAAATCCAGGTCAGCTTCGACGCCCTCGACCCGAAAGCCCTGTCGACCTTCTGGCGCGACGCCCTGGGCTACGTCCACCCCGGCCCGCCCGGGGTCGAGGTGCCCGAGGGCACCGATCCGCTGGACGCGTGGGACGAGTTCCTTGAACGCGTCGGCGTGCCCGTGGAGCAACGCAACAGCCGCTCGGCCCTCAAGGATCCCGCCGGTGAGGGGCCGAGGATCTTCTTCCAGCAGGTCCCGGAGGACAAGATCGCCAAGAACCGCGTCCACCTCGACATCCGCGCCGCGCCCGGGCTCCAGGGGGACGAACGCATGGCGGCGCTCGAAGCCGAGTGCGACAGGCTCGTCGCCCTCGGCGCGAAGCGAATTCAGCGCTTCGAGCCCGAGCAGCCGTTGAGCCTCGGCTTCATCGTGATGAACGACCCGGAGGGCAACGAATTCTGCCTAGACTGACGTGACGGCGATCGCGTTGTCCTCCAGGGAGCCGAAGTACAGCTTCCCGGCCCGTTCGCGGACCCCGACGAGCACGTGGAACCCGTCGATCTCCCCGCGCAGTTCGTGGACCTGCTTCCCGTCCGGAGTCACCCCGCGCACCCCGCACTCCCGCGCGGGCGCGGGCTGCAGGGCCGTCGGCAGCGCGCGGACACCGGCCCGCAACGGCGCGGGAAGCTTCTGGATCAAGGAAAGCGCGGGCACCTTCGGGCTCGCGACGGTGATCCAGATCAGCCCGTCGCTGCCGGTCGAGATGTTGTCGGGGTAGCCCCACAGGTCGTCGACGAGGTAGTCCCGCGTGCCCGCCTTGTCGCCCGTGAGCCACACGCGCGCGACCCGGTAGGCACCGGTCTCGGCGACGGCGACATAGGACTCGTCGGGCGGCAGCGCGACGCCGTTGGCGAACTGGAAACCGTCGGCGAGCTGCTCGATCTTGCCGTCGGGTGTCCGGCGCAGCAGCCTGCCGCCGCCGGTCTGCTCGATCAGGTCGTCGCGCCACTTCTCGATGCCGAAGCGCCGCGACGAGTCGGTGAAGTACACGGTTCCGTCGGCGGCCACGGCGGCGTTGTTGCAGAACACGAAGTCCAGCCCCACCGCCGACGTCGCCAACGTGGTGATGGCGCCACCGGCCAGCGGCATGGTGAGCAGCCCGGCCTTGGCGTCGCAGATCAGGAGGTCGTCGCCGAAGAACTCCAGCCCCAGCGGGCGGCCGCCGGTGTCGCCGAGGACGTCGATCCGCTTGCCGTCCGGCTCGACGCGCAGGATCCGCCCGTCGTCGACGCCGGTGTAGATCCGCCCCTGGTCGTCGACCACGACGTCCTCGGGGCCGTGCCCGTTGACCGGGATGACCTTGACCTCGCCGAAAGCCATCGTGTGTCTCCTAGCGATAGGTGAGCAGTTTTGCGGCTTCCGCCTCGAAATGCGGGTGTTCGTTGAACGACAACAGGGTCACCCCGCCGCGGCCGGACACCAGCTTGGTGATGCCCGCGTTGACGGTGACCCGGTTCAGTTTCAGCAGGCCCGCCTCGGGCGTGCCCATGAGCGCGCCACAGACCGTCGCGATCACGCCACCGGAGCTGAACACGACGGCGTGCTCGCCCTTGCCCAGCGACGCCACGACATCCGCCAGCGCGCCCTTGACCCGCTCCAAGAACTGAGGCCAGGTCTCGGCGCACGAACCGGAAGCTCCCGCCGCGACCCAGGCGCTCAGCGCACCGTCCAACGCGGCCTGATACGCCCGCGAGTCGGTCTGCTGGACACCGGCGGCATGGTACTTCGCGATATCGACGTGGTCGTACTCGTTCCAGCGTTCGTCCTCGACGACGGCGATCCCGGAGCCGAGCACCTTCAACGCCGTCGCGGCCGTGTCCCGTTGGCGGGCCAGGGAACCCGACCGCGCTTGAGTGAACTCGACACCGCGCCGCAGTAGTTCCTCACCGACCACAGTGGACTGTTCGAAGCCACGCGGCGAGAGCTGGTCGTAGTTCTCCGCGCCGAACGACGCCTGCCCGTGCCGGACCAGGTAGATCGCGCCCATCTACGCGTGTCCTTCCGCGATGATCCGGCGGCAGCGCCCGTCGAGATAGCCGACGAACCGCCAGAGATCCTTCAGCGCCGGGTTGGCCGTCTGTCCTTCGTGGAACCGGTAGTAGATCTGCTGGATCACCACCGCGAGCCGGAACAGGCCGTACACCTCGTAGAACGTCCAGTCGCCGACTTCGAGGCCGGATCGCTCCGCGTACCGCCGGACGAACTCCTCGCGCGTGTACATCCCCGCCACGTGCGTCGGCTGACGGCGGCTGAGCTTCATGACGTCGTCATCGTCGTCCTGCACCCAGTACGCCAGGGTGCTGCCCAGTTCCATCAGCGGATCGCCGAGGGTCGCCATCTCCCAGTCGAGGACGCCGACGATGTCGAGATCGTCGTCGAGCACCAGGTTGTCGAGCCGGTAGTCGTTGTGGATCAGGCAGATCTTCACCTCGGACGGCTGATTCTCCTTCAGCCACGCCATCACTTCGGCGCAGTCCGGGACGTTCTCCGTGCGCGCCTTGAGGAACCGTTCCGACCAGCCGCGCACCTGGCGCTCGACGTATCCGGCGCCCTTGCCGAGGTCGGCCAGCCCGGCGGCTTCGACGTCGACGGCGTGCAGCTCCACCAGCCTGTCGACGACCTTGCCGCACAGCTCGCGCGCGCCTTCCGGCGGCAGTTCGAGACCCGCGGGCAGATCTCCGCGCAGGATCAGGCCTTCGAGGCGTTCCATCACGTAGAAGTCGCCGCCGAGCACGGCTTCGTCGTCGCAGAAGGCGAGAACCTCGGGCACATAAGGGAAGACCGGCCGCAGCGCCTGCTGGACCCGGAACTCGCGGCGCATGTCGTGCGCGGACGCGGCCTTGTGCCCCAGCGGCGGACGGCGCAGGATCAGCTGCCGGTCCGGATAGGTCAGCAGGTACGTGAGATTCGAGGCACCGCCCGGGAACTGACGGACCTCGGGCGGCGATCCGCCGAGCCCGGGCACCCGTCCGGCCAGCCAGGCGTGCACCGCGGCGGGGTCGAACGCGTCCTCACCGCGCACCTCGACGGTCTTGTCCGCGGCCAGGGTCATGCGAACTTCTTCAGCACCGACACCGGGACGAACCGGAACACCTTCGCCAGCACGCTCCACGGCCACGACGGCACGAACGCCTTCGGTTTCTCGGGTTCGATCGCCTTGACCAGCGCCTGCGCGCCCGCCTCCGCCTTGGTCGCGAGCGGGATCTTGGAGATGTCCACGTTCATCTCCGACTCGATGAACCCGGGCAGCAGCTGGGTGACCTTGATCGGCGTCTTCATCAGCTCGATGCGGGTGCCCTCGGTCAGCGCCGAGACGCCCGCCTTCGAAGCGGCGTACGCGGTCAGGTTGCCGGGGAAGGCACGAAGGGCGGAGAAGGAGGAAACCACGACGAGGTGGCCTTCCTTCTGCTTGCGGAAGATGCCGACAGCGGCCTCGATCTGGGCGGCCGCGGCGAGGAAGTTCGTCTGCAGGGTCTGGCGGTTGGCGTCGAACCGGCCGGAGCCGATCGGCTGCCCCTTGCCGAGACCCGCGTTCACGATCACGCGGTCGAGGGAGCCGAGCTCTTCACGGAATTCCTCGAAGACGGTGAAGACCTGGTCGTGGTCGTTCACGTCCAGCTTCCGGGTGACGACGGTGATGCCGGGGTACGCCTTCTTGAGCTCCGCGGCGAGGACGTCGAGCCGGTCGAGGCGGCGGGCGGCCAACGCCAGATTGCGGCCTCTGGCGGCGTACTGCCTGGCCATTCCCTCGCCGAGTCCGGAGCTCGCCCCGGTGATCAGGATGTTCTTCCGCAGGACCATGGCTGGAGCTTACCCGTTGGTAACAAGTCCGGCGCCCTTCGGACAGATGGCTGCCCCCGGCGCCTGGAGTTCGCCGGGGGCAGCCTGTCCGATAGAGCTTTACTTCACCTGGAGCAGCTTGTTCGCGGTGCCCCCGGTCGGGTTGCTGATCTTGCCGTCGGCAGCCGCGGCGACCAGGCCTTCGGAGACCTGGGCCGGAGTGGCGTCCGGGTGCGCCGAGAGGTACAGCGCGGCAGCGCCGGCGACGTGCGGCGAAGCCATCGAGGTGCCGCTGATGGTGTTCGTGGCGTCGTCACCGGTGCCCCACGACGACGTGATGTCGACACCCGGGGCGTACAGGTCCACGACCGAACCGTAGTTCGAGAAGCTGGCCTGCTTGTCGGTCTTGTCGCTGGCGGCCACCGTGATGGCCTCCTTGACGCGGGCCGGGGAAGTGGTGCCGGCGTCGGCGGACTCGTTGCCCGCCGCGAGCGCGAAGGTCACGCCCTTGCCGATGGCTCCCCTGACCGCCTCGTCCAAGGCGTCGTCCGCGCCGCCGCCCAGG
Source organism: Amycolatopsis speibonae (assembly GCF_042647925.1). NCBI lineage: Bacteria > Bacillati > Actinomycetota > Actinomycetes > Pseudonocardiales > Pseudonocardiaceae > Amycolatopsis > Amycolatopsis speibonae. Next base: position 8,290 of record NZ_JBHRWK010000067.1, read on the forward strand.
CTCATGTTGGCGACCGACGGGCCCTTGGCGTTCGCCGCGACCCAGTCGACACCGGCGACGACACCCTCGGTGGTGCCGCTGCCGTTGGCGTCCAGCACGCGGACGCCGACGATCTTGACGCCCTTGGCCAGGCCGTGTTCCGTGCCGCCGATGGTGCCGGCGACGTGCGTGCCGTGGCCGTGCTCGTCCTGGGGGGTGTCGTCGTTGTCGATGAAGTCCTTGCCGCCGGTCGCGCGGTCACCGAAGTCCTTGTGCGAACCGCGGACACCGGTGTCGATGACGTACGCGGTGACGTTGTCGGCCTTCGTCGGGTAGGTGTACTTCTGGTCGAGCGGCAGGTCTGCCTGGTCGACGCGGTCCAGGCCCCACGACGGCGGGTTGTCCTGGGTCTCGCTGATCTTGAACGTCTTGTTCTGGACGACGTACGCGACCTGCGGGTCGGCCGCGAGACGCTTCGCGGCGGCCTCGTCGGCCTTGATCGAGAAGCCGTTCAGCGCCGAGCCGAACGTGCGGGACAGCGTGGTGCCGTACTGACCGGTGAGGCCCTGCGCCTTGGAAGCGACGTTCGCGGTGATCTCGTTCGCCGCGGCCACGCCCTGGCCGACCGCGGTCGGCTTGAGGACGACGATGTAGCTGCCACCGACCGCGTTGGCCGCGCCGGCGCCGCGGATCTCGCCCTGCTGGTCGGCGTTGGCCGCACCCGCGCCGAACGTGGCGACAGCCGCTGTCACACCGGCGATGGCGACACCCGCCACGAGGCCGTTACGGGTCTTTCGGGACTTCAGGTTCTTCCGGGACTTGCTCACTGGTTCCCTTCCTGCCGCGCCGTGCGGATCACCCGGGAGGATGATCGTTGCTGAGGCCATGCAAACCGGTGCGCAAGGTGCCGGGCAATGATTCACAGTTACCAGTACTAGGCCAAAAGGAGTAGTGACGCTCGTCCGGAAAGGGGTTTTCGCCTGGCAGAAGGGGCCCCTGGAGTGTTACCCCTGACTGATAAAGTTATTCGTGTTGTTATCAACTCCGACGATGGCACGAAACAGCAGGCGGGGGCGGTCGGGCGGCATATGGTGGCGGGGAGCGCGGCGGACCGGGTGACCACGGACGATGAAGACCAGCCGCGTACCGCTTTCGCCACGGCGTTGCGCTCGGCCATCGCCACCAGCGGGCTGAGTCTCGACCGTATCCAGGCGCGACTCCTGGCTCGCGGTGCGTCGGTGAGCGTCACCGCATTGAGTTACTGGCAGTCCGGGAAACGCCAGCCGGAGCGGCAGAGTTCACTCTCCGCTGTCAGGGTCCTGGAGGAGGTCCTGGCGATCCCCGCCGGTTCCCTGCTCAGCCTGCTGCCGCCGCCGCGGCCGCGCGGGGCGTCGTCACGCCGGAGCCGGGCGACGACCGAGCAGCCGCTGACCTTCCCGCTCGAAGCGCTGCAGGCGCTGCTGGAGAAGGTCGGCGCGCCCAACGCGCTCGAACAGCACCATCAGCTGAAGCTGGTCGGCCTGCACGACCTGTGCGAGATCGCCGAGGACGGCGGGCAACGCGCGGTGACCGCGCGGGCGGTGTTCCAGGCGGGCGCGGACGGCCAGGACCGCTGGCTGCTGGTCTACGCCCAAGGCGACCCGGAGGCCGGTCCGCCGGTGCTGAACACGCTGCGCAACTGTCACGTCGGCCGCGCCGAGGTCGACGACGAACACGGGCTGACGGTGGCCGAACTGCTCTTCGACCGGCCCATCGACCGCGGCGAGACCCACCTGATCGAGTACTCCCTGACCAACCCCGGGCCGCCGTACCCGGAGTGCCGCAACACGCATTACCGCGAGTTCCGGCGCCCCGTGCGCGAGTACCTGCTGGAGATCCGGTTCGACCCGGACACCGTCCCGGCGAAGTGCTGGCAGTACTCCAGGCAGGGGACATCGCCGCTGGATCGCCGGGACTTGAAGCTCGATCAGAACAACGGCGTCCACGCCGTGGCGCTCGACTTCGGCCCCGGCGTGTTCGGCATCGACTGGGAGTACTAGTGCAGCTTGTTGCGCAGCACCTTCCCTGTCGCGTTGCGCGGTAGCTCGTCGAGGAACTCCACGTCGCGCGGCACCTTGTAGCGGGCGAGGTTGGCCTTGACGTACTCGCGCACGCCGTCGACGTCCAGCTCCGACTTGTCGGCCCGCACCACGAACGCCTTCAGCCGCTGCCCGAACTCGGGATCCTCGACGCCGATGACGGCCGCCTCGAGTACGTCCTCGCGTTCGACCAGGAGGTTCTCCACCTCGATCGGGAAGACGTTCTCGCCGCCGGAGACGATCATCTCGTCGTCGCGGCCGTCGATGAACAGCAGGCCGTCCTCGTCGAAGTGGCCGACGTCGCCACTGGAGAGGAGCCCGTCGATGATCTCCTTGTTCCGGCCATCGGTGTAGCCCTGGAAGCTCAGCCCGCTGCCGACGAACACCCGGCCGGTGACGTGCGGCTCGGTGATCTTCCCGCCCTTCTCGTCGTACAGCGCGACCTTGCAGCCCACCGGCGCGCGGCCGACCGTGCCCGGCGCCTTGCGCCAGTCCTCGGGGGTCGCGACGGTCGCGACCGCGACCTCGGTCGAGCCGTAGAGGTTGTGCACGACGTCGCCGAACGCGGCGGTCGCGCGGTTCCCGAGGTCCGGGGACAGGGCGGAGCCGGCGACGAAGATGATCCGCAGGCTCGAGGTGTCGTACTTGGCCCGGATCTCCTCGGGAAGGTCGACGATCCGCTGGAGCATCGTCGGGACGAGGACCAGCGTGGTGCACCGGCTCTCCGCGACCCCGCGCAGCGTCTCTTCCGGCACGAACTTGCGCCGCATGACGACCTTCGAGCCGAGCGCGAAGGACAGGATGAACTGCGAAAGCCCGGTGCCGTGGAACAGCGGCGCGCCCATGTAGGTCGCCTCGCCGGTCCGCAGCGGGATGCGGTCGAGGAACTGGGCGGACGCGAGCGCGGAGGTGTGCGGCCGCGGCGCGCCCTTCGGCGTCCCGGTGGTGCCGCTGGTCAGCAGGATGAACCCGCCCGGTTTGGCGGGCGCGGGCCACGCTCGGTCGTCGGTGCTGGCCACCAACTCGGTGACGACCTGGATGTCCCGCGAGCGCGCGGTGTCCGAATCGACCCACGCGAGGTAGTGGTCGACCTCGCCTTCGACCGCGTCCAGCAGGTCGGTGAACTCCTGGTCGTACACGAGCGCCGTGACACCTTCGCGCTTCGCGACGTCCGCGAGCTGCGGTTTGGCGAACCCGGTGTTCATCAGCAGCAGCTTCGCGCCCAGCTTGCCGGAGGCGAGCATCGTCAGCACGAGACCGCGGTGGTCGCGGCACAGCGCGGCGATCACCGAACCCGGGCCGAGTCCGCGTTCGGCCCAGGCCCTGGCCAGCGCGTTCGACTGGGTGTCGAGCTGTTTGAAGGTCAACGGGCCGAGCTCGTCGATGATGCCCGTCGCGGTCGGGTCCCGGCGGGCCGCGATCATGTTCGCCCCGGCGAACGGACCCCACTTCCGCACCATGACCAGCGAACGCAGGCCCTCGTCGACCCGCGGGATCGGGAGCAGGCCCGCCTGGCGCATCACGTCGATACTCCGCACGGTCTCGGTCACCTTGCCCGCCACCAGGGTGGCGAGGCCGGTGGGGTTTCTCATCCGGGCACCTCCGTTGCTGCTGCGGCGAGACACCATGGCCGACGGTGTTCGCGTACCGGCGGTATGGGTTGCTACTCGACAGTAGCCGACCGATAGCGCAGGCGCACTAACCGTCTGGTGACAGAAATGTCGGTGGGAACCACCACAATGTGAGTGTGCAGGCGATCGCAGGTCAAGAGGAAGAGGGCGGCTTCGCGATCTCGATTTCCGGGCAGCCGCTGCGTCAGGGCCTGAAGCTCGCGGAGTTCGTGAGCGAGGTACGGGGTCTGGAGGCGGAGCACTCACCTCGCTGGGTGTTCGCGTCGGTCGAACGCGCGTACCCGGCGTTGATCAAGGCAGGCGTCCGGGTGCGGCGGTGTCACGACCTGACGCTGACCGAGGGACTGCTGCTGGCCCACGAGGGCCGCCCGCAGGAGTCGCGGAGCCTGCGTGCCGCGCTGGCCAGGGCGAACGGGCAGGAGGCGCCCGCCGACGAGCCTCCACTGTGGGCCGAGGACGACCAGCCGACGCTGTTCGAGACGCGCGGCCCCCGGCTGCCCGACGGCGTCACCATGATCGAGGCCGCCCGCCGGGTGCTGGCCGAGCAGGAGAAGCGGGTCGCTGTCACCGAGCATCCGGAGCGGCTTCGGCTGCTCTTCGCGGCGGAGTCGGCGAGCGCGCTGGCCGCCGCGGAGATGTCGGCCGACGGGCTGCCGTGGCGGGCCGATCTGCACCTCGCGCTGCTCGCCGACCAGCTCGGGCCGCGCGTCCCGGCCGGGCACCGGCCGAAGAAACTGGTGGAACTGGCGGCGAAGATCAGCGACGCGTTCGGCGGGCGCCCGGTCAACCCGGACGCCCCGGCCAGCGTCGTCCGGGCGTTCGGGCGGGAGGGCATCGAGGTCACGTCGGCCAGGAAGTACCTGCTGCGCGACATCGACCACCCCGCGGTCCCGCCGCTGCTGGAGTACAAGGAGCTCGCGCGGCTGCATTCGGCCAATGGCTGGACCTGGCTCGACGAGTGGGTGCACGACGGCCGGTTCCGCCCGCACTACATCGTCGGCGGGGTCGTTTCGGGACGCTGGGCGAGCCGGGGCGGGGGCGCGCTGCAGATCCCGAAGGTGCTGCGGACCTGCGTCCGGGCCGATCCGGGCTGGAAACTGGTGGTCGCCGACGCCGCGCAGCTGGAGCCGCGGGTGCTGACGGCGTTGTCCGGGGACCGCAAACTGGCCGACGTCGCCGCGTCCACCGATCTGTACGCGAGCCTCGCCGAGGCGATGTTCTCCGGAGTGCGCCGCGTTCCGGTGCCCGCCTGGGACGACCGTGACGACCGCGACCGGGCGAAGATCGCGATGCTGTCGGCGATGTACGGCGGCACGTCCGGTGAGGCGGGGCCGCTGTTGGCGTTGCTGCGGACCAGGTTCCCGGACGCGGTGTCCTATGTGGAGCGTGCCGCGCAGGCCGGGGAACGCGGCGAACGCGTCCGCTCCCGACTGGGCCGCACCTCACCCGCGCCGTCGGAGGCCTGGCGCGCGCTGACAGGCGGTGTCGCCGAGGACGAGGCCGGCGAGGTGAAGGCACGCCAGGCGTCCCGCAACTGGGGCCGGTTCACCCGGAACTTCGTCGTGCAGGCGAGCGCGGCGGACATGACCGCGGTCCTGCTGGCGACCCTGCGCGGCAAGCTTCCCGACCCCGCGCATCTGGTGTTCTTCCAGCACGACGAGGTCCTGGTGCACACGCCCGCCGAGTTCGCCGACGAGGTCTCGCAGTCCATTGTGGACAGCATGGCCGAGGCGGCGCGGATGCTGTTCGGGACCGCTTGCCCGGTCCGGTTCCCGCTGCACATCGCCGCCGTGGACACCTACGCCGACGCGAAGTGAGTTTCCCCCTCAATCACACGTGTCGCCCGTTCAATCACGCGAGTTCGCCTTTCAAGCACGTGAGTTCGCCTTTCAAGCACGTGAGTTCGCCTTTCAAGCACGTGAGTTCCGCCTCCAGCCACGCGAGTCCCGCTCTCCGCAACAGGGAACACGCGTGACGGGAGGGGCGACTCGCGTGATCAGAGGGGCCACACGCGTGTTTGGGGGCGGGACTCGCGTGATCAGACGGCGTCGTCCAGGGCCTTGATGACCCGCTTCAGCGAGACGGGGTGGGCGGTGCCGAGAGTCTGGGCGAAGAAGCTGACCCGCAGTTCCTCGATCATCCACCGGATCTCTCGTAGCGCGGGAGACGAAGTCCCCGGCGGCAGCGCGTCCAGCGCCGTCTTGTACTCGGTGCGCAGCCACGCGATGTCGCCGGTCCGCTGGATGTCGCGGGTCGGCTCGGTCGGGAGCTTCTCCAGCCGCCGCTCGATCCCCCGCAGGTACCGGACGACGTGCTTCAGCCTGTCCTGCCCGGTTTCGGTGACGAAGCCCTTGTGCACCAGCCCGTCCAGCTGCGCCCGGACGTCCGCGAGCGAGTCCTTCGGGCCGCGGGTGTCGGCCAGCCTCGTCTCGACGTCGTTCGCCGCGCGCAGGATCTTCTCGACGTTGGTCAGCACGTCGAGCACTCCGGCGTTCAGCCCGGCGCGCACCTTTTCCAGCAGGACGGCGAAACCGGCCTCGTCCCAGCGCGGTCCGCCGTTGTCCGCCACGAGTTTGTCGACGGCGCAGTCGACGCAGTCTTCGAGCAGCGCCGCCACCGAACCGTGCGGATTTCGGTTCAGCACGAGCTTCGAGGAGTTGCCGAGGTTGCGGGTGATGAACTTCATCGGCGACGGGATGTTCAGCCGCAGCATCCGCCGCGTACCCGCCCACATCGACGCTTCCTGCTGCCCCGGCGTGTCCAGCAGCCGCACCGCCACGGTGCCGCCTTCGTCGACCAGCGCCGGATACGCCTTGACGTCGTGCCCGCGCTGCTTGCTCGCGAACACCTTCGGCAGCTCGCCGAACGCGGGTGTCGTCAGGCCCTGGCGCTCGATGCTGTCGGCGGCCTTGGAGATCGTCGCGCGCACCTGGCCGCTCAAGTCTCGTTTGAGCGCCTCGACGTCCTTGCCCTCGGACACCTTCTTGCCGCGGACGTCGACGACGCGGAAGGTCATCTTCAGATGTTCGGGGACCGTCGACAGCTGCCAGGCGTCGTCGGGGATCACCACCCCGCGCAGGGCCTCCAGCTCGTCGGCGGCGGCGTGCAGCAGTGGCCCGTCGGCCGGGCCGACCCGCGAAAGCACCAGCTTCGCGTGATCGGGCGCCGGCACGAAGTTGCGCCGGATCGCCTTGGGCAGCGACTTGATCAGCTGCGTCATCAGTTCTTCGCGCAGGCCGGGGACCTGCCAGTCGAAGCCGTCCGCGGTGACCTGGTTCAGCACCGGCAGCGGGATGTGCACGGTGACGCCGTCCGCGTCCGCCCCCGGCTCGAACTGGTACGTGAGCCTGAAGGTCTGGCTGCCCTGCGTCCAGAAGTCGGGGTAGTCGGCCTCGCGCACGCCCCCCGCGGTCTCGTTGATGAGCATCGTCTTCTCGAAGCTCAGCAGATCGGGCTCGGTGTGCCGCGCCTTCTTCCACCAGCTGTCGAAATGCCGCGCGGAGACGATGTCGGCCGGGACACGCTGGTCGTAGAACTCGAACAGCGTCTCGTCGTCGACCAGGATGTCGCGGCGGCGAGCGCGGTTCTCCAGGTCCTCGACCTCGTCGAGCAGCGCGCGGTTCTCACGGAAGAAGTGGTGCCGGGTCTCCCAGTCGCCCTCGACGAGCGCGTGCCGGATGAACAGCTCGCGGCTCGTCTCCGGGTCGATCCGGCCGTAGTTGACGCGACGGTCGGCGACCAGCGGGACGCCGTACAGCGTCACCTTTTCCAGGGCCATCACCGCGCCCTGCTTGCGTTCCCAATGCGGCTCGGAGTAGTTCCGCTTCACCACGTGACCGGCGAGCGGCTCGACCCATTCCGGCTCGATCCGCGCGTTGACCCGGCCCCACAGGCGCGAGGTCTCGACCAGTTCGGCCGACATCACGAACCGCGGCTGCTTCTTGAACAGCGCCGAACCCGGGAACACCGAGAACCGTGCCCCGCGCGCGCCGAGGTAGTCGCCCTTGGCCGGATCCTTGAGCCCCACATGGGACAACAGCCCGGCGATCAGCGACGTGTGCACACGTTGCGGATCGGCCGGGCCGGTGGTCACGGTGGCGAGGGTGATGCCGAGCGGTTTGGCCAGCTGACGCAGCTGGCTGAAGATGTCCTGCCACTCGCGGATGCGCAGGTGGTTCAGGTACTCGTTGCGGCACAGGCGGCGGAACTGGTTGGAGGACAACGCCTTCTGCTGCTCGCTGACGTACTCCCACAGGTTCAGGTACGCCAGGAAGTCGGACGTCTTGTCGGCGAACCGCGCGTGCTGCTCGTCCGCCGCCTGCTGCTTCTCGGCGGGCCGCTCACGCGGGTCCTGAATGGACAGTGCGGCGGCGATGATCATCACTTCGCGGACACAGCCGTTGCGCGAGGCCTCCAGGACCATCCGCGCCATCCGCGGGTCGACCGGGAGCTGCGCGAGCTTGCGGCCGGTTTCGGTGAGCTTCTTGCCGTCCGACATCTCGAAGGCGCCGAGTTCCTGCAGCAACTGGACGCCGTCGGTGACCTGACGGCGGTCCGGCGGTTCCACGAACGGGAACGCCGCGATGTCGCCGAGGCCGAGCGAGGTCATCTGCAGGATGACCGACGCCAGGTTGGTCCGCAGGATCTCCGGATCGGTGAACTCGGGCCGGGCGTCGAAGTCGTCCTCGGAGTACAGGCGGATGCAGATCCCGTCCGACGTCCGGCCGCAGCGGCCCTTGCGCTGGTTCGCCGAGGCCTGCGACACCGGCTCGATCGGCAGCCGCTGCACCTTGGTGCGGTGGCTGTAGCGCGAGATCCGGGCGGTGCCGGGGTCCACGACGTACTTGATGCCCGGCACGGTCAGCGACGTCTCGGCGACGTTGGTGGCGAGCACGACGCGGCGGCCGGTGTGCCGTTGGAACACCCGATGCTGATCCGACGACGAAAGCCGCGCGTACAGCGGGAGGATCTCGGTGTTCTTGAGGTCCTGTTTGGACAAGGCGTCCGCGGCGTCGCGGATCTCCCGCTCGCCGGAGAGGAACACCAGGACGTCGCCCGGTCCCTCGTGCTGGAGTTCGTCGACGGCGTCGCAGATGGCCTGGGTCTGGTCGCGGTCGGTGTCGGCGTCCGGATCGTCGGGGTCGATGATCGGCCGGTAGCGGACCTCGACCGGATACGTCCGGCCGGAGACCTCGACGATCGGCGCGTCGCCGAAGTGCTGGGAGAACCGCTCCGGGTCGATCGTCGCCGAGGTGATGATCACCTTGAGGTCGGGACGGCGCGGCAGGAGCTGTTTGACGTAGCCGAGGATGAAGTCGATGTTGAGGCTGCGCTCGTGCGCCTCGTCGATGATCAGCGTGTCGTACTGCCGGAGCATCCGGTCGGTCTGGATCTCGGCCAGCAGGATGCCGTCGGTCATCAGTTTGACCAGCGTGTCCTGGCCGGACTGGTCGGTGAACCGGACCTTGTAGCCGACGGCCTCGCCGAGTTCGGTGTTCAGCTCGGAGGCGATGCGGTCGGCGACCGTGCGCGCGGCCAGCCGCCTCGGCTGGGTGTGCCCGATCTGGCCCCGGATGCCGCGGCCGAGTTCGAGACAGATCTTCGGCAGCTGGGTGGTCTTCCCGGAGCCGGTCTCCCCCGCGACGATCACCACCTGGTGGTCGCGGATGGCCGCGGCGATCTCGTCCTTGCGCCGGCTGACCGGCAGCTCTTCGGGATAGGAGATCTTCGGGACGCCGTCGCGACGGCGGGTGACCCGCAGTTCGGCGGCCTCGATGTCGGCCTCGATCTGCGCGGCGGCGCTCTCGCCGTTGCGCGCTTTCCGGGCACCGTCGAGCCGGCGCCGGAGGCGGTGCTCGTCGCGCGACATCAAATCGGGCAGGCGAGCGCGCAGGGCGCCGAGCGGGGAAGTTGTGGAACCAGCCATGACCGGCACCAGGATAGCCGTGCGTGACGATCAGGGCCTCCGAATATCCCTCACGTCACCACCACCTCCCGCAATTCGGCACCTGGTTGCGATAGTTGGCAGGGCGAACTACCGCAACCAGGTGCCGAATTGCGGGGGTCAGGAGCGGGTGAGGGAAGCCGGGGTGAGGTCGGCGAGCGTCCGGTGCCCGGACAGGCCCATGGTCAGGTCGAGGTCGGCGAGCAGGCTCCGCAGCACGTGCCGGACGCCCTCCTCCCCCGCGTGCGCCAGGCCGTAGACCCACGGCCGCCCCACCAGCACGGCCTTCGCCCCGAGCGCGAGCGCCTTGGCGATGTCGGCGCCGGTGCGGATCCCGGAGTCGAACAGGACTTCGAGCCGCTCGCCGACCGCGGCCACGATCTCCGGGAGCACGTCGAGCGAGGCGACGGCGCCGTCGACCTGACGGCCGCCGTGGTTGGACACGACGATCCCGTCCATCCCGGCGTCGACAGCGCGGCGCGCGTCGTCGGGGTGCTGGATGCCCTTGAGCACGATCGGCCCGTCCCAGTGCTCGCGCAGGAACGGCAGCCGGTCCCAGGTGAGATCGCTGCCGGTGATCATCGAGATCCACCGCAGGATCGCGGTGGGCGGGTCCTCTTCCGGCGTCTTCTCCAGCAGGCCGCGGAACACCGGGTCGCTCAGCGGGACACCGAGTCCCTCGCCCTTGATGAACGGCAGGTACGCCTGATCGAGGTCGTTCGGGCGCCACGCCAGGGTCCAGGTGTCGAGCGTGACCACGAGCGTGGTGAAGCCCGCGGCCTTCGCCCTGGCCAGGATGCTCGCGCAGACGTCGTTGTCGGTCGGCCAGTACAGCTGGAACCAGCGCTGCCCGTCGCCACTGGCCTCGGCGACGTCCTCGATGCTCGTCGAGGACGCCGTCGACATGACGTAGGGCAGGCCGACCGACGCCGCGGCCCGCGCGACCGCCGGCTCGGCCCCCTCGTGCACGATCGACTGGACACCGACCGGCGCCAGCAGGACAGGCGCCGGCACGGGCGTCCCCAGGACGGTCGTCGACAGGTCGCGTTCGGTGGAGCCGGTGAGCATCCTGGGCACCAGGCGCCAGCGGTCGAACGCCTCCCGGTTGGCGCGGGCGGTGGCGCCCGAACCGGCCGAGCCCGCGACGTACCAGAACGGCCCGGGCTCCAGGATCTCCCGCGCCGACTCCTCCAGCTTCGTGGCGTCGGTGGAGCACGGCGGGAAGGTCCCGCCGAGCCCCTGCAGGTAGATCTCGTTCTGGTAGCCGCCGAACCGCTCGGTCACCCAGGCCTCCTCGTCACGTCACCGGTGCCGGCTCTTCGCGGTCCCGGGTGGTCGAATCCTCCCGGACGATACTCGCCGGTAGCAACCAGGTGAGTTTCTCCGACCGGATGACCGCGACTGGACCGATCACGGCCAGCAGGAGGACGTAGCCCGCGACGAACGGCGCGACCCGCGAGTCCAGTCCGGCGGCGGTCGCCATGGCGGCGAGCACGAGTGAGAACTCGCCCCGGGTGAGCACGGTCAGCCCGATGTTCACCCCCTCCTGACGGCCGAACCCGTTCAGCCGCGCGGCCAGCGCGCCCGCGCCCAGGTTCAGCACGATCGTCAGCGCCACCGCGATCAGCACCGGCACGACGACCGAACCGACCGCGTTCGGTTCGATGCTGAGCCCGAAGATGAAGAAGAACAGCGCGCCGAACGCGTCCCGCAGCGGGAGCACCAGCTTGTGGATGCGCGGCGCGACCTTCGAACCGCCGAGCATCATGCCGACCATGAACGCGCCGATGGCGTCGGACACCCCGACCTCTTCGGCGACGGCGGCGCCCATGACGGCGACACCGACGAAGCAGACTGTCAGCAGTTCGTCGTCGGCCGAACCGAACAGCTTCGACACCACCCGGCCGCCCCAGCGGGCGAGCGCGGCCATCACGATCAGGAACGCGAAGGCCTTGCCGAAGTCGGCCATGGCCGAGCCGAAACTGCCCGCGCCGGACAGCACCGGCTGCAGCATCGCCAAATACAGCGCGAGGAACAGGTCCTCGATCACGATGATGCCCATGATCAGCCGGGATTCGGGGTTGTTCATCCGGCGGGCTTCGAGCAGGAGTTTGGTGACGATCGCCGACGACGAGATGCCGATGGCACCGGCGATGACCAGCGCTTCCCGGGTTCCCCAGCCCAGCAGGAAGCCGAAGGCGAGCCCGCCGCCGATGTTGAGGATCAGGTAGACCAGCCCGGACCAGACGAGTTTCCGCCCGCCCTTGGCGAGGTCGTCCAGGGAGAATTCGAGACCGAGGTAGAACAGGAGGAAGACGAGGCCGAGCCCGGCGAGGACACCGAGCTCCTTGGGATCGTCCACAAGGGACAGTCCGGGGGTGTTGGGACCGAAGACGAATCCGGCCAGCATGAACAGGGGGATGGTGGGCAGCCCGATGCGGGCGCCGGCTCTGGCGATGACACCGGCGGCGAGGAACGCCCCGCCGACGGCCAGCAGGGCATGACCGGAACTCATGGAGACCTCCGATGGTGGCTGATGCGGAATGAGGACCGGATCAGCGCGGAGGCGCCCGTGCGGGAGCCTGGGGCACCGCACGGGTGACGACGACGGGTTCGCCCTGCTCAGGGACGGGACCGGCGTCGAGGAGGTCGACGGTCTCCGCTTCGGAGGGAACGTCGGCGAGAGGAACGGCTTGGCCGCCGTGGAAGGCGGGCAGCGGATGGGTCGCGAAGACGGCGACCGGATCTTCCTTCGCCGACCGACTGCTCCCGAGGACACTGTGCCCGTGGGGAACGGTCGGGGTGACGAAGGCGAAGACGAGCAAGATCAGCAGGAAGTAGACGGAACGGTGCCGTGGGGCGGGGGCACGGTTCGTCGTCATCTGACGGGGACTTTACCAGTCCTTTATAGACATATCGACGAGAGATCTGTCACGGTGCCCGCCACAGGGGCCACATCGGCGGCCCGCCCTCGACGGCGAAAGCCGGGCCGTGCTCGCGGAAACCCAGCCGCCGGTACAACTTCGCGCTCTCCGCGCTGCTGGCCTCCAGGTACGCCGGCACGGCGCCGTTGCGGTCGAGTCCGTGCCGCAGCAGCCGCGCGCCGATCCCCTGCCGCTGCGCGCGCTCGCGGACGCCGATGAACTGCGCGTGGTGGTACTCGCCGCCGGGAGCGCGCTCCGTCATCAGCTCGAACAACGCCGCGAGCCTGCCCAGTTCTTCCCTGCGGAGCCCGGCGAACGCGTCTTCGTCGGTGTCTTCCTCGCCGCCGGGCGTCCAGAGGACGGCGGCGGACAGGTCGCCGGTGACGTCGACGTGGCCGCCCGCGGCCAGTGTCCCGCGCACGATCGCCCGGTGGAAGATCGACAGCCCCGCCGCGCGGCGCTCGTCATCGGGGAAGACCCACACGCTGACCGGGTCCGCGTGGAAGGCCTCGGTCAGCACGTCGGCCACGATGTCCAATTCGGACGGCTCGGCGGCGCGGACGATCACCGGCCCGCCCTCAGCGTCGCGGGTTCTTCGTCTTCACCTTCGAGCGGGCCGCCGATCGCGGCGTAGGTGTCGGGATCCCTTGTCCGCAACACTTCCGCCCGCAGGAAACCGGCCAGCGCCGCGACGACCACGAGACCGGGCAGCCCCCAGCGCAGCAGGAAGTTCCCGGCCGGGCCGAGCAGCACATCGAAGTTGAGCAGGATCAGCCCGAGTACGGCCGACAGCGCGAGGATCGCCAGACCCGGCGCGATCCAGCGGCGCCAAGCGTTTTCGGCCTGACGGCGGCGTTTGAAAAAGCCGATCACCGAAAGCGAGACGGCGATCATGATCACCACGACACCTGTCGACGCGGTCGTGCCGAGCCAGGTGAACAGTTCGGTCACCGGGTCGCGGCCCGCGATCGCGAACAGGGACACGACCACGAGGGCGAGCGCGGTCTGCGTGAGCGAACCGGCGGAAGGCGCGCCGGTGCGTTTGCTGGTCTTGGCCAGCGAGCGCGGCAGCAGCCCTTCCCTGCCCAGCGCGAAGAAGTAGCGCGCGACGGCGTTGTGGAAGCTCAGCAGGGCCGCGCACTGGCCGGTCACGAAAAGCGTGTACGCGATGTCGGAGAACGTGCCGCCGAGATGCTGTCCCGCCAGGTTGAACAGCAGATCCGGCCCCTGGGCGGCCGCGGTGGTGACGATGACGTCGGGTCCGGCGCCGACGGCCAGCGCGAGCGACGAAACGACGTAGAGCACCGCGGTGAGCCCGATCGCGGCGAACGTCGCCCGGCCGACCGTGCGACTGGGGTCGCGCGTCTCCTCGCCGTAGGTCGCCGCGCCCTCGAAGCCGATGAACGCGGCGGCGGAGAACGCGAACACCGCGCCCACACTGGTGGTGAACAGACTGGATGGCTCCAGCGGAACCCAGGAAACGCTGCCACCGGCGGGATTCGCGAACAACGCGATGTCGACGATCGCGACGACGGCGACCTCGAGGCACAGCGCCACCCCGAGCACCTTGGCGTTGAGGTCGACCCGCAGGACACCGAGCGCGCCGACGATCAGCACCATCACCAGCGCGCACAGCCACCACGGCGGCGGGGAGCCGGTGAGCGTGCCCAGCCAGGTCGACACCGACCAGCCGAACAGGCCGTAGATGCTGATCTGGATGGCGTTGTAGGAGATCAGCGTGACGAACGCGATCCCGGCGCCGGTGGATTTGCCGACCCCGTTGGCGACGTAGGGATAGAACGCGCCGGCGTTGGTGATGTAGCGGCTCATCGCCGCGTACCCGACCGCGAACAGGCCCAGGATCGGGGCGAGCAGGAGGAACGACAACGGGACACCGACACTGCCGGTGACCGAATAGTTGGTCGGGACCCCGCCCGCGATGGCGAAGAGGGGGCCCGCCGCCGCCACCACGAAGAAGACGATCTGAGCGGCTCCGAGCCGCCGTTGGCCGAGACCGCGCCGCGGTCTGTGCGTACCCATGTACCCGTCCCCCCGGACGTCGATTTGTCGGCGAACACGGTCGGTTCGCGTTCTTGATCTTGCGAAAGCCATCCAACCTTAGGGCCGGGTACGCGAGCGAGATACGTCCGTTCAGGCTAAAAACGGACCTCGGGTCGCAGTGGTACGCGGCCTACCGCTACTTTGGCCGTCCCGCACTTCAACGCCGGAGGGCGTGCCATTCATGCGTCGGCTGACCTTGGTCGATTCCCTGTTCTTCCTCGCCCACGACGAGTTCACCGGAAAACCCGTGCTGCGCCGCACGGGGCTCGGCATCGGAATGGCCGGTGCCGCACTTTGCGATCTCCTCCTCGCCGAGCGGATCACCGTGGAACGCAAGCGAATCAGGCCGCTGTCCCGGCGCGGCCTCGCCCATCCCGCGCTGGATCGGGTTTTCTCGGAAATCCTCGGCGAACGCGAGTGGCACACCGTCCGGGAATGGGTCGACCACCTTCGCCAAGACCTCGGGGAATCGGTCGCGGACAATCTGCTCGCCGCGGGAGTGATCAACCACGAGACCGACCGGGTGCTCATGCGGAAGAACCACCGGTACCCGCCGCGGGATCTGCTGATGTCGACAGCCGCGCGCAGCAAGGCGAGGGCGGCCGTGCTCGGCACCGAACGGCCGGATCCGCATTCGGTCTGCCTTGCCCTGCTGGCCTGGACCGTCGGGCTCGACGACCTCTGCGAACCGGAACTCGACCGCGCCGGCCTGCGGACCTGGGCCGAAGCCACCCACCGGGAACTCCCGAGGGCGCTCGCCGAGCTGATCTCGGGGGTGGACGCGGTGGGCGCCGCCGTCGTCTACACCGGCGACAGGCGGTGACCGGCGGTAGTGTGACGCCATGCCCACCGAACGTGACCACGACGTCGTGCTGTTCGGCGCCACCGGGTTCACCGGTGGCCTGACGGCGGAGTATCTCGCGCGCGCCGCGCCACCCGGTCTGCGCCTGGCACTGGCCGGACGCGACCTCGGCAAGCTGGAGGCGTTGCGGGAAAAGCTTTTCTCACTCAACCCGGACTTCGGCGGACTGCCACTGTTGCGAGCCGACGTCTCCGACGCGGACTCGCTGCGGAAGGTCGCGGAGTCCACAAAGGTCGTCGCCACCACTGTCGGCCCGTACGTGCACTACGGGGAGCCGCTGGTCGCCGCGTGCGCCGAAGCCGGGACGGACTACGCCGACCTGTGCGGCGAGCCCGAGTTCGTCGACAGGATGTACCTGGCCCACCACGCCCGCGCGGCCGAGACCGGCGCCCGGCTGGTGCACGCGTGCGGTTTCGATTCGATCCCGCACGACCTCGGTGCCCTCTTCACGGTTTCCCAGTTGCCGCAAGGGAAACCGATCCGGATCGACGGCTACGTGCGCGCGGGCGCGGCGCCGTCGGGCGGTACGTTCCTTTCGGCGCTGACAGCGTTTTCCCGGCTGGCGCCGAGTTTCCGCGCCGCGAAGGACCGCGCCGCGGCCGAACCCCGGCCGGAGGGCCGTCGTGCGCGCGCCTCGCTCGGCGCCCCGCATCGCAGTCCCGACGGGTTCTGGGCGGTACCGCTGCCGACCATCGACCCGATGATCGTCGAACGCTCCGCCGCCGCACTCCCGGCGTACGGCCCCGACTTCACCTACCGGCATTTCGCGGCGATCAAACGACTTCCGACCGTGGCCGCCGGTGCCGCCGGGATGGGCCTCCTCTTCGGCGCCGCCCAGATCCCGCCCGCGCGGCGGGCGCTGTCGAAGCTGCTGAAGCCCGGTGGCGGCCCGGACGAAGAGCGTCGGGCGCGGTCGTGGTTCTCCGTGCGATTCCACGCCGAGAGCGGCGGTGAGCGCGTCGTGACCGAGGTGTCCGGCGGCGACCCGGGTTATGGCGAGACGGCGAAGATGCTCGGCGAATCCGCCCTGTGCCTGGCGCTGGACGACCTGCCCGCGACATCAGGGCAGGTGACCACGGCGACCGCGATGGGGCAGGCGCTGATCGACAGGCTGAGCGACGCCGGCCTGCGCTTCGCGACCCTGTAGCAAAAATCTTCCACCGAATCGACCCCTTGCCGGAAACTGTCACCCCTGGTTATCGTGTGCGCACGCCGCAGCACCGCCGATGAGAAGATGACAATTCTCTATAGAAAGGGACACCTTTCATGAGTGACACCCTGCGGCCCGCGATGCGTCGTGCTCTCGGCGCGGTCTCCGTTCTCGCTCTCGCCATTTCCGGCCCCATCGCGCTCTCTTCACTGGCGTCGGCCGAGCCCGCCCCGGCGTCGGCGTCGATCTTCGCCTCCGGTGGCGACCTCGCCTCGCCGGAGAAGAAGGAGATCGCGATGCAGATCGTCTCCAGCGCGGAAAACTCTTCGCTGGACTGGAAAGCTCAGTACTCCTACATCGAGGACATCGGTGACGGACGCGGGTACACCGCCGGCATCATCGGGTTCTGCTCCGGCACCGGCGACATGCTCGACCTCGTCGAGCGCTACACGAACTCGGTCCCGGACAACCCGCTCGCGGCCTACCTCCCGGCGCTGCGGAAAGTCGAGGGCAGCGATTCGCACGAAGGTCTCGGCAGCGGTTTCGAAAACGCGTGGCGGGAGGCCGCCGGCCGTTCGGACTTCAAGGAAGCCCAGAACGGCGAACGCGACCGCGTCTATTTCGACCCGGCGGTGAACCAGGCGAAATCGGACGGCCTGGGCGCACTGGGACAATTCATCTACTACGACGCCATCGTGATGCACGGTCCGGGCACCAGCCAGGACAGCTTCGGCGGCATCCGCTCGGCCGCGATCCAGAAGGCGAAGCCGCCGTCCCAGGGCGGCGACGAGAAGGCGTACCTGAAGGCGTTCCTCGACGCGCGTCGCGTGGTCATGAAGCAGGAAGAGGCGCACGCGGACACCTCGCGGATCGACACGGCCCAGCTGGTGTGGCTCAACGACGGCAACCTCGACCTGCACACCCCGCTGAGGTGGAAGGTCTACGGGGACCCGTACGAGATCAACTAGCGCCCGGCACGCGCCAGCCCTGAATGTCATGAAAGGGTCGTTCAGGACGAAATATGTCCTGAACGACCCTTTCATGACATACGCGGGGCCGCCATCTAGGCAGTGGCGAGTAGGTCTTCGGCGGTCCGCGTGTTGATCACCCGGTCCGGCTCGATGCCCAGCTCGGTGGCCCGCACGCAGCCGTAGACCAGCCAGTCCAGCTGGCCCGGCGCGTGCGCGTCGCTGTCGATCGCGAAGTCGCAGCCCAGGTCCACGGCCAGGTTCAGCAGCCGCGTCGGCGGGTCCCGGCGCTCGGGACGCGAGTTGATCTCGACGGCGACCCCGTTGTCCCGGCACGCGGTGAACACCGCCTCCGCGTCGAACTCCGACTCGGGCCGCTTCCCGCGCGCTCCCATCACGAGCCGCCCGGTGCAATGCCCGAGCACGCGGACCCGCGGATGCTGGACGGCGGCGATCATCCGCGGCGTCATCTCCCTGGCGGGCATCCGCAGTTTCGAATGCACGCTCGCGACGACGAAGTCCAGCCGCTCCAGAAGGTCTTCCTCCTGGTCGAGCGTGCCGTCGAGGTGGATGTCGACCTCGATGCCGTGCAGGATCCGGAACGGCGCCATCGTCTCGTTCAGTTCCGCGACGACGTCCATCTGCCGCCGCAGCCGCTCGGGCGAGAGGCCGTTGGCGACGGTCAGCCGCGGCGAATGGTCGGTCAGCACCATCCATTCGTGCCCGAGCGCGCGGGCGGCCTCGGCCATCTCCTCGATCGGGCTCCCGCCGTCGGACCAGTCCGAATGGGTGTGGCAGTCGCCGCGCAGCGCCGCCCGCATCGGGCCGCCGTCGGGCAGTTTCGGCTCGCCGATCTTCTCGAAGTACGCGGGACGGCGTCCGGCGAGGACGTCTTCGACGACGGCGGCGGTCGCCTTGCCGATGTTCGGCAACGCGGTCAGCGTGCCCGCCTCGGCGCGTTTGCGCAGGTCATCCGGCTTGACCTTGGCGATCACCGAGGCCGCCTGCCGGAACGCCCGCACCCGGTAGGTCGGCTCGCCCGCGCGCTCCAGCCGGAACGCGATCTCCCTCAACGCCTGCGCCGGTTCCATGGCTACCTGTCTACCCCGTCAGAGGCGGAGAGGCAGCTCATGCAGAGCGACATCGCGCAACTCGCCGTCGCGGATCTCAGCGGTCTGGTACGTGCAGAACGGCTGCCGCCGCCGGTCGGTCGGCGAGCCGGGGTTCAGCAGCCGCAGCCCGTTCGGCGTGACGGTGTCCCAGGGGATGTGGCTGTGCCCGAACACGAGGACGTCGGTGTCCGGGAACCGGTCGTCGCAGCGACGCTCGCGCCCCTGTTTGCCGCCGGTTTCGTGGATGACCGCCAGCCGGACGCCGCCGAGTTCCGCCCGCGCGATCTCGGGGAGCCGCGACCGCAGATCCGGGCCGTCGTTGTTGCCCCAGACCCCGATGAGCCGCTCGCTGCGAGCCTCGAGTTCGTCGAGCAGGGCGGCCTCGACCCAGTCGCCGGCGTGGACGACGACATCCGCCGCATCGACCTCGCGCCAGACCTGATCCGGCAGCACTTTGGCGCGCGGCGGCAGATGGGTGTCGGCGATGAGCAGCAGGCGCGTCACTGGTCTCCGATCGCCCCGAGGATCCGGTCCAGGAAATCACCGATGTGGGTGCGCAGCAGCTCAGCCGCGCCGTCGGCGTCGCCCTTCTTCGCCGCCGCCAGTACCGCCTTGTGCTCGGTCCATTCCTTGCGCCAGCTGGGATTCGCCTCCCAGCCGACCACGCTGATCAGCGCGGCGCGATCCTTGAGGTCGTCCAGCATCGAGACCATCAGCGGGTTGCCGCAGCCGCTGTAGAGCGCGCGGTGGAACCGCCGGTTGAGCAGGCTGAGCGCGGCCTGGTCCTTGGCCGAGATCGCCGCCGACGCCTCCTTCAGCGCCCCCGCGGCGTCTTCGAGAAGATCCGGCGAGCGGCGCTCCACCGACCGGCGCACGGCCTCGGGCTCCAGCACCATGCGGACGTCGTAAACGGACCTCGCCAGCTCCGCGTCCACCACGCACACCGACGCGCCCTTGTACGGGCTGAACGTCACGAGCCCCGAGTTCGACAGCACCTTGAGCGCCTCGCGGACGGGCGTCTTCGACACCCCGAGCCGGGCCGCGAGTTCGGCTTCGACCAGCGGCTGCCCTGGCTTGAGCTCACGGGTGAGGATGCCGCGGCGGATCTCCTCCAGCACCACTTCGGTGCGTGAGGCGGGCAGGCTGAAGGTCGATGACATAGGCCGATCATATATGAGATGCCATACTCGGGTCATGAAAGACCCCGAGGAACTCCGCAGCCACCGCTGGTTCGGCGGCGACGAGCTGCGCGGCTTCAGCCACCGCGCCCGGAGCAGGCAGCTCGGCTACAACCCGGAGGAACACCTCGGGAAGCCGGTCATCGCGATCCTCAACACCTGGAGCGACATCAATCCCTGCCACATGCATCTGCGCGAGCGCGCGGAACAAGTCAAGCGCGGGGTGTGGCAGGCGGGCGGGTTCCCGCTGGAGTTCCCTGTCGCGACCTTGTCGGAGACCTTCCAGAAACCGACGCCGATGCTCTATCGCAACCTGCTTTCGATGGAGACCGAAGAGATCCTGCGGTCCTATCCGATCGACGGCGCGGTCCTCATGGGCGGCTGCGACAAGACGACTCCCGCGTTGCTGATGGGCGCGGCGAGCGCGGGCCTCCCCGCGATCTTCGTGCCCGCGGGCCCGATGTTGCGCGGGCACTGGCGGAACGAGGTGCTCGGCAGCGGCACCGACATGTGGAAGTACTGGGACGACAAGCGTGCCGGGCTGATCGGCGACACGGAACTGTCCGAATTGGAGCGTGGACTCGCGCGTTCCCCGGGCACCTGCATGACGATGGGCACCGCGTCCACGATGATGTCGGTCGCCGAAGTGCTGGGGCTGACCTTGCCCGGCGCGGCGTCGATCCCCGCCGTGGACTCGGCGCACCACCGGATGGCCGCGGCGAGCGGCGCGCGCGTGGTGGCCATGGCGTGGGAGGACCTCACCATCACGAAGATCCTCGACAAGCGCGCGTACGCCGACGCGATCACCACCGTGCTGGCGCTCGGCGGCTCCACCAACGCCGTCATCCATCTGATCGCGATGGCCGGTCGCGGCCGGATCCCGTTGTCCGTCGACGATTTCGACGCTGTCGCGCGCCGGGTGCCGGTACTGGCGAACATCCGGCCCGGCGGGGACTGGCTGATGGAGGATTTCCATTACGCGGGAGGGCTTCCCGGTCTGCTGTCCCGGCTGACCGACCTGCTGCACACCGATCGTGTCACGGTCACCGGCCGGACCCTGGGCGAGACGCTGGAAACGGCGCGGGTGCACAACGACGACGTCATCCGCCCCCGCGACAATCCTGTCGCCGCCGAAGGAGGAGTCGCGGTGCTGCGCGGCAATCTCGCTCCTTCGGGCGCGGTGATCAAACATCTCGCCGCCGAGCCTCGTCTGCTCGTCCACACTGGACCCGCGGTGGTTTTCGACGACTACAAGGACTTGAAGAAGCGCATCAACGATCCCGCCCTCGGCATCACCGAAGATTCCGTCCTGGTGCTGCGCGGATCCGGTCCGCTCGGCGGCCCCGGAATGCCGGAGTACGGGATGCTGCCGCTGCCCGATCACCTGCTGGCGAAGGGGGTCCGGGACATGGTCCGCGTTTCCGACGCCCGGATGAGCGGCACCAGTTACGGCGCGTGCGTGCTGCACGTCGCGCCGGAATCCCACGTGGGCGGGCCGCTCGCGCTGGTCCGCGACGGCGATCCGATCACTTTGGACGTCCCTTTGCGACGGCTGAGCCTCGACGTCGATGATGCGGAATTGCAACGCCGCCGCGCGGAGTGGACCACACCCGCTCCGCGGTACGAACGAGGTTACGGCGCGTTGTACTCCGAACACATCACGCAAGCCGACGAGGGCTGTGACTTCGACTTTCTCGCGAGAGTGGGTGAAAACCCGGAACCTGACGCCCAGTGACCACCCGACGGAGTGACCCGCTCACCCAACCGGGCGAGTTGCAGGCCCACAAAACGCGCCCCGTATCTTGATACATACGTCCGGAACGTGTGGAAGGCCCGGATGTTCGATCACGACGTCCGGTGTACCGCCGGACCGTGGAGGGTGGAGAGTTGCCGCAGGAACCGCGCTGGCCCGAGTCCCACGCTGAGCAGACGGACATTCTCCCGGTCGTCACGCCCGGGTTCGCGGAGTCTGCCACGCCCCAGGAGCCCACGCCACCGAAGCGTCGTCGCAGCTACCGCAAGGCCGCCTTCGTCGGCGGCGGCGTGTTCGGCCTGCTGGTCGTCGCGTACGCCCTCGACGTGCTGGTCTCCCAGGGCAGCGTCCCCCGCGGCGTCACCGTCGCCGGGGTCGACGTCGGCGGGATGGACCGCACCGCGGCCGAGAAGGAGCTCAGGGGCGGCATCGAGCCGCGGCTGACCCGGCCGGTGAAGGTCGTCGCGGGCGACGCCGAGGAGTCGCTCGCGCCGAACAAGGCGGGCCTGCTCCTCGACTGGCCCGCCACCCTGGACCAGGCGGGCGACCAGCCGCTGAACCCGTTCACGCGGGTCGCGTCGTTCTTCACGACCACCGAGGTCGGCGTCGTCACGCAGACCGACGACGGCAAGCTCACCGGGGCGCTGGAGAACCTGCGCGACAAGATCGACCGCGACCCCGTCGAGGGCACCGTCCGCTTCGAAGAGGCCAAGCCGGTCGCGGTCGAGCCGAAGACCGGGCAGAAGCTCGACGTCGAGGCCGCGAAGAAGACCATCCTGGACCGCTGGGCCACCGGCGAGCCGCTGACGCTCGCGGTCACCCAGACCCCGGTCAAGGTCTCGGCGGAAGCCGTCCACGCCGCCCTCGACCAGATCGCGAAGCCCGCCGTGGCGGCGCCGGTGGTCGTCAAGGGCGAGGGCAAGGACGCGATCGTCAAGCCCGAAGCCATCGCGACCGCGCTGACCTTCGAACCCGCCGACGGCGGCGTGCTGAACCCGAAGGTGGACAACAACAAGATCATCGAGGCCGCGGGCCCGCAGCTGAAGTCCACCGAGAAGGAGGGCAAGGACGCGCAGATCGTCTTCGAAGGCGGCAGGCCGACCGTCCAGCCCTCCGAGGACGCCAACGTCGTCGACTGGGAGCCGAGCCTCAAGCCGGTGCTCGACGTGCTCAAGCGCACCGGGACCCGCGAGCTGCCGGTGACCTACAAGAAGACCCCTGCCAAGGTGACCACCGAGCAGGCGAACCAGCTCGGCATCAAGGAGGTCGTCAGCGAGTTCAAGACCTCCGGTTTCGCCGCGGACTCGGGGACGAACATCCGGGTCGTCGCGCAGAAGGTCAACGGCGCCATCGTGAAGCCGAACGAGACGTTCAGCCTCAACGGGTTCACCGGACCGCGCGGCGCACCGCAGGGCTACGTCGAGGCCGGTGTCATCAAGGACGGCGCGCCCGGCCGTGAGGTCGGCGGCGGGATCTCGCAGTTCGCGACCACGCTGTACAACGCCTCGTACTTCGCCGGCATGAAGGACACCGAGCACAAGGAACACAGCTACTACATCAGCCGCTACCCCGCCGCGCGCGAGGCGACCGTGTTCCAGAACCACGGCGGCGGCAGCGTGATCGACCTGAAGTTCACCAACGACGGTGACACCGGCGTCGCGATCCAGACCATCTGGACGCCGTCGGACATCACGATCCGGCTGTGGGGCACCAAGAAGTACACCGTCGAGTCGGTGCCCGGCGGCCGCAGCAACCCGTCCGAACCGCCGACGAAGCCCGGCCCGGCCGAGAACTGCAAGCCCAGCAACGGCGCCCCCGGCTTCACCACGTCGGACACCCGGATCATCAAGGACGCCGCGAGTGGCCGCGAGGTCCGGCGCCACACCCGGAACGTGCACTACAACCCGCAGCCGAAGATCACCTGCGGTACCGAGTAAGCCGGAAGTACGTGAAGGCCCCCTTCATTGCGTCTAGCGCAGTGAAGGGGGCCTTCTGCGGTTCCGGCGGCAGGGGCATCCGGGTGCCCCGGTTTCGTATCCGCTCGCTGTCAGACACCCGTGTCATGATCGACGGCACGGTCAGTGGGTCACGGGCTCGGGCGCAGAGGAAGCCGGGCACATCGTGAGCGGCCGTGACGACATGGCAACCGCGGCGGTCCAGTTCTTCAAGGACCAGGGCGCCCGGCGGATGCCTTCCACCACTGCCGACGTCGAGGTCAAGCTAGCCGTTCACATGCAGAACGAGGGCATCACCAGCGCGACCGTCGCCGTCAACAACGAAGTCTGCAAAGGGCCGTTCGGCTGTGAAACCTTGGTCCCTAAGATCCTGCCCCAGGGAAGCGCGCTCACCGTGTACGGGACCACGCCGGACGGGACACCGGTCGGGACCACCTACCTCGGACAGAGAAAGAAGCCATGATCGAAGCTTGGTACGACGGTAACGCGACCGGAGCGACCACGGTCACGACAGAGGCCGATCTCGACCGCGTTCTGGACGCCGTGGCGGCCATGAACGGGCCGACGCTCGCCGAGCTGTACACGGACGGCGACCCGGAAAAGTCCTGGCTCGAGATCGGCCTGCACGGCGAACGGGCGAGCCTGCGGTACGTCGGTGACGACGCGCCGAACGGAGCGCACTCGAAGGGCGGGACCTTTTCGCTGCCGCCGGGCGGAGAGGTTCTCTACTACTTCATGAACAACCCTCGGGAGTACCCGGACGACGCCGAGATCCCGGCAGAAGTCGCCCGGCGGGCCGCTCACGACTTCCTGACCTCCAGCGGGCAACGGCCGTCCGGTGTGCACTGGACCGAGCAGGATGGTCCGCTGTAGCACTTTGGCCAAGCATGGCTGTACTACTTCCGGTGTCAGACAAAGTCTGCTGTCCGGGGCATGCCCCGGCGACCAGATCGACTGGTTCACTTCGACCGCGCCGTAACGACCGGTCGTTGCGCCCCCTGGAGGGGCAATCCCGCCTCCTCGTGCCCCGTCCAGGTTGACCTCCGGGTCACCTACCAAGGGTTCACTGAGAGCGTCCAGGGAGGTACGCTGAGTGGCGAACCCGACCGAGCGGGGGTGGCCACGACATGACCTCGACGGCGACCTTCCGGCGGATCCTCGCGGTCGGTGAACTGCGGGCGATCTGGTTCGCGGAACTCCAGTCGATCCTCGGCGACCAGGTGGCCAGGGTCGCGCTTTCGGTACTGGTGTTCCAGCGGACCGGTTCGGCGACCTGGCCCGCGCTGACCTACGCCCTCACCTACCTGCCCGACCTGATCGGCGGGCCGCTGCTCGGCGGGCTGGCCGACAGGTTCCCGCGCCGCGCGGTGATGGTCTGCTCCGACGTCGTCCGGGCGCTCCTGGTCGCGGTCCTCGCCGTCCCCGGTATCCCCTTGGCCGTGCTCGCCGCCGTGCTCGTGGTGGTGCAGCTGGCGAACGCGCCGTTCACCGCCGCGCAGGCCGCCGTCCTGCCGTCGGTCCTGAGCGGGGACGACTACGTGCTGGGCCAGTCCCTGCTGAAGATCACCAACCAGGTCGGCCAGCTCGCCGGCTTCGCACTGGGCGGCGCGGTGATCGCCGCGATCGGACCGGGACGCGGGCTGGCCGTCGACGCGGTGACGTTCGGGATCTCGGCGATCGTCCTGCGGCTGGGTGTCCGCGCCCGGACCGCTCCGGGTTCCGGCGGACCGGCGACGTCGACCCTGCGGCGGCTTTCGGCGGGCGCCCGCACGATCTGGCGCGACCGCCGGTTGCGCGCGCTGGTCGGCCTGGCGTGGCTGGCGGGTTTCGTGATCGTGCCGGAAGGCCTCGCCGTGCCCTACGCCGCGGAGATCGGCGGCGGGGCGGCGACGGCGGGGCTGCTGCTCGCGGCGCATCCGGCGGGGATCGTGCTCGGGGTGTTCGCGCTGGGCCGCCTGGTGCGGCCCGAAGTGCGGCTGCGGCTGGTCGGGGTACTGGCGCTCGGCGCGATCGTGCCGCTCGCGGCGTTCTGGTTCCGGCCTTCGCTCCCCTACGCCGCCGGACTGCTCGTGCTGTCCGGGATGTGCGCGGCCTACCAGGTCACCGCGAGCACCACGTTCATGCGGTTGGTCCCCGACACCGAACGAGGCCAGGCCTTCGGCCTCGCCGGGTCGGGACTCATCGCCGTCCAGGGAATCGGGCTGATCGCCGGCGGCCTGCTCGTCGGCGTGCTCGGTTCACCCGCGACGACGGTCTCGGTCATCGCGTTGGCCGGTCTCGTAGTGGCTGTTCCGGCCACCCGGGCTTGGCGCCATGTGGCCTCGCTTCACCCCCTTTGACCGGAACCGGATGTTCACCAGTTCTGCCCGCGCATGGAGCTCACCCCCTCCGCTTCCCCGTCCCGGTCACGCGTGGTGCACCCACGCCTACCCATACAGCGTAGTGACACCTAGTATCCAACCGATTACGTTCGTCACCGTGGCGCTAACGAATTGGGCGCTGTGGCGGCTCCCCAACCGCGGCTTGATCGGCTTCGTCCTCCTGGTGGACGTCGCGGCGATCGCCGGATCCGCCTGGTCTTTTCTCCGCGTCCCGTTCACTCAGGGCGACGTCGTCCCTTTCGCGATCCTGATCACCAGCATCGTGCTGTACACGGAGTTGTCCCGTCCGGTGGAGCGGGTGCGGGAACGGTTCGCGGGCACACCGCACATCTCGCTCGACAGCGTCTGGACCTTCGCCGCCGTCCTGCTGGTGCATCCCGGGCTCGCCGCGCTGGTCATCGTCGTGTCCTTCTTCTACCGCTGGTTCCGCGGGCAGCCGAACCCGTTGTTCCGGCGGATGTTCTCCACGTCGGCGACCGTGCTCTCGGGCTTCGCGGCCGCCGCCTACCTCGCCCGGTACGCGGCCCCGTTCGACGTCCTCCCCCGCGATCTCTCCTCGTTCGGTTCGGTGGTCGCGGCCGGCGGGGTGTTCCTGCTGGTCAACACCGCGCTGATGACGGTCGCGGTGTACTACGGCACCCCGCACGACCGGCTGCGCGACGCGCTGGCGACGCCGTTCGAGTACGCGCTCGAAGCGGCGACGATCGCGCTCGGTGTCATCGTGGCGTGGGCGGTGCGAGACTGGCCGGTGGTGCTGTTGCTGGTCGTCGGGATCACGCTCGTGCTGCACCGCGGGGTGCTGCTGCGGCAACTGAAACGGCAGGCGAGCAGCGACGCCAAGACCGGGCTGCTCAACGCCAAGGCGTGGCGCGAGGCCGCGACCGACGAACTCGACCGCGCGCGGCGCATGGGGCGGCACACCAGTCTGCTGATGGTCGACGTCGACCGGTTCAAACTGATCAACGACCGGCACGGTCACCTGATCGGCGACCGGTACCTGGCGGCGATCGCGGAGACGCTGCGCACCGAGGTACGCGGCACGGATCTGGTCGGGCGGTTCGGCGGGGAGGAGTTCGTCGTCCTGCTGCCCGGCACCTCCGCCGTGCACGCCCACGCGATCGCGGAACGGATCCGGTCGAGCGTGGCCTCCCGGCACGGCGACCTGCCGGAGCACGTCACCGTGTCGATCGGGCTGGCCGACCGGCCCGGTGTCACCGACCTCGACGCGGTGATCGCGATCGCGGACCGCGCGCTTTACGAGGCGAAGAACACCGGGCGGAACCGGACTTCGGGCTACCAGGTGACCGGCTGATCCCTCAGGGAAGGCCGGCGAGGGACTTCGCGAGGACCTCGTCCGGCAGCGCGTGGTCGGAGATGTCGCCCGCCAGGTACGCGCCATACGCCGGAAGGTCGAGGTGCGCGTGTCCGCACAACGCGGTCAGGATCACCTTCTCCTCCCCGGTTTCCTTGCACCGCAACGCTTCCTGGATGCACGCGGCGAGCGCGTGCGTCGGCTCGGGTGCCGGGATGATCCCCTCGGTTCTCGCGAACTTCACACCCGCGGCGAAGCAGTCCTCCTGCCCGATGGCGAGCGCTTCGATGAGCCCGAGTTCGTAGATGTGCGAGATCAGCGGCGACATCCCGTGGTAGCGCAGGCCGCCGGCGTGGATGGGATCGGGGATGAAGTCGTGACCGAGGGTGTGCATCTTCAGCAGCGGCGTCAGCCCGGCGGTGTCACCGAAGTCGTACGCGTACTTCCCGCGGGTGAGCGTCGGGCAGGCGGCCGGTTCGAGCGCGCGGATCACCGGGTCCATCCGTCCGGCGAGTTTCTCCCGCAGGAACGGGAAGGCGAGCCCGCCGAAGTTGGACCCGCCGCCGGTGCAGCCGACGAGGACGTCCGGGGTGTCACCGGCCAGTTCGAACTGCTTGAGCGCCTCTTCGCCGATGATCGTCTGGTGCAGCAGCACGTGATTGAGCACGCTGCCGAGCGCGTAGCGGGTGTTCTCCGCCTGCGCCGCCTGCTCGACGGCCTCGCTGATCGCGATGCCGAGGCTCCCGGTCGAGCCCGGGTCGGCGGCCAGGATCGCGCGGCCGGACGCGGTCAGCTCGGACGGGCTCGGGTGCACCGTCGCGCCGAACGTCTCCATCATCAGCTTGCGATACGGCTTCTGGTCGTACGAAGCGCGGACCTGCCACACCTCGCACTCGAGGCCGAAGGTGGCGCAGGCGAACGCGAGCGCGCTCCCCCACTGCCCGGCGCCGGTCTCCGTCGTCAGCCTCGCGACACCCTCCGCCGCGTTGTAGAACGCCTGCGGCACAGCGGTGTTGGGCTTGTGTGAGCCGACCGGGCTGACCCCCTCGTACTTGTAGTAGATGCGGGCGGGAGTGCCGAGCGCCTTCTCCAGCCGCCTGGCGCGGAACAGCGGCGAAGGACGCCAGAGCCGGTAGACGTCCTGGACCTCTTCCGGGATGTCGACGTAGCGTTCGGTGGTGACCTCTTGGGCGATGAGCGCCTGCGGGAAGAGCGGCGCGAGATCGTCCGGGCCGATCGGTTCGCGGGTGCCCGGATGCAGGGGCGGCGGCGGTGGCTCGGGGAGATCCGGGATGACGTTGTACCACCGGGCCGGCATGTCCGCTTCGTCGAGGATGTACTTCGTCCGCTCCGCCATTGAGCCTCCTCAGTTCTCTCCAACCTAAAGGGACGGACGGCGCGACACCAGGGACGGCTACTACGGTGAGGTGATGGGGAATCTCGTACTGCTCGACGCACCGTCCAACCTCGGCCTGCGTCCGCCCGCCGAAGGAGTGGTCCCTGGCTGCTACAAGGCGCCGGGCGCGCTGCGTGACCACGGCCTGCTCACTCGTTTGGGGGCGACCGACGGCGGCGTGGTCACTCCGCCGCGTTACCTGCCCGAGTGGTCGCCCGACGGCGGCGTCCGGAACGCCGCCGGTATCGCGGCCTACACGGCCACCCTCGCCACGCGGCTCGCGAAGATCCGCGCGGACGGCGGCTTCCCGGTCGTACTCGGCGGGGACTGCTCGATCGCGCTCGCCGCGATGCTGACCCTGCGTCGCGAAGGACGCTTCGGCATCGTCTACTTCGACGGTCACGACGACTTCCGGCACCTCGGCAACTCCGACCACGTCGCTTCCGTCGGTGGCGAGGCGCTCGCCGTCGTGACCGGCCGCGGCGCGCCGGAACTGGCCGATGTGGACGGCCTTTCGCCCTATGTCCGCGACGAAGACGTCCTCGTGCTCGGTGTTCGCGCGGAGGAGTCCGCCGAGGCGCGGGAAGCCGGGCTTCGCATCGTGAGCAGCCAGGAGATCATGGCGTCCGGCACCGATGGCGCGCTCGCCGCCGCCCGCGAGATCTTCGCGCCGCTGGACGGTTTCTGGATCCACCTCGACATCGACACGCTCGACCCGGAGTTCGTGTCCGCGGTGGACAGTCCCGATCCCGGCGGGCTCAGCCCGGACAGGCTCGTCGAACTGCTGCGCGGCCTCGTCGCGCTCCCCGGCGCGGCCGGAATGGAACTGACCATCTTCGATCCCGACCTCGACCCCGACGGCACGCAGGCCGCCCTCGTGGCGGACTGCCTCGTGCGCGCACTGGAAGGAACCCGATGACCCAGGTGACCGTCGCCGACGGCTCGTTCGACGCCCCGCTCTGGCTGCCCGAATCCGGCTCCGGCCCGGGTCTGGTGCTGATCCAGGAGATCTTCGGCCTCGACGACTACCTCAAGTCGGTCGCCGCCGACCTGGCCGCGCTCGGCTACGTCGTCGCCGTGCCCGAACTGTTCTGGCGGATCGCGCCCGGCTGGTCGGCCACGCACGACGAAGCCGGTATCTCGGCGTCGATGGAGGTCTCCGGCAAACTCGACCCGGCGCGCGCCGTCTCCGACGTCCTCGCGACCCTGGCGATGCTGCGCGCCCTGCCCGAAACCGGCGGCCGCGCAGGGGTCTTCGGCTTCTGCCTCGGCGGCTCGATGGCCTACGCCGCCGCCGCCGAGGGCGACCCGGACGTCGCCGTCTCGTACTACGGGTCGACCGTGCCGGGGCAGATTCCGTTGCTGGACAAGATCAGCTGCCCGATCCAGTTCCAGTTCGGCGGCGCCGATCCCTACGTTCCCGTCGAGGGAGTACGTCACCTGGCCGACGCGGTCGCTTCTCATGACGGCGCGGAGATCCACATCCACGAGGGCGCGGGGCACGCGTTCCACAACCACGTGGCGCCGATGTTCCACCAGCCGGAGCCCGCTGCGGCGGCTTGGGAGCTGACGCTGGACTTCCTGCGGCGAACCTATCCTGTGTAAGACCGCGGACGTACTTACACAGACAGCGCCTAGCAACGACAGAGACCGTCGTCGCGGACCGCGATACCGCAGCCGTCGCAGTAGTCGACCCCGGCCTGTCGCGTCGGGGTCGACGTCGGGCGAACGACCGAGCGACGGGACGGTTTCGCCTTGCCGGGTTTCGCGTCGTGGCGGAGCCTGGAAATCGCCGCAGTGGTGACTCCGACATACCCCGCTTCCTCGACCGCCTCCCGCCATTTACGGTTGCTCGCGTCCGGATGAGTTCGCAACCACTGGACGGCGAAGCCTTGCCACGATACGGCTCCGGCGGCACGGCGCCGCTTGTTTCCGGAAGTGCTCCGCCGGGTGTGCGCCGACGAGTTGCCGTCGACTGCGGCCTTGGCCTTCGGCGGTGGTGTGGCGGGCAGGTCGCGCCGTAAGCGCTCGATCGCTCGGGTCGTCGCCTTCATGTGGCCCGCCTGCTTCAAAGCACGCTCGCACTCGCGGTTCGTGCCCTGCGGGAAGGCGGTCAGCCACTTCCTGGCAGCTGATTGCCATGCGCCTCCAGAGCCAGCGGGTGGCAGCTTGCGCGGCCCCTTGGGCGCCGAAATCCGCTGCTTGTGCCGAGGCTCTCCACCTCTGTGGATGCTCCACCCGTGAGCCGGGGCCTCCCCGAAAGCAACCGGATCCGGGATGTCGTCGTCTGGGCTGTACTCCGGCTGTACGTCGCCCCGATGTGCGCGGGTCTGGTACCGATCGTCGATCCCCATCACGGCCGGCCGCCCCCTCTGCCTCCTGTTACCCGTGAATCTTGAGTCGTGCCGGCGGCCGAATCCGCAACATGCTGAAGGTCAACTGTTATCCGGGAGCGGTCGTCGCGCCGGAATATGTCGGTGCCCCGCGATAGTTTCCCCATCATGGCCACATTGGTGAGTTTTCACGCCCACCCCGACGACGAGTGCATCGTCGCGGGCGGCGTCATGCGGAAGGCCTTCGAGGAAGGCCACCGTGTCGTGCTCGTCGTCGCGACCAGGGGCGAGGTCGGCGAGGTGCCGGACGGGTTCCTCGACGACGGAGAGGAGTTGTGGCAGCGCCGCGTGCAGGAGACGCACGCTTCGGCCGAGGTGCTGGGGGCCAAGCGCGTGGAGTTCCTGGGGTACACCGACTCCGGCATGATGGGCGAGCCGCGCAACGACGTGCCCGGCACGTTCTGGCAGGCCGACGTCGAGGAGGCCGCCCAGCGGCTGGCCGAGATCCTGCGCGAGGAGCAGGCCGACGTCCTGACCGTCTACGACGACAACGGCGGCTACGGGCATCCGGACCACATCCAGGTGCACCGCGTCGGCATGCGCGCGGCCGAGCTGGCGGGCACGCCGCGGGTCTACGAGGCGACGAGCAACAGTGACGAGATGCGCCGCGGTATGGAAGAGGCGGTGCGGACAGGCCAGCTGAAGGCCGAGGACCTCCCCGACTTCGAGGACGGTGCCGAGTTCGGCAAGCCGGAGGAGATCCTGACGGCGAGGGTCGACGTCGCGGCGTACCTGCCGCAGAAGCGGGCCGCGATGCGCGCGCACGCCAGTCAGATCAGTGAGGAATCGTTCTTCCTCGCGATGCCCGACGAGGGTTTCGCGCAGGCGTTCGGCGTCGAGTGGTTCATCCGCGCGGGCCAGGGGCCGGGCATCACCGAAACCGATCTCATGGCGGGGCTCTGACCGATGGGCATGTGCGGTGCGTACCTGCGCGTCACCTCCGGTGAACTGCGCGAGCTGATCGAAGAGCCCGGACGGTACTGGGAGTACGCCGAGAAGGCCGTGGGCACCGGGCAGGCGGTGGACATCGACAAGGCCTGGCACGCGCTGTGGTTCCTGGTCCAGCGAGCCGGGTTCGAGGTCGACTTCGTGCTGGGCGGAACCCTGCTGGGAGAGGCCGACAGCGACGGGCCGCCGCGGCACTTCAGCGCGGACGAGGTACGGACGATCTCGGCGGAGCTGTCGCGGACCGGATTCGACAAGCTCTCACAGGGCGTCGAGCTCTCGGAACTCGACTCCGCGGGGATCTACCCGTCGATCTGGGACGAGCCCGACGCGCTGGACTACGTGCGCGGCTACTACGACGAGCTCGTGCCCTTCTTCGCCGGAGCCGCGAAGGCCGGGGAACCGGTCGTCACGATCATCACCTGATCACACAGGTCGCCTCGCGGTGGCGACGAGAGCGCGAAGTGTCACTCAAGGTGAGTGGTGTGTGGAAATAGGGACGTTGAGCCTGGATCCGCACAGTCGGCGCCAACGCCCGGCGTCGCGCAGAGTCACGTTTGCCTTTGGCCGAAGAGCGTCTTCCCGGTGGGCAGTGGCAGTCACCCACAAGTCCGTGAAGGCCTCCTTCCCTACCTTGAGAGCAGGGTCCCGGCAAAGTCGGTTTGGGTCTGCATGAGGGCAGGCACGGTCTCTGGTTGATCATGTGAGTGTCTAAGTCCCATGATCGTGTGAGAGAACCGTGCCT
>NZ_JBHRWK010000068.1:0-85339 GCF_042647925.1 Amycolatopsis speibonae
CACCGGCTTCAACGACATCAGCAGCCACACTCCACAGATCCGCGATCATCACAAGACCCTGACCAGCGTAGACGCCACCACCCCGAATAAACCAACAGCATCGTGTTGGATGACCGGAAATCCACACACCCCTCACCCTGAGTGACACCTCGCGCCCTCGTCGGACACGTCGACCCGACACCGTTGCCCTACCCCTCGATAACCGTCCTCACCACTCACGAGCCGCGCCCCCCGTCGGTTTCCGGACTCAGCCGAAGTACGAGCCGAAGTTCTTCGAAAACTCCCACCCGGTGAACTTGTCCCAGTTGATCGACCACGTCATCAGCCCGCGCAGCGCCGGGAAGGTGCCGTGCGGCTTGTAGGCGCCACAGCCGCTTCCCTTCATCAGGCAGTCCAGCGACGCGCGCACGTCCGCCGGTGTCGTGTGCCCGTTGCCCGCCGACGGCGCCGCCGGCAGGCCGATCGCGACCTGCTCCGGCTTCAGCGCGGGGAAGACGTTCGCGGCGTCGCCCGCGACGGGGAAGCCGGCGAGCACCATGTCGGTCATCGCCGTGTGGAAGTCCGCGGTCCCCATGGTGTGGTACTGGCCGTCGAGCCCCATGATCGGGCCGGAGTTGTAGTCCTGGACGTGCAGCACGGTCAGCGAGTCCCGCAGCGCGTGGATCACCGGCAGGTAAGCCCCCGATCGCGGATCGGCGCTCCCGTTCGGACCGGGGCCGTAGAACTGGTGCCCGAGCTGGACGAAGAACGTCTCCGGCGCCATCGTCAGCACGAAGTCGTTGCCGTACCTGGCTTTCAACGTCTTCAGTGCGGAGATCAGGTTGACCACCACGGGAGTCTTCGGGTTCTTGAAGTCGGAGTCGCCCGCGTCCAGGGACAGCGAGTGGCCCTCGAAGTCGATGTCGATCCCGTCCAGGCCGTACTTGTCGATGATCGCGCTCGCCGAGCTGACGAACGCGTCCCGCGCGGCGGAGGTGGTCAGCTGGACCTGGCCGTTCTGGCCGCCGACCGAGACGACCACCTTCTTGCCCTTCGCCCGCTGCGCCTTGATCCCGGCGATGAACTCCGCCTCGGATTCGACGTTCGGGCATTCCGCCACCGGGCAGAGGCCGAACCGGAGTTCGCCCGAGGTCACCGACGTCGGCTCGGCGAAGGCGAGGTCGATGATGTCCCAGTCTTCGGGGACGTCGGCGATCCGCGTGTAGCCGGAACCGTTGGCGAAGCTCGCGTGCAGGTAGCCGACCAGGGCGTGGGCCGGGATCGCGGCCTGGGCCGTGGCGGGCATCAGCAGGCCCAGTAAGAGGAAAACGATGCCGACGGCGGTTTTCCGGCGCATGGGGACTCCCTCGGGTGTGGTTCACGTCACGTCAGGGATTGGACTAGACCACTAGGGAGTTTGTCAAGAAATAACCGGAACTCGTCCGGTTTTGTCGCCGACGGAGGGAGTTGTCCACACGTGAACAACCTGTGGACAACTCCGTGGATTGTCTACTTAGGACAGTGTGGCGAGGAAGGTTTCCAGCTGCTCGACGACGAACGCGTGATCGTCGGCCTGGGGCAGTCCCGAGACGCCGACGGTGCCGACCGGGCCGACCCCGTCGACGATCACCGGGAACACGCCGCCGTGCGCGGCGTAGAGGTCCGGATCGAGACGGGAGTCGGCCTCGAACGTCGTGCCCTTCGCGCGGAACCGTTCGCCGACGAGGAACGAGCTGTGCCCGTAGCGGTCGACGACGCGGCTCTTGCGGTCGATCCACGCGTCGTTGTCGGACGAAGTGCCCGGCAACGACGCGTGGAACAGCCGCTGGCCGCCGCGGCGCACGGAGACCGTCACCGGAAGGGCGCGGCTCCGTGCCGCCGCGAGCAGGTGGGCGCCCAGCTCCAGCGCGGTCTCGTTGTCGAACCGGCGGAAGACCAGGCGCTCCTCCTGTGCGGCCAGGACGGCCAGGGTGTCATCGCTCATGGCACCCATTAAATCAACACTGTTGTGTAATGGCTACCGAAGCGCGTCCAGGGCGAAGGCGGCGTACATCGCGACGCCGTTGGCCATGGCGTCTTCCTCGAAGACCACACGGTTCGAGTGGTTCGCCTCGACCGTGGCCAGGTCGGCGTCGGGCGGGCAGGCGCCGAGGAAGGCGAAGGCGCCCGGAACGCGTTGCAGGACATAGGAGAAGTCCTCCGCGCCCATCACCGGGTTCTCCATGAACTCGGAGTTGTCCGCCCCGAGGACCTCCGCCGCCAGTTCCAGCACCCGCCCCGCGACCTTCGGATCGTTCACCGTGACCGGGTAGCCGGGGAGGACCTCGGCGCTCACGCGGACGCCGTGCGCCGCGCCGACGGCCTCGCACACCCTCGGCAGCTCCTCGCGCACGAAGGCCTGCGTCCGTTCGGACAGCGTGCGGATCGTGCCCTCCAGGAACGCCGTCTCCGGGATGATGTTCGTCGTGGTCCCGGTCTCGATGCGGGTGACGGAGACCACCGCGGGCTCGAACACGCTGACCTTGCGGGTCACCATGGTCTGCAGCGCGCTCACCATCGCGGCCGCCGCCGGCACCGGGTCGATCGCCTGGTGCGGCGCCGAGCCGTGCCCGCCCCGGCCGGTGACGGTGACGTGGAAGCTGTTGGCCGACGCCATGATCGGACCGGGCCGCGTCTGCACGATCCCGGCCGCGACCTGGGTGAAGATGTGCAGGCCGAACGCCTTTTCGACACGCGCGCCCGAGGCGTCGAGCACGCCTTCGTGGATCATGTGGCGCGCGCCGTGCTCGCCTTCCTCGCCGGGCTGGAACATGAACACCACCGACCCGGCGAGCTCGTCGACGTGCTCGCTGAGCAGCCGCGCGGCCGACGCCAGCATGGCGACGTGGGTGTCGTGCCCGCAGGCGTGCATGGCGCCGTCGTCTTCGGAGGCGAAGTCGAGGCCGGTGTCCTCGTGCAGCGGCAACGCGTCCATGTCGCCGCGGAGCAGGATCGCCGGGCCGGGCTTCCCACCCCTCAGGATCGCGGTCAGCGAGGTGGTCGATTTGCCCTCGGTGATCTCCAGGGGCAGGCCCTCGAGGGCCGCTTTGATCGAGGCCTGGGTCTTCGGCAGGTGGAGGCCGATCTCCGGATTCCGGTGGATCTCTCGGCGGAGCTCTACGGTTTTCGTTTGAAGCGCGCGGGCTTCGTCCAGCAAACCGGCGAAGCGGGCATCGGGGAGCGTGGGCAGGTCGGTCGGTCCGGTCATGTCTCGATAGTGGCGCATGCGGCGCTTCAGGCGCACCGTGCGTGCGTTCCGAATGCGGGCGGAATACGGTGTGCGCATGGCGGTGCAAGAGCCGATCACGGGGTTCGCGGTGGCCGTGGTGCGGGAGGACGGTCGGTGGCGGTGCAGCTCTCTTGATCCGGGGGCACTCGCCGAGCTCGACGCTGCGATCACCGAGCTCGGAAAACTGCGGTCGACAGGTGCCGCCTTCGGGCTGCTGGCGGTCGACGACGAGTTCTTCGTGATCGTCCGGCCGAGTCCCAGAGGGCCCTCGCTGCTGCTGTCCGACGCCGCCGCGGCGCTCGACTACGACATCGCCGCCGACGTCCTCGACGTGCTGAGAGTCGACCCGCCGGACGAGGACGACGACGCGGTCTGGCCGGAAGGCGATCTGGAGATCCTGGCCGATCTCGGACTGCCGGGGGCGGAACTCCAGGTGATCGTCGGCGAGGTGGACCTCTATCCGGACGAACAACTCCAGATGGTCGCGCAGCGGTGTGGATTCGCCGCCGAGTTCACCAAGATCCTGGACGAGATCTGAGCCCCACCGCCTCCGCCGCCGACATCGCCGCCGTCCAGGCGGCGATCGAAGCGGCGCGAGGTACGGGTGAGGACGTGCCGATCGGCGCCGTCGTCCTGTCCCCGGACGGGACCCCGCTCGCCTCCGCGCGCAACGCCCGCGAAGAACTCGGCGACCCGACGGCACACGCGGAGATCCTCGCGCTGCGGGCCGCGTCCGAGATCTACGGCGACGGCTGGCGGCTCGAAGGCTGCACGCTCGCGGTGACCCTGGAGCCGTGCACGATGTGCGCGGGCGCCCTCGTGATGGCGCGGGTCGCGAAGGTCGTCTTCGGCGCCTGGGAGCCCAAGACCGGGGCTGTGGGCTCGCTGTGGGACGTCGTCCGCGACCGGCGGCTCAGCCACCGCGCGGAGGTCGTCGGCGGCGTGCTGGAGCCCGAATGCGCGGCCCTGCTCGAAGACTTCTTCCACCGAAGACGGGGTAACCGCACCGGGTGACAGATGTGTCGGTCCCGGTAGGACGGGTATCCCTGCGGTAAGCGGCCGCAAACGGTGGCCGCAGTCGAAGGAGGAACACCCGCCATGAGCGTTTTCGACAAGGCGAAGGACAAAGCCGAGCAGGCCATCGGCGCCGCCAAGGAGAAGCTCGGCGAGAAGACCGACAACCAGGACCTCGCGAACTCCGGCCGGGCCGACCAGACCGAAGGCCAGGTCAAGGAGACCGGGCACGACCTGCGCGACCGCGCGGAAGGCGGCGTGCAGGACCTCAAGGACAAGTTCAACAAGTAGGCCTCACGCGGAAGAGCCCGGTCTCCGTTGAGACCGGGCTCTTCGCCGCGGTGGCGGTGGGATTTGAACCCACGGACGGTTATTAGCCGTCACACGATTTCGAGTCGTGCTCCTTCGGCCGCTCGGACACGCCACCGCCGAGAACAATACCGGAGGGCGTTGGAGGGCCTTCAGGGGGTCAAGAAAGCTGCGCGGTGATCTCGTCGATCGCCGCCGTCTGGTTCTCGACGATCTCCTGCGCGAGCCTCTTGGTCTCGGCGTGCTCGCCCGACGACAGCACGGTTTTGGCCATCGTGACGCCGTTGCGCAGGTGCTCCGCCATGAGCGGGAGCCACGTCTTGTCGAACTCGGCGCCGGTCATGTTCTGCAGCGAGGCGACCTGCCCCTCGGTGATCATCCCCGGCATCGCGTGCCCCGCGTGACCCGCCGCGGGGAGCACGGCGGCGTTCCACGCCTGCAGCCAGCCGGTCATCGTCTGGACCTCGGCCGACTCGGCCTTGGCGATCTTGGCCGCGGTGGCCTTCACATACTCGGAAGCCGACCGTTCCGAGGCCAGGTTCGCGACCTGGATCGACTGCTGATGGTGCGGGACCATCTGCTGGGAGAACGTGATGTCGGCCTGGTTGGCGCCGGGAGTACTCGCCGCCGGCGCCGCGCCCGTGGCCGTCGAACAGCCCGCGAGCACCCAGACGACCAGCCCGAACAGTGCCATCGGCAGTCGCCGTCGCATCGATACCTCCGTAGTCAGGGGAAACCGGCCCCTCCGCTCTGTGATACGGCTGTGACCTTCCGCCGGTTCAAAACCGGATTAGCCTTGGTCGGCTGACGGATCCGAAAGCCCGCGACGGCCGGATCGTGCTGTGGCGCGACTACCTCGACTGGACGACTTTCCTGGCCGCCAGCGCCAAGGGCGCGGGGAAGGCGGCGGTCGCCGGGGCTAAGTCGCTCATCGGGAAGTACAAGGCGCGGCAGGAACTCGAACACTGACGCTTCAGCCGTGGGGAGGTTAGGCGTGACTCGCGTGATCAGAGACGGATCTCGCGAGTGCGGCGTCTGATCACGTGAGTTCCGGCTTCGATCACGCGAGTGCGGCGGTGCGTGAAATGACGCACCGCCGGTGTACGGGCTCCGTCTCCCCCGACGGGTCCCGTGCACCGGCGGTGCGCCCCCAGTTCCCCCCGCTCGCCCTCCCCGGCGAGCGTCAGAAAGTCATGTGCCGTTCGCGCAGATCGGCTTCCCGCAGCACGGCGTCGAGCCGCGCGCCGCCGAAGTGCGCCACCGGGCGCCTGTCGCGTCCGCGGTCGCGCAGGTCGACGGCCAAGGCGATACCCAGCAGCAGAACCAGTGCCGTACCAGCGATGAGCCAGCCCATCGGACACCTCCTCCGGCGACGTGAGGGAGGATTTGTGTCCTCGCTCACGTCGCCAAGGTAACTCCGGAAATGCCGGGTTGAACCCGGACTTGAGGTTCATTTAAGGCAGGGGAACACCAATGGGCTATTTGTGCGGTGCGCCCGCTACATAGATGTCACCGTCGGCCACGGAGACGTCACGCGCGCTGGACGCGCCGGTCGCCAGAATGCGGGCGGGGTCCCGGAAACCGGCGATCACCTCGACGCGCTGGACCGGTTTCGGTGTGGTGATCACGGTTTCCGGCTTCCACTCGCG
Source organism: Amycolatopsis speibonae (assembly GCF_042647925.1). Taxonomy (NCBI): domain Bacteria; kingdom Bacillati; phylum Actinomycetota; class Actinomycetes; order Pseudonocardiales; family Pseudonocardiaceae; genus Amycolatopsis; species Amycolatopsis speibonae. The sequence continues at coordinate 6,220 of NZ_JBHRWK010000068.1, forward strand.
TCCGTTCTCGAGCAGGAAAGTCTCGATGCCCGGCTGTCCGTCGCGGGTTCCGTAAACGCGCCAAGTGCCGCCAGAGAGCGGTTCGATCTCGCGCAATCGGAGTCCGTTCGCGACCTCGCGCACTTCCCAGTTCCGGCCGTTCCACGCGCCCGCGAAATCGCGCGGCGAGCCCGTCGCGTCGAACTGGAACCAGGTGACGAACGGTTTGCCTTCGCGCTGGGTGCCGACCTGCAGGATGTAGTCCGGCGACTTCAGTCCGCCCGGCAGCTCCAGCGGGGTTTCGACGACTTTGAGGTACCGCTCCTGCTCGGCGTCGTCGACCTGCGTGCCGAGGTCGCGGCCCGCCGCCGAGTGGAAGCGCAGGGTGTGGACGTCGAACGACAGGTAGTAGACGTTCCGGTGGTAGACGTCGTGCTTGTGCTGCTCCGGCCCGCCGCCCGCGAGCGTGTAGACGAACTGGATCCGCCCGGACGACGGCAGGTACCGCAGCTGCCCGACGTAGACCTCGTCCATGTGGTCGGCCCGGCCCAGCGAGCCGAACGCCCACTGCTTCCCGGTCAGCTGCACGGAGTTCTTCCACGTCTTCCCGTCGTCGCGGGAAACGATGTACTTCATCGGGCGGAAGTCGGTGGCGGCGCCGGGATCGAGCTCGTTGGTGGTCTCGCGGTAGAACATGAACAGCGTGCCGTCGGCGGTCTTGACCGGCATCGGGTAGCTCGCCGAGTCACCCGCGGGGACCTCGGTGTCGGTCCAGGTGCCGTCGAGGGAATGGGCCCGCGGCGCGCGGCTGATCACGGTCCGCGTGTTGTGCATGCCGCGGAAGATCAGCAGGTGGCCGTCGCCCGCCAGCAGCATCGTCGGGTAGTTGTGCGGATCGGACTCGCCGTCGGCGATCTTCTTCGGCGCTGTCCAGGCGCCTGTCCGGTGGTCGTAGGCCTGGACGTAGGTGTCCGCGGCCTTGCCGGACCACGAGATGAAGGTCTTGCGCGCGACCGGGTCGAAGATCCCGCCCGCGTTCGGCCGCCGGTCGGTGCGGGACGCGACCGAGCTCGCCGGGGTCATCAGCTCGAAAGCGGTCTTTTCCGGCGGCTTGGCGGCCGCCTGGGGAACCGGGATCACGAGACCTGCCATGACGAGCGCGCAAAGAAGTCCGCGCATGAAGACGCCTCCTGGTGCTTCGCAGGCGGCGGATCTTGATCCTCTCACGCGAGAACACGGCGGAACCAGGGGCCGAACGGGCTAGCGGTGACGAATCGTTGTCTTGTCGTCTTCCTCATTTCACTTGTTCGGGGGAGTATTCCTCGACCGATCTTGCGAAGAGGGGACTCAGCGTGACCACATCCCGACGTGCTGCCCGGAGAAGGGCCCTGACCGTGGCCGTCGCCTCCGGGCTGGTCGTGAGCGGTACGGCCATCACAGCCGCTCCGGCCGCGCTCGCCGCGCCCAGCGCCGACGCCGTGATCGCCGAGGTCTACGGCGGTGGCGGCAACTCGGGCGCCACGCTGACCACCGACTTCGTCGAACTCGCCAACCGCGGCACGGCCGCCGTGAGCCTCGACGGCTTCAGCGTCCAGTACGCGCCCGCGTCGGGGAACAGCTGGCAGGTCACGCCGCTGACCGGCGGCGTCGCGCCGGGCGCGCGGTACCTCATCGCGCAGGCGAAGGGCTCGGGCGGCACCGTCGCGCTCCCGACGCCGGACGCCACCGGCTCGCTGGCCCTGTCCGCGACCGCCGGCACCGTCGCGCTCGTCCAGGGCACCACGGCGCTGACCTGCAAGACCGCCGCCGACTGCGCCGCCGACTCCCGGATCAAGGACCTGGTCGGGTTCGGCCCGGCCGCCGTCATCCGCGAGGGGACCGCGGCGCCCGCGCCGTCGAACACCGCGTCCGTCGCCAGGGGGACGACGCTCGCGGACACCGACGACAACGCGGCCGACTTCACCTCCGGCGCACCCACCCCGACGAACAGCAAGGGTGAGACGCCGGGCGAGACCGGCCCGCCGCCGGTGGACGCCAAGATCCACGACATCCAGGGCGCCACCCGGATCTCGCCGTTCAAGGACCGGAAGGTCGCCGGGGTCACCGGCGTCGTGACCGCGATCCGGAGCTTCGGCTCGGCCCGCGGGTTCTGGATCACCGACAGCGCTCCCGACGCGGACCCGCGCACCAGCGAGGGCCTGTTCGTCTTCACCGGCTCGACCACGCCCGCCGTGGCCGTCGGTGACGCGGTGACCGCCACCGGCACCATCCGCGAGTTCTACCCGGACGCCCCGGCGACCTCGCCGTACCAGTCGCTCACCGAGCTGACGAGTGCACAGTGGACGGTCGATTCGGGCGGGAACGCCCTTCCTGCCGCGACTGTCGTGACGCCGGACTCGGTCCCGGACACCGTCGCCCCCGCGCCGGGCGGCAGCATCGAGCCGCTGCCGCTGGAACCGGCGAAGTACTCGCTGGACTTCTGGGAGTCGCACGAAAGCGAGATCGTCAGCGTCTCCGACGCGCGCGTCGTCGGTCCGACGTCGTCGTTCAACGAGCTTTACGTGACCACCAAGCCGAAGCAGAACCCGAGTGTTCGCGGCGGATCGGTGTACCTGGACTACGACCGGCTCAACACCGGCGTGCTCAAGGTCGCGTCGCTGATCCCGTTCGCCGAGCAGCCGTTCCCGAAGGTCAACACCGGCGACGCGCTCACCGGTGAGACCTCCGGCCCGGTCGAGTACAGCAACTTCGGCGGCTACACGCTGTTCGCGACGAAGCTGGGTGCCGCCAAGGACAACGGGCTGCAGCGCGAGAGCACTCGCGCGCAGCGCGGCGGTGAGCTTTCGGTGGCCACCTACAACGTCGAGAATCTGTCCGCTTTGGACAGTGCGGAGAAGTTCGGCGAGCTGGCGAAGGCCATCGCCACCAACCTGGCGAAGCCGGACATCCTGAACCTGGAAGAGATCCAGGACAACAACGGGCCTGCGAACGACGGCACCGTCGTGGCGGACCAGACGTTGCAGAAGTTCGTCGACGCGATCGTCGCCGCCGGCGGCCCGCGCTACGAATGGCGGCAGATCGACCCGGAGAACGGCAAGGACGGCGGCCAGCCGGGCGGCAACATCCGCGTCGGCTTCCTGTTCAACCCGGCCCGGGTGTCCTTTGTGGACCGCAAGGGCGGCGACGCGACCACCCCGGTCGGCGTGGTCAAGGAACGCGGCAAGACCCACCTGACCGTCTCTCCCGGCCGGGTCGACCCGCTGAACGAGGCCTGGGAGGCCAGCCGCAAGCCGCTCGTCGGCGAGTTCGTCTTCCAGGGCCGCACCGTGTTCGTCATCGCGAACCACTTCAACTCCAAGGGCGGCGACCAGCCGACCCACGGCCGCAACCAGCCGCCGGTCCGGAGTTCCGAGGTGCAGCGGGCCAAGCAGGCGACCCTGCTCCGTGGCTTCGTCGACAAGGTGCTCGCGTCGGACAAGAACGCGAACATCGTCGTGGCCGGCGACCTGAACGACTACCCGTTCTCGCCCGCCGTGAAGACGCTGACCGCCGGTGGCACGCTGAAGGACCTCATCGCGTCGCTGCCCGAGAGCGAGCGGTACAGCTACGTTTTCGAGGGCCAGTCGCAGGTGCTGGACCACATCCTGGCGTCGAAGGCGCCGCGCGGGGCCGACTACGACGTCGTCCACCTGAACGCCGAGTTCGCGAAGCAGGCGAGCGACCACGACCCGCAGGTGCTGCGGTTCCGGCCGAGCGCGGGCAATCCCGTCCAGGACGCGTTCTACGACCTGGCGGACTACCTGGAGAAGGTGCTCGGCCCTTACCTGCCGAAGCCGTAACCCACGCCATGAAAGGTCCTTTCCTTGCAAAATTTGCAAGGAAAGGACCTTTCATGGCACGCGGGGGGAGGTCAGGTGCCCCGGAGTTCGGCCACCACCGGAGCGAAGGCGTCGAGGGCCGCGGCGTTGATCTTCACGTACGAGATGCCCAGCTTCTCCCGACGGGAACGCAGCACGTCGGCTGCTTCGGCAGGATCACCGGGCAGTACGGTGATCGCGCCGGCGGCGGCGAGGTCGGGGGCGTCGACGCCGAGCGCCTGGCGCATCCACGGTGTCGGCTCGGCATCGATCGCCAGCAGGTTCAGCCCCAGTTCGATGTCGCCGAAGCGTTCTCCCGCCGAGCCGCGTACGAGGTCCACAATGGACTGAGCGACGGCGGTGTCGCTCAGCGGCGGCAGGGCCAGCGAGATGATGTCGGCCTTCCGGGCCGCGAGATCCAGCACCTTCGGGCCCGCGCCGCTGATCAGCAGGGGCGGCCGATCTCGGGCGCCTGCCAGCAGGTCCACCGTCGCGGCGAGTTCGGCGAGACGCTGTGAGCCGGTGCCGAACGGGCGTTTCAGCCCGGCGGCGACGATTTCCGCGCCCGGCCGCCCGGTGCCGAGGCCGAGTTCGAACCGGCCGCCGGACAGGGTGTGCAGGCTGCGGGCCTGCCAGTCCAGCTGGTACCGGTCGCGGAAAGCGTCGGCCAGCACGAACGTGCCGAAGCGCAGTTCCGAAGTCGCCGCGAAACCGGCGGGCAGCACGGCGAGCGGGTCCAGCCCGCCGATCGGATCCGGGACCAGCACGGTGTGGTAGCCGAAGGATTCCGCCCGGCGCGCGAGATCGGTGAACGGCCCGAGTTCCGGGTCCACCGCGGCGACGACGCCGAAGCGGAAGGGTCTGGTGGTCATGCCCACCATCGTGCCCGCGTCCGGCGCCGGAAGCCCTTCGCCCAAAGCGAACTAGGACCGTTTCGCGCGCCATCCCAGGGCGAGGACGGCCTGCACGAGTTCCTGATAGCTCGGCTTGACCTCTTCCAGGTACTTCTCCAGGTACCCGGCCCGCGCTGTCGACACCGGTCCCGGTTCTTCGTCCTCCGGTAGCCACGAGAGGCCTTCGACGTTGTGCTGAGCCATCTTCCACCACCGGGAGGCCCTGTCGACGGCGCGCTGTTCGCGTTCGGCGGCGTCCGCGACGGCCTGGTGTGCCTCGGCGAGCCGGGCTTCCAGTTCGTCCGCGCGGGCGACTTCCCAGCTTCGGAGGTTCTCCGCCGAGGCGCGGGCGAGGCCGACGATCTCCTTGTACCGCATGGCCGCGGTGATGCCGTCATCCATCGAGAAGCCCTTCCGGACGCTGGAACGGGATGATCACCTCGGGGGCGCCGTGGGTGGTGCGGTCGAAGAACAGGGCCCGCCCCGGTCGCGGCGACCAGTGCACGACCTGTCCGGCGGCGAACGGCGCCAGCTCGTTGCCCTGGACGTCCAACGCCGCCCAGCTGCCGATGTCGTCGGTGCCCGCGAAACCGAGGGTGTCCTTCAGTCGCGCGATGCTGCGCCACCAGCCGATGATGTGGACGCCGTGCGTCGGACCCTGCTTCAGCAGCACCCGAAGCTGGTCCAGGCCGCTCTTGAGCTGTCCTGGCGCCTTGGCTTCCAGCGCGGGAATCGAAGCGTCGACGCCGTACAGCAGCAGCACTTTCGCTTTGTCCGAAGTGGACAGTTTCTCCGCGATATCGATTACCCGGCCGGGCAAGTCGTCCACCAGTGTCGCGGCGTGTCCCTCCTGGCTCAGGCGCTCGGCCAGCTCGGCCACCGCGGGGAAGGACGCTTCGATGGGGCACGAGAGCACGAACTCCACCGAATCGTGCGCGTACTGCTTGGCGAGGGACCGCGCGGCGGAGTCCATGATGGACAGTGCCTCCGCGGTGGCCGCGCCGAGTACGGCGATGTTCCGTCCCGGCGCCTTCGGCAGGTCGACCCCGCAGGCGGCCTCGCCGACGTCGATGGACTGGCCGAGCAGCGCGCGCGGCCTGCTCGTCGGCTTCAGGTCGGTGAACGCCGGGAACTGTTCCAGCACAGGGGAATGCGCGCCGTCGAACAGCCGGGGCCGCTTGAACGACTCCGAGTAGCGCTCCCAGAGCCGGTGCTGCAGCTTGTTGAAGACGTCCCTGCTGCTCGCGTCCGGTACGTGGGCGAGCTGGTTCCCGTGCGCCACCCCGGAATCGTGGTTGATCACCGCGTGCCACTTCGGCGCCGAAACCGCCGCGTTGTTGGTTTCGGACAGCACGCGCCGTGCCTTCGGCATCGCGATCCGCAGCGTGCACTGCTCGAACACCGCCGGCTTTCCCCAGAACGCCTCGATCCCGGCGACGTCCTGGCTCGCCAGCACCAGGTGGATGCCCTGTGACCGGCCTCGCCGCGCGATGTCCTCCAGCAGCTGGGTCGCCGTCGCCGTCACGCCGTCGCGGCCGGCGAACAGGTACTGGAATTCGTCGATCACCGCGACGATCCGCGGCCAGTGCCCGCCGGGGTCCTGTTCGCGCAGGTCCGCGAGGTTGGTGACCTCGTGCAGTTTCGCCGCGGCGGACCGGCGGCGCAGCTCCTCGGCGAGGAACCGCAGCAGGGCGAGGCCGAACTCGCGGTCGGTGTTGACGTTGACCCCGATGAGCTTGGCGTGCGGCAGCCAGCTGGCGTCCCGCCGTCCCGGCGCGAGCCCGGCGAACGACACGCCTTCCTTGAAGTCCAGCAGGTACAGCGCGAGCTCGTCCGGCGAGTACCGCGCCGCGAAGCTGCCGAGCAGCGAGTACAGGAAGTTCGTCTTCCCCGAACCGCTCGGCCCGCCGATGAGCACGTGCGGGCTGGCGTCGCCGATGACGACCTCCACCGCCTCGCCCTCGAAGAACCCGACCGGCGCCCGCAGTTCCCGCGCCGAGCTCTCCTTGCCCAGCTCGGTGGGCAGGAGGTCGGCGAACGCGCGCGGCCCGCCCTGTTTGGCGATCAGCGCTTCGGCGATCCGCCCGGCGGCCCGGATGACCTGTCCGGACGGCATCGGCGGATCGAGGTCGACGAGCAGGTCGGGGCCGGTCATGCTGCTGATCGCGTGCCGGTCGTCGTGCAGGCTCAGCGATTCGACCGACGTCGACAGCATGGTCGGCACGTCGATCAGGATCAGGCAGATACCGGCCGCGAGCGCCCCGGTGGCGACGCGTTTCAGCTCGCGGGCGCGTTCCGGTTCGAGGGTTTCCCCGTTGCCGTAGAGCACCGCGACGCGGAACGGTTCGACGCGCTGGCCGCTCGCGCGCCGGATCTCCCGCAGCGACGTGTGCCCCGCCTGCATCCCGGTCGCGTGGATGCGGCGGATGTGCCCGGCCAGTTCGTCGAGGAGGTCTTCGAGCCGCCCCGGGTCGTACAGGGTGAGCGCGCTGGTGCGGCTCAGCGGGTAGAGGTCCGGCAGGATCGCGGTCAGCTGCCCGACGTCCCACAGGTGGATGCGCACGGCGCCGGGCTCGAAGGTGCTCAGGATCCGCATCAGCAGGTTCTGCACGATGCCGTCGACCGCGTCCCGGGTCTTCGGCGCCGACCTGATCGACAGATGCGACTCGTCGAGCAGGGGCACCGCGACGTCGAACGTGCGCGGGACGTCCTGGCCCGGCACGGTCGCCGAGCCGACGCGCCACAGCCCCGGCGCGGTGATGCCGGGATTCCCGCCGACCCGGCCGAGCCAGTTGCCCGCCTGCTGGCTCGCGGGCCCCGGCGCGTTGCCCGCGACGAGTTCGCGCAATCCGTTCGGGCCCGCTTCCCACTCCGCGTAGAACTGGCCGCGGATGCTGCCGAGCCGGCCGAACACCTCGTTCGCGGCGGGATGCCGCGACCATTCGGTGTACTGCTCCGAGGTGGAGTTGTTCATCCCCACCCGGACTATGTGCTGTTCGAGTTCCAGTTTGGCCAGTTCCGCCTCGGCCTCCCGGCGGGCACCGGCGGCGGCGCCGAGGACGAGCCCGATCTGATGCCGGACCCGCTCCAGCGCCGTGGCGACGCGATTGCGCTGTTCACTCGCTTTGCTGCCCATACCGGCTCGCCGATCTCAGAGGCGTGATTGGTAACCGCTGACCAGGTCGTCAGCGGCGGAAAGGCGCGTCAGGAGGTTTTCCATTCCCTCGTCTGCCTGTGCCAGCTGCGGCGGCACCCAAGGGACGGCTTGGGCCTGCGGTTCCACGATGGCGCGCCGGGACTCTTCGAGCAGGCTTCTGGCCCGCTCGGCATGGGCGCGGCCGTCGGCGAGGCCGGTTTGGACGGCCGTCAGCAGCTGGTGCAGTTCTTCGAGGTACATGCTTACAGGCGGGTCGAGTACGACTCGGCCGACGAGATGCCGGCCTGGATGGTGCTCTGCATCCCGGTGATGCCCTGCAGGGCTTCGGCGAGAAGCCCGTGCGCCTGGCTCACCTCGTGCTGGGTGCTGCCCTGGGTGGCCTGTGAAAGCGAAAGCTGGGCTTCTTCGAGAGACTGCGCTGCCTGCTGAAGTGCGGCAATACCCGCGGATGCCTTCTCGTTCGCGAGCGCGATACCAGCGCGGATCTCTTCGACTCCGGCCATTTTGGCGGACTCCTTGGGACGTCGGGGGCTGGAACGACCACGCTTAAACTTAGCGTGATCATCTGACTCTGTTAAGTGAAGGTCCTGCGAAGTAATCAACAAGGCCCCGGACATCGAGACGTCCGGGGCCTTGCTGACGGCGGAGGATACAGGATTCGAACCTGCGAGGGCGTGAACCCAACACGCTTTCCAAGCGTGCGCCTTAGGCCGCTCGGCCAATCCTCCGTGGAGAACATTACCGGATGCCCTTTCACTACTTCGAAGGCGGGTCTGACCTGGCCTTCCGGCTGGTAGGGCTCATGCGGGCGAGGGGGCGAGCACGTCGGCGACGACGCAGGTGATGTTGTCCGGTCCGCCGCCCTCGTTGGCCAGATCGATCAGTCTCGGGACGGTCTCCTCGGGATCTTGGAAGGCGCCCAGGACGTCCTTGATAACGGTTTCGACAACCGTTGCCGTTAACCCATCCGAGCACAGGAGAAGACGGTCTCCGGGGGCCGCGTCGAAGGTCCAGATGTCCGCTTCGCCGCTTCCGGTGCTCAGGAGCGCCTTCATCAGCAGTGAGCCGCGAGGGTGTCCTTCGACCTCCGACGGGTCGATGCGCCCGTCGTCCGCGAGGGCCTGCGCGAGGGTGTGATCACGGGTGAAGCGCTGAAGCGTGCCGTCGCGCAGGAGGTAGCCCTTCGAGTCGCCGATGTGGACGGCGGTGAAGTGCGCGCCGTCGAACAGCAGGGACGTCAGGGTGGTGCCCATGCCCGCCGTCTCAGGCCGTTCCTCGGCCGTCGCGGCCAGCCTGGCGTCGATGGCGCGAAGGCCGCCGGAGAGCACCTCGAACAGGTCGACGTCCGCGAGGTCGAAACCGTGGAGGTCCGTGTCGAGCCGGGACAGGACGCCCACCGCCTCGGCGCTGGCCACCTCGCCGTGCGGCTGGCCGCCGATGCCGTCGGCGACCGCCAGCATCCTCGCGCTCACGTAGTACGAGTCCTGGTTGACCTGGCGACGCTGCCCGATGTCCGAGCCGGCGGCGTACCGAAGGGTGTACCTCATGGACCCCAGTAAAGCAGTTGTGTACTGAGTTCACAAACATAGGGTTGGAATGGTCAGGTTTCGGTTACGATGCCGTGATGGAGGAGCAAGCCACCGTCGGCGCGGCGGACATCGCGCGAATCGCCGCCGTCGGCCGCGCGGCCGTGAGCAACTGGCGTCGACGTTACGGAGATTTTCCGCCGCCCGTCGGCGGGACGGCGTCGAGCCCCCTCTTTTCCCTGGTCGACGTCGAAAACTGGCTGCGTGAGCGCGGGAAACCGTTCGAAATATCGCTCGGGGACCGGGTCTGGCAACGGCTGCGGAACCTCGGCGAAGACCTGTCACTGGCCGACAGGGTCGGCCGGGTGGGCGCCTTCCTTTCGCGGTGGGGTGTCCGGGAGTGGACCTTCTCGCCCCGTTACGACGACGCCGAGCTGCTCGAACTGCTGGACCGCTTCGCCGCCGAGCAAGGCGCGCGCGAGGCCTTCGAGTTCCTGTGCGAACGCTACGTCGAGGCGCACTCCCGGCGGCTGTCCGTCACCGCGGAACCGGTGGCGGCGCTGATGTCCCGGCTCATCGGCCCCGCACCCGGCGTCGTCCTCGATCCCGCGTGCGGGCTCGGGACACTGCTCCTCGTCTCCGGCGGGACCCGGCTGCTCGGCCAGGTCGACGATCCGGCGACCTCGTGCATCGCCGCGCACCGGCTGCTGCTCGCGGGCGCGGACATGGAGATGTACGGCGCGGACGCCCTGTCGATGGACTCCTACGAGGGACTTCTGGCGGACGCCGTCGTCTGCGATCCGCCGTTCAACGAACGGGAATGGGGTTACGACGACCTCGTCGGCGACCCGCGCTGGGTGTACGGCCAGCCTCCGCGCGGCGAACCGGAACTGGCGTGGGTGCAGCACTGTCTCGCGCACGTGAAACCCGGCGGGCTGGTCGCGATCCGCATGCCGTCCGCCGCCGCCGGCCGCCGGACCGGGCGGCGGATCCGCGGGAACCTGTTGCGGGCCGGGGCGTTGCGCGCGGTGGTGACCGTCGGCGGTGCGGACCTCTGGCTGCTGCGGCGCCCGGAATCCGGGGAGCGGCCGCCGTCCCGGCTGCTCCTGCTGGCCGATCCGTCCACTGTGGAGGAACAGTGGCGGGAGCATCTGCGCGGCGCCGAGGTGCCGGGCGCGGTCCGGATCATCGACCTGCTCGACGAGGAGATCGACCTTTCCCCCGCCCGGTATCAGGCGCGGGGCGAACACGCGGGCGAGGCGTTCCTCGAAGTCCGGCGGCATTTCGAGGAGATCCGGCCCGACCTGCCGTCGCTGGCGGTGTCCGACGAGAAGCCCTCGTTCACCACGATCGGCGAGCTGCTGAAGTCCGGTGTCCTCACCGTGCCGGATTCGGTGGAAGCGGGGGACGTCCTCGCGTCGCCCGCCGTACCCGCGTACGTCCACAGTGGAGCGTCGTTCGCGGCCGAGCCGACGATGTCGAGGTACCGCACCGATCCCGAGCGGATGGACGCCGCGTTCCTCGCCGGCTGCCTGCGCGCGGCCGGGCAGCTCGCACCGTCCTCCTCGACCAGGATCGACCTCAGGCGCACCCGGATCCCGCGCCTGCCGATCGAAGCGCAGCGTGCGCACGGGGAGGCGTTCACCCGGCTCGCCGCCTTCGAAGACGCCCTCCGCGAGGCGGCGGAATCGGGCCTGGAGCTGGTGAGGCTAGGCTTGGCGGGGCTTACTGAAGGACAGTTGATCCCGGAGACTGGATAGATGCTGGAAGCGAAGCTTCCCCGTTGAGGGTGGGGGGGACGAGGTTGCTTATCGCGGACCGTTACGAACTCGACGAGCTACCGCTCGGCCGGGGTGGGATGGGCGCGGTCTACGCGGGCCACGACCGGCATCTCGGCCGCCGAGTCGCGGTGAAGTTCCTCGGGCTCCCCGGCGGTCCGGACGCCGAACTCGAACAGCGCTTCATCCGCGAGGCGCGGATCCTCGCCACCCTGGAACACGCGGGCGCGCCGACGTTGTACGACTTCGGCACCTACGACGAGCGGTTGTACCAGGTCATGCAGTTCATCGAGGGGGTGACCGTCGCCGATCTCGCCGCCGAACACGGTCCGCTGCCGGTGCCGTGGGCGGCCGCGATCGCGGCGCAGGCGTGCGCCGTGCTGTCCGCCGCGCACGCGCTTTCCATCTGTCACCGCGATCTCAAGCCCACCAACCTGATGCTGTGCCCCGACGGCAGCGTGAAAGTGCTCGACTTCGGGCTCGCGATGCTGCGCGAGACCGACGTCGCCCAGTTCACCCGCGCCGGGCAGATCCTGGGCACCCCCGCCTACATGGCGCCCGAGCAGATCCAGCGCGGGATCGCCGGGCCCCGCAGCGATCTGTACGCGCTGGGCTGCGTCCTGCACGAGATGCTGACCGGCAGGCAGTTGTTCACCGGCCCGACGGCGTACGCGGTGTTCGAGAAGCAGGTCAAGGAGAGCCCGGCCGAAGTGGACGGTGTCCCGGGTGGACTGAACCAGTTGCTCGCCGACCTGCTGGAAAAGGATCCGGAACGACGTCCCGGCGACGCCGACGAACTTTTCGGGCGGCTGGCCGTGTTCGCGCGGGATCTGCCCCCGCTGCCCGGATACCTGGACGAAGGCGCCAATCCGGGCCGGATGTACGCGCGGGTCGTCGGCCGCGTGCCCTGAGATGCGATCGTGACCTTCCGATCAACAACCCCGGGCCGGTGACCTCCGTCTTTACCCATGTCAGACGGACCACGGACAATCGGGGGTAAGGGTTGTGAAGAAGTTCCTGGTGGGGGTGACCGCACTGGCCACGGCGCTGGTGCTGACCGCGTGTTCCGGCAACGCCGGCGGCGGCGCGCCCGGTGGCGGCGCCGTCGCGCAGGGCGACCCGGCAGGAGGGGCCACCTCGGCGCCGTCTACGTCAGCGCCGGTTCCGACCACGTCGTCCGCCGCGCCGACCACGTCGTCCCAGCCGCCGAGCAGCAGCTCGAAGCCCAAGCCGACGCCGTCGAAGCCCAAGCCGACCCCCAAACCCACGCCGAAACCCGAGGTCAAGCCCGCCGCGAACGCCGCCGACGTGCCGTGCAAGGCCGCGCTGGCCTCGCCGGGCGTCAGCGCCTGCGTGGACCTCTCCGCGCTGAAGACGTGGCTGCTGCAGGACGGCAAGGTCATCTACGGCCCCGTCAAGCAGCTGCCCGGCAAGAAGGGCCACGCGACGCCGACCGGCGTCTTCCACGTTTCGAACAAGGTCAAGAACTACCACTCCAGGGAGTTCGACGCGCCGATGCCGAACTCGGTGTTCTTCCTGCCGGGGATCGCGTTCCACACCGGCAGCCTTTCGGTGTACTCGCACGGCTGCATCCACCTGTCCGCGGCGGCTTCGCAGAAGTACTTCACGACCCTGCAGAGCGGCAGCGTGGTTCAGGTCGTGGCCTGACCTGCAGGTACCCGCTCGGCTGCGAAGCGTGAGAATGATTGCGGTTCGATTGCTTTGAGATAAATGAAAGCTTCAAGCGGCAATGACTTCCCCGCTTCCGGCGACGTGCCCAGGACACGCCGGAAGCGGGGAAGTGACGATGACCAGGAGCCGGGTACTCAGACGCACACTTGTCACCCTGTCGGTTTCCCTCTTGCTTCTCCCGGGATGGGTGGGCGCTCCGGAAGCGACCGGGGCGCCCACTCTTCCGTCCGGCTTCGTCCTCCGCGACCAGCCGAGCGGCCAGGCCGCCTTCGACCTGACCGATTTCGCTTATCTGCCGGACGGTTCGGTGCTCAGCACCGGCAAGAGCGGCAAGGTCGCCTGGGTGCCCGTCGCCGGTCCGGCGCGGACGCTCGCGACGCTGCCCGTCCACGCCGACGGTGACCTCGGCCTGGTCGGCCTCGCCGTCGCCCCGGATTTCGCCGTGTCACGCCGGATCTACCTCGCGCGGTCGTTCGACACCGGCGGTGGCGCGTTCACCATGCGGGTGGCCCGCTGGACGGTGACCGGCGCGGACCTCCCCACCGGCCTCGCGAACGAACGAGTGCTCGTCGACCTTCCCGGTTTCCACGACGTCCACGGCATCACGGGACTCGTCGCGGCGGCCGACGGGACGCTGTGGATCTCCATCGGCGACGCCGCCGACTTCACCAGGATGGATCCGGGCGCGTTGCGCGCACTCGATCTCGATCAGCTCTACGGCAAGATCCTGCACGTCACCCCCGACGGCGCCGGCGTCCCCGGCAACCCGTACTTCTCCGCCGCGGCACCGGATTCGAACCGCTCCAAGGTCTTCTCCAGCGGCTACCGCAGCCCGTTCCGGTTCTCCCTCGACCCGCGCCTCGGCCTGCCCGTCGTCGGTGACGTCGGCTGGAACACCTGGGAAGAGGTGGACGTCGTGCGGCCGGGGGCGAACCACGCCTGGCCCTGCTGGGAAGGGAACGTCCCGACGCCGGGGTACTCGGGCCTCGCCGGTTGCGCGGGCGTCGTCAACACGCCGCCGATCACCGCCTACCACCACGGTTCCGGCGCCGACGAAGGGAACAGCGTCACCGCCGGGATCGTCTACAGTGGATCGTCCTATCCGGACGAATACCGGGGCGCGTTCTTCTTCGGCGACTACGTCACACAGAAGATCTGGACGATGACCTACGACAGTCAGGGCAGGCTCGTCCAGGCGCCGCAACGGCCGCCGAAGTTCACCGGGATCGGCGGTCCGGTCAGGTTCGCGGCCGCGGCCAACGGCGACATCGTGTACGCCGACATCATCAGCGGGAACCTGCGGCGGCTCAGCTATCCGGGGACGGACGCGGAACCGGTCGCGGTGGCGACGTCGAGCACCGAGCCGTCGACGAGGACGGTGACCTTCGACGGCTCCGGTTCCTACGACTTCGACGGCGATCCCTTGACCTATCTCTGGGATTTCGGCGACGGCACGAGTCAGACCGGTGCCCGGGTGACCCACACCTACGGCACCGGAGTCGCGAGGGCGACGGCGCGCCTCACCGTCACCGACCGGCTCGGCGCCTCCGACGGCACGGATGTCGTGGTGGTGCCGGGAAACCATTCGCCGGAGCCGGCGTTGACGGATCCCGGTGCGCGGACCTTCGCGGTCGGGGAACCGGTCGTCGTCGGCGCGGTGGCGACCGACGCCGAGGACGGTTTGCTGCCGGTCGGCTGGACCACGCTGATCCGGCACTGCCTGGAAGAGGCGACCTGTCACGCGCATCCCGGCCCGGCGGGAAGCGGCCCGGTGCTCACGACGCTCTTCACCGACCATCAGGATTCCCGGGTCGAGATCACCGCGACGGTGACCGACAGCGCCGGGGTGACGGCGAGCAGGACCTACGTCGCCCTGCCGCGTGAACACCGGCTGACGCTGACCTCCAACGTCCCCGCGGCGCTGAGCATCCCGGCGGAAGGCGGGGTCAACACCGCGATGGTGACCGAGGACGCGACGTTCGAGGTCGTGGCGGAGGAGATCGCCGCGGACGGCGTTTCGACGTTCGCGAACTGGTCCGACGGGCGTACCTCGCGCACGGTGACCGTCACCGTCCCGGCGCACGACGTGGCACTGGCCGCGAACTATCTCACCCCGATCGACAAGCGCTACCGGTCGGAACCCGCGCTGCGGCAACGGCTCGGCGCGCCGACCGGGCCGGAGGTCGCCGACGGGACCGTGCGCTACCGGCCGTACACCGGCGGCAGGCTCTACTGGAGCGCCGAGACCGGCGTGAGGCAGATCGAGGGCCAGATCCTGGCGAAGTACCTCGCGCTCGGCGGGCACCGGAAGTTCGGCCCGCCCGCGACCGACGAGACCGCCACCCCGGACGGGACGGGCCGGTTCAACCACTTCCCGGACCGGTCCGGCACCCGGCAGTCCTCGACCTACTGGACGCCGTCGACCGGCGCGCATCCGGTGTACGGGCGGATCCGGGTCAAGTGGGCGGCGCTGGGCTGGGAGGCCGGGCCGCTCGGCTACCCGACGACGGACGAACTCCCGACCCCCGACGGGATCGGCCGGTTCAACCACTTCGGCAAGAACGCGTCGATCTACTACACGGTGCAGACCGACGCGCACGCGATCTGGGGCCGCATCCGCGTCCGGTGGGAGGCGCTCGGCTGGGAGACGGGCCCGCTCGGCTACCCCACGACGGACGAGACCTCCACTCCGGACGGCGTCGGCCGGTTCAACCACTTCACGAAGGCGGGCTCGGTCTACTGGACGATGGCCACCGACGCGCACGCGATCTACGGGGCGATCCGGCAGCGCTGGGCCGCGCTCGGCTGGGAGCGGTCGTACCTGCGCTACCCGACGACGGACGAGTTCACCATCCCCATCGGACGGCAGAACAGCTTCCAAAGCGGCTACATCACCTGGAACAGGAGCACAGGTCAGCTGCTCGACCGACGATGATGATCACAGTTCGATAAAGGCACTCGAAAGTGTGAAATGTCCAGCTTGACCCCGTCGATGAGACGTTCGACTGGGGAAAGGGGCTTCCGTGCCTTCGAGATTCCGTGCGCTCTGTCACGCCCTCGTGACGCTGCTGATAGTGACCTTGCTGGTGCCGTTGACGTCCACAGTGGCGTCCGCGGCGCCCACCCTGCCGCCCGGCTTCGTCCTGCGTGATCAGCCGAGCGGGCAGGCTCCGCTCGACCTGACCGACTTCGCCTACCTGCCCGACGGCTCGATGCTGACCACCGGCAAACAGGGCAACGTCGCCTGGGTGTCCACCACCGGGCAGGCGCAGAAGATCGCCACCCTGCCCGTGCGCAGCACCGGTGACCTCGGGCTGGTCGGGATCGCGATCGCACCCGACTACGCCACCTCCCGCGCGGTCTACACGGCACGCGCGATCGACGTCGCGGGCGGCATCGCCCTGCGCGCCTCGCGATGGACGGTCTCCGGTACGGCCGAGCCGACCGGGCTGACCGCGGAAAAGGTGCTCATCGAGGGCGCCGCCAACACCGACATCCACGGCATCACCGGCGTCGTGGCCGCTCCCGACGGCTCGGTGTGGGTCTCGACCGGCGACAGCTCCCGCTTCCAGGGCGCGGCCGACCCGTTCGCGCTCAACGTGCGCGACCTCGACAAGATCTTCGGCAAGATCTTCCACGTCACCGCGGACGGCGCCGGCGTGCCGGACAACCCCTACTACACCGCGGCGAACCCGAACTCGTTGCGCTCCAAGGTTTTCGCGAGCGGCTTCCGCAGCCCGTTCCGGTTCAGTCTCGACGCCGGCACCGGCCTCCCGGTGGTCGGCGACGTCGGCTGGGGCACCTGGGAAGAGATCAACTTCGTCCAGAAGGGCGCGGACCACGGCTGGCCGTGCTTCGAGGGCAACCAGCCCGCCGACGGTTTCTCCACGATGGCGCAGTGCGCTTCGGCCGTGAACACCCCGCCGATGCTGGCTGTCCGGCACGGCACGGGCATCGACAACGGCAACAGCGTCACCGCCGGCATTGTCTACAATGGAGAGTCGTATCCGGAGGAATACCGGGGCGCGTACTTCTTCGGCGACTACGCCACGGAAAAGCTGTGGACGGCCAAGTACGACACGCAGGGCCGGGTCGTCCGCCCGCAGGAGACGCCGCCGAAGTTCACCGGCATCGGCGGTCCGGTCAAGTTCCTGGCCGCGGCCAACGGCGACATCGTCTACGCCGACATCTACAGCGGCAAGCTGCGACGGCTCAGCTACACCACCGGGAACAAGGCGCCCGTCGCGGTGGCCACCTCCGAGACGAACCCCGAGACCCGCACGGTCTCCTTCGACGGCAGCGGTTCCTATGACTTCGACAACGACCCGCTGACCTACGAGTGGGACTTCGGCGACGGCACCACCGGCACCGGGGCGAAGGTCAGCCGCACCTACGCGGCCGGCACCGAGAAGTTCACCGCCAAACTGACGGTGAAGGACGGCCTGCAGGCCGCCGGGAGCACGGACATCGCCGTGGCGCCCGGGAACCACTCGCCGAAGCTGACCATGACCGACCCCGGCGACCGCCTGTTCGCGGTCGGCGAGGAGGTCAAGGTCGGCGCGGCCGTCACCGACACCGAGGACGGCGACCTGCCGGTCACCTGGACCACGCTGGTCCGGCACTGCCCGGAGAACGCCGTCTGCCACGCGCATCCGGACCGCGGCGCCGCCGGTCCCGAGTTCACCATGCCGTTCACCGACCACACGGACTCCAACCTGGAGTTCACCGCGTCGGCGACCGACAGCGCCGGTGTCACGGTCTCGAAGACCTACGTCGCGAAGCCGAAGGAGCACCGGCTCACGCTGACCAGCAACGTCGCCGCGGCGCTCGGCATCACGCCGGAAGGCGGGGCCTCCTCGGCGATGGTCGTCGAGGGCGCCACGGTGGAGATCCAGGCGGCCGAGGTCGCTTCGGACGGTTCGTCGACCTTCACCGGCTGGTCCAACGGGGCCACCGGGCGGCTGACGAACATCACCATGGGCACCGTCGACCAGACGATCACGGCGAACTACATCACCCCGATCGACAAGCGCTACCGCGACGAACCCGCGGTGGCGCAACGACTCGGCGCGCCGACGGCACCCGAGGCCGTCGACGGCACCGTCCGCTTCCGCACCTACGAGCGCGGACGGCTGTACTGGTCGAAGGAAACGGGCGTCAAGCAGATCGAGGGCGAGATCCTCAAGAAGTACCTCGCCCTCGGCGGCCACAAGGAGTTCGGCCCGCCCGCGACCGACGAGATGACCACGCCGGACACGACCGGCCGCTACAACGACTTCCCGCTGTGGCCCGGCAAGATGCAGTCGTCGATCTACTACACGGTGAACACGGGCGCGCATCCCGTGTTCGGCCGGATCCGGGTGAAGTGGAAGGCGCTGGGCGCGGAGGCCGGTGAGCTCGGCTACCCGACCACGGACGAGCACATCACGCCGGACAAGGCCGGTCGCTACAACCACTTCAGCAAGAACGCGTCGATCTACTACACGGTGCAGACCGACGCGCGTGCGATCTGGGGCCGGATCCGCGCGAAGTGGGAGGAGCTCGGCTGGGAAGCCGGCCCCCTCGGCTACCCGTCGACCGATGAACTGGGGACTCCGGACGGCATCGGCCGGTTCAACCACTTCACCAAGGCCGGCTCCGTCTACTGGACGATGCAGACCGACGCGCACGCGATCTACGGCGCCATCCGGGAACGCTGGGAGGCGCTCGGCTGGGAGGCCTCGTACCTGAGGTACCCGACGTCCGACGAGATGTCCGTCTCCGGCGGGCGGCAGAACAACTTCCAGGGCGGGTACGTGTTCTGGAACGCTTCGACCCGCGTGGTGACCGACCGCCGCTGGTAAGCGGTAAACGCGCGTGAAGGCCCCCTTCCCTCGGCTGAGCCGAGGGAAGGGGGCCTTCACGCGTTTCGCGTGGCGTGTGGGTCAGCTGAGCAGGTCGGCGGGGGAGGTGCCGGCGGAGGTGAGCGGCAGGCCGAGCGCGACCCGTTCGGTGAGCCAGCCGCTCGGCCGGTAGCGCTGGTCGCCGGTGCTCGCGACGAGCCCGCGCAGGACCCGCAGCACGAAGTCCGCGCCCGCTTCTTCGCCCCACGTCAGCGGTCCGCGCGGGTAGCCGAGGCCGAGCCGGACGGCGGTGTCGATGTCCTCCGGCGTCGCGAGCCGCTGCCCGGCGATGAAGCAGGCGGTGTTGACGATCGACGCCAGCAGCCGCTGGGCGATCGGCGCGGGGCCGTCGCGGACGACGGTCACCGGAAGCCCTGTCGCGGCGAGCGCTCCCCAGGCGGTGCGTCCGGCGGCCGGGTCGAGCGCGGGGTGTACCGAAAGCGTCAGGCGTTTCCCGTAGCCGCCGAGGGGATCGACCCCGACGACCCGGTCCGCCGGGAGACCCGCGGCGAGCGCGGTGTCCACTGTGGACGATCCGACCGGGCTGACGATCAGGACGGTGTCCGGGTAGGCGGAGTGCACGACCTGGATGCCCGCCGCCGAGAGCAGCGTGCCGAGGCGTTCGTCCTCGACCCACACCGGAGTGTTCGGGGCTTCCGGCGCGGCCGGTTCCGGCTCCGGCTGCTGCCGTCCGTCGACGTAGCTGTAGAAGCCTTCGCCGTTCTTGCGCCCGAACAGCCCGGCGGCGACGCGCGGGCGCGTCAGCCACGACGGCCGCAGCCGCGGTTCGCCGTGGAAACCGCTCCAAATGCTTTCGAGCACGGCGTGCGAGACGTCCAGGCCGGTGAGGTCGAGCAGTTCGAACGGGCCGAGTTTCAGGCCCAGCACGTCCCGCGCGACGCGGTCCACTTCGGCCGGGCTCGCGATCCCTTCGGAGAGGATCTGCAGCGCCTCGGTGCCCAGCCCGCGGCCGGCGTGGTTGACCAGAAAACCCGGTGCGTCGCGGGCGAGGACGGGTTCGTGTCCCCAGCCGCGGACGAGTTCGGTCATGGCGGGCGGCAGCCACGCGGCGGTCCGCGCGCCGGGCACGATCTCGACCAGCCGCATCAGCGGGACCGGGTTGAAGAAGTGGAGGCCGAGCAGCCTGCCGGGATCGGTCAGCGCGGCACCGATCTCGGTGACCGAAAGCGAGCTGGTGTTGGTGGCGAACACGGTGTCCGGGCCGCAGACGCGTTCGAGTTCGGCGAACAGCGCGCGTTTGATCTCCAGGTCTTCGCGGACCGCCTCGACGACGAGGTCGACGCCGTCGGCGGGGGCCAGCGGGCCGTCGGCCGCGATCAACCTGCCCTTCGCGGACTCGGCGGCCTCCTCGGTGATTTTGCCCTTCGAGGCGAGCTTGCCGAGCATCGCGCCGACCTGGGCGATGGCCTCGCCGACCGCCTCGGGCCGGGCATCGGCGAGCTCGACCTCGAGCCCCGCCGTCACGGCGAGCTGGACGATGCCCCGGCCCATCACCCCGGTTCCGATGACCCGGATCCTGCCGACCTGCTCCGCCCACTTCTCCACCGCGAGCCGCCTTTCCCTCGATGTCGTCTCCGCGCGTGACGCTAGCCGCCACGCCGGTACCTCGCCCGGAAGGGTGATCCGCGTACCGACCGGCGTAAGGCCGCCGAACCGGTGCGGTCCCATCCGCGAAAACCGAGTGTTCCGCGCACCACCCTCGAAGGGAAACCTCCCATGGCCACCGTCCCCGCCGCCGCAGCCGTCCGGACCACGCCGTTGCTCCTTGTCGCCGTTCTCTTCGGCGCCGTCGCCGCGTTCCTCGCGAGCCAGGCGTTGTGGCCGCTCACCGCGGTGGCCGTCGCGGTCGCCGTCGCCGTCCTCGCGGGCGGGGTGTGGCTGACCGGTCGTCAGGCGACGCGCGAACTCTAGGATCGCCATGTGACGGCGAAACGCTTGACGCGGGAAGAAAGCCGCGAGCAGACCAGGCAGCGCTTGCTCGCGGCTGCCGCCGAGCTGTTCTCCGAACGCGGGGTCAACGGCACGTCCGTCGAGCAGATCGCCGAACGGGCCGGCTTCACGCGCGGCGCCTTCTACGGCAACTTCGACGGCAAGCACGAGCTCGTCGTCGAACTGCTGCGCCGCCGGACCCGGCGTGAGGCCGAAGAGGTCACCGCGTTGGGCGAGGGTGCCGGTTCCTTCGCCGAGATGATGGAGCGGCTGCGCGCGTGGAACGTCGAGCGCGCCGAACACCTCGAAGGCTGGCTGACCCTGCGCACCGAGCTGGCCCTGTACGCGCTGCGGAACCCCGAGGCGCGTCCGCTCGTCGGCGAAGGCGAGAAGTCGACAAGGGCGCTGCTGGAGACGTCGGTCCGGACCGAACTCGCCGCGCGGGGCGCGGAACCGCCCGCCGACCCGGCCTTCCTCGCACTGATCCTGCACGCGCTCGAAGACGGTCTCCTGCTGCAACGCTTCCTCAGTCCCGAGGGGACCGGCGACGAGGACGCGGTGGACGCCGTCCAGCTGCTGATGCGGTCGTGGACCGCGCTCAGCCGATCATCCTGATCCCGGTGAACTCGGCCATCTGACGGACCCCGTGCGCGAAGAAGGCGTCCGACGGGTCGACGGAGCCGACGTACTGGCCGAACAGCTCGAAGTTGATCATCCCGAACAGCTGGGTCCAGGCCATGATCAGCCGGGACGCCGTCTCGGGGGCCAGGGTGATCTGGAGGATTTCGGTGACGGCGCCGAGCTGCTGAAGGAGCTCGGCGGGCATTTCGCCGACCTCGGTCTCGACCCGGAGGTTCGCGTCGCGCAGGACCGCGACCAGCGCGAACGCCACCCGCCCCGCGGGCGTGACGGTGTCCTGAGGGGCCTGGTAGCCGGGGATGGGCGAGCCGTAGATCAGTGCGTATTCGTGCGGCTGCGCCTTCGCCCAGGCGCGGACCGCGTGCCAGATCGACTCCCAGCGTTCCAGCGAAGCCTTCTCGGGGTCGTCGGCGGCCTCCGCGGCCTCGCCGACGGCGTTGTAGGCGTCGACGATCAGAGCTGTCAGCAGTTCTTCACGGCTTGAGAAGTAGCGGTAGAGCGCGGACGAGACCATGCCCAGCTCCCGCGCGACGGCTCGGAGCGAAAGCCCGAGCGCGCCGACTTCGGCGAGCTGACGGCGGGCTTCGTCCTTGATCTCGCGGGTGAGCTCGGCACGGGCGCGTTCGCGCGCGGTCTGGGTAGCGGCCATGCTCTCACTCTAGAGCATCGCACCTAAACGAGAGCACTGCTCTTGACGCGATGCGCCGCTCTGGTGTTCACTGCTCTTAACAGAGAGCACTGCTCTCCCAGACTTCAAGGAGACGAGATGACCACCATCGCCGCCACCGACAACTCCACCCGCTACATCAAGCCCGCCGCGGCGACCAGCGCGTTCAACGAGTTCGTGCTCAAGCTGACGAGGTTCGGTGTCAGCGTGCTGGGCAGCCGGGTGCTTTCGGTCCGCGGCCGCAAGAGCGGCGAACTGCGGTCGGTCCCGGTCAACCTGCTGAAGCTGGACGGCGAGCGCTACCTGGTCGCGCCGCGCGGTGTCACGCAGTGGGTGCGCAACCTGCGGGTCGCGGGTGAGGGGCAGCTCAGCGTCGGACGCCGCACCGAGGCCTTCACCTACACCGAACTGACCGACGCCGAGAAGCCCGAGATCCTGCGCGCCTACCTCAAGCGCTGGAAGTTCGAGGTCGGCGTGTTCTTCGACGGTGTCGACGCGAAGGCGTCCGACGAGAAGCTGCTGGAGATCGCCCCCGGCTACCCGATCTTCAAGATCGCGTGACGCGTGATCAGGCACCGATCACGCGTGACCAGAGCCGGATCACACGTGACTGGAGACGGAACACGCGTGATCAGACGGGCGACTCGCGTGATCCGGTGGGAATCACGGGTGTTCCGGCGGGAATCACGCGGTTAGTTGTCGGAAGGGGTCCGGCGCGAGCGGCGGGCGGTGGCCGCCACCAGCACCACCCCGACCAGGAACGCGACGAGTCCGATCAGGAACCACAGTTTCTGCCCGGTCATGAAGCTGCCGGTCAGCACGCCGGCGCCCTGGAGCACCCAGACGCCGCCCACCAGCAGGAAGACCAGCCCGATCGTGAGCGTGACCCAGCGCTTCATTCCCAAGCTCCCCGCCTCGACGTGTCCTCCGGGAATTCTGGCATCGGAAGCCCGGTCCGGCGAACCGATCACCGGCCGCCGACGAGACCGTTCCGGAACGCGTAGACGACGGCGTGCACCCTGTCGCGCAGCCCCAGTTTCGCGAGAATGCGGGAGACGTGGGTCTTCACCGTCTCCTCGCCCACGTGCAGATGCGCGGCGATCTCCGCGTTGCTGGAGGCGTTGGCGACCAGCATGAGGACCTCGCGTTCGCGTGAGGTGAGCCGTTCCAGCTCCGCCGGTTCGGCGGCCACGGGTTCGATGCTGGTGGCGAAGGTCGACACCAGCCGCCGGGTCACCGTCGGATCGATCAGCGCGTCGCCGCGCGCGGCCACCCGCATGGCCGAGACGAGTTCTTCGGGGGCGAGGCTCTTCAACAGGAACCCGCTCGCACCGGCCCGCAGCGCGCGGTAGACGTACTCGTCGGAGTCGTAGGTCGTCAGCACGAGGACACGGGTGTCGTTGCCCGGCGCGGACATGATCGCCTCGGTCGCGGCCAGACCGTCCAATTTGGGCATCCGGACGTCGAGCACCGCGACGTCCGGGCGCAGCGCGGCCGCCCGCGCGACGGCTTCGCGCCCGTCCGCCGCTTCGCCGACGCATTCGAAATCCGCCTGGGTGTCCAGTACCGCGCGCATCCCGGACCGGAACATCGCGTGATCGTCCGCCAGCAGAACCCGGATCACTCCGCCTCCAAAGGAAATCCGACTCGAACCCGCCAGTGCCGCCCGTCGTTGAGCGGTCCGCATTCCGCCTGCCCGCCGAACAAGGCGACCCGTTGCCTGATCCCGGCGAGACCGCGTTTCGTCGACTCGGCGGGCGACTTCCGGTTCGGGCGGCCGATCTCGTTCGTGATCGCGAGGACGACTTCCGTCTGCCGGTAGGCGAGGTCGATCTCCACCGTCCCGCCGGAACCGTGCCGGAGCGCGTTCGTCAGCGCTTCCTGCACGATGCGGTACAGCGCGATGTCCACCGATCCCGGCAGTTCCCGCGGTCCGCCGTGACTGGCCAGCCGTGCGGGCAGCCCGGCGGTGCGGAGATTGTCGAGCAGTTCGTCGAGGTTGTCCAGCCCCGGTTGCCGCTGCGCGTCGCCGTTCTCCTTGCCGTGCAACAGATCCAGCAGGCGCCGCAGATCGGCCATCGCGGCCCGGCTCGACGATTCGACGGCGGAGAGCGAGCGCCGGACGGCGGGTTCGCCCTCCGGCAGCCCCAGCCGCGCGGCGCCGGCGTGCACGCCGATCGCGCTGACGTGGTGGGAGATCACGTCGTGCAGGTCGCGGGCGATCGTCGTGCGTTCTTCGATGACGGCGCGGCGCACGGCTTCGGCTTCGTGTTGCTGCTGTTGTTCCTCCGCGCGCTGCAGATCGGCGATGTACGCGCGCCGCGCGGTCGTGTAGCGGCCGACCATCCACGGCAGCAGTCCGCTGACCCCGACGTCGATGAGCACCAGCCGCCAGTCCCGGTCGCCCCGGTCGGCCGGGATGAGGATGCAGGCGAAGAGCCCGGCGAGCATCGCGGCCAGCGCCGCCAGTGCGGGTTTGGTCGTCAGCCAGGCGCCCGCGCGGTAGCCCGCGATCAGCACGCCCGCGTTGGTGGCCTGCAGGTAGTGGTCGAACGGGTACAGCAGGAGCGGCGCGGCGAGGAGCAACGCGCCGTGCGCGGCCGAAACCCAGCCGGAATACCGCGAAGGCCCGGCGAGGGCGGCGTTGGCGAGGATCCCGCCGATCAGGATCACCCATGCCTGCCAGCCCAGCGAGAGCGGTGGTCCGTCGATGAGGAACAGCCCGGCGTCGGCGACCAGGCAGACGGCCGCGACCGCGCAGGCCTGCCTCGCCAGCGAACCACTGATGTCCCGCACACGCCCAACTCTGCCCTATTCCGGTGGACAGGGGTTCCTAAGATCGAAAGCCATGGGGACCGAGAAGACGCCCGTGCTCTGGACGACCGGTCCGCCGGGAGCGGGGAAGTCGACCACCGCGTGGGGTCTGTACACCCGTGTCGGGGAAGCGGGCGGCAACGTCGCGTACGTCGACATCGACCAGCTCGGACTGATCGGCCCGCCACCGGGCGGGGGCGACGCCTCGCACGCCATCAAGGCGGCCAATCTGCTGCGGGTACTGGAGATCCTGCGTCGGCGGGGCGCCAGGCAGCTCGTCGTTTCCGGGGTGGTGGATCCCGAAAACGGTGTCGAGCGGGACTTCGAAGGCCGCGACTTCGACCTCACGCTCGTCCGGCTGACGTGCGATCGCGACGAACTCCGGAGCCGCTTCCTCGACCGCGGTTCGCCCGCCGCCGCGCTGCCCGACCTCTTCGCGGTGGCGGACGCCTATGACCGCACCGGTTTCGGCGAAGCCATGGACACGACCGGGCAGCGGGCCGAAGAGACCGTGGACGCGCTGTTCCGGCGCTGCGCCGTCGAGGATGGACCGGTCCGGCCGCCGGACGCCGTCGAAACGCTGCCCGGGCCGGTGACCGTGGTGACCGGCCCGACGGCGGTCGGCAAGTCGACGGCCGCGTTCGGCGCGCTGCGGGACCTCTGGGCGCGTGAGCTGCCCGTCGCCTACGTCGACCTCGCGCAGTTCGGGTTCGTGAGTCCCGGCCCGGATCCGGCCGTCGAGGCGGCGAATCTCGCGGCCGTCTGGCACGGCTACCGCGAGGCCGGAGCGAAGCGGCTGCTCGTCGTGGCCAGGGAATTCCTCCCGGAACACAGGCGGGTCTTCGACGAGGTCACCGTCGTCCATCTCGACGCGGACGAAACGACGCTCACCGAACGCGTCCGGCGCCGGGCCGAAGGCGAATCCGCGCTGCTGGCCGGTGACGAACTCCGCGGCGCGCCACCCGGCGTGCGGGACCGGGTGGCCGCCCGCGCGATCGCCGAGGCGGCCCTGACGCGGCGGGCCGGCGGCGACCGCGTCGTCCTCGACACCTCGGGTCAGGAACCCGCCGAGACGGCCGCCGCGCTGCTCGCCGTCCTGGATCAGTAGCCGAGCCTCGGCCCGTCCTGTCCCGGCTGGCCCTGATCCGGTTGGCCTTGGCCCGGCTGTCCCTGACCTGGCTGACTCTGCCCCCGCTGGCCACCGTTCTGCCCGCGCTGGTTCTGCCCGGCCTTGCCCAGGGTCGTCGCCGTCGCGGTGTCCCCGGTGACCTTGGCGGTCACCGTCACCGTCTCGCCGGTCTTGGGATCGCCGGTCTTCCTGGTCGACGCATCGATCGTGTAGACCTGCTTGTAGCCGTCCTTGCTGGTCAGGCTGACGGACGTCGCGCTGATCTCGGTGATCTCGCCGGTCTGCAGCCGTTCGGTGCGGTAGCCGCCCTTGCCGTCGGAGACGACGAAGTCGCCGTGCAGCGCGTCACGCGGCATGCCCCCGCCAGGGCCGACGAGCATCCGGCCGCCGCCGGGGCCGCCCATCATCCCGCCCGGACCCTGTTCGGCGCCGTTCGCGGCGGTCCCGGCCCAGATCGCGGCCCCGCCACCGGCGGCGATCACCACCGCCACCCCGGCCGCGATCGCGGTCTTGCGGCCCGACCAGGCCTTCTTCGGTTCGCCCGCCGGGACAGGGGCGCCCCAGGCGGCGGTCTCGCCCGCCGGGGGCTCGGCGGGTTTGGTCGGTTCGGTCATCTGGTCGCCTCCGTGTACTCGGTTGCGGCCATGGTGTTCGCCGTCGCTGTGCGGAAGCTGTGCCGGCGGTGGGCACGCGCTGTGATTCCCGCCCGGCCGGGTGATCGTTCACAGGAAACGCACAGCGGGGACACAGAGAAGGCTCATCGGCGCCGCGCAGGATGGCAGCATGACCAGTGTGAACGTCCCTTCGTCCGGTACCGCGAAGGCCGGCCTGCGCCGTGCCGACGGCAGCCCCGTGCGGGTGCTGGTCGTCGACGACGAGGCGACCTTGTCCGAGCTCGTGTCGATGGCCCTGCGCATGGAGGGCTGGGACATCCGCACGGCCGCCGACGGCACCGAAGCGGTCCGCGTCGCCAGGGAATTCCGGCCGGACGCGGTGGTACTGGACGTCATGCTGCCGGACATGAGCGGCCTGGACGTCCTGCGCCGCCTGCGATCCGAGGTGCCGAACCTGCCGGTGCTGTTCCTGACCGCGAAAGACGCGGTGGAGGACAGGATCGCCGGGCTCACCGCGGGCGGCGACGACTACGTCACCAAACCGTTCAGCCTGGAGGAGGTCGCGTTGCGGCTGCGCGCGCTGCTCCGGCGTGCGGGCGGAGTCGCCGGGCCGAGCGGTTCGACGCTGGTCGTCGGCGACCTGACCCTGGACGAGGACAGCCGCGAAGTGCACCGCGGCGGCGCTCTGGTGCCGCTGACCGCGACCGAGTTCGAACTGCTGCGGTATCTCATGCGCAACCCGAAGCGCGTGCTGTCGAAGGCGCAGATCCTGGACCGGGTGTGGAGCTACGACTTCGGCGGCCAGGCCAACATCGTCGAGCTGTACATCTCCTACCTCCGCAAGAAGATCGACGCCGACAGGGAACCGATGATCCACACGATGCGCGGCGCCGGGTATGTCCTCAAGCCCGCGGGGTAGGCGGCCTTGGTCCCTGCGGCGGCGGCTGATCGCGCAGGTCGCGGGGCTGCTCGCGCTCGTCTGCCTAGTGGTGGGCGTGGTGACCGAACTGGCGTTGCGGGATTTCCTGATCGGCCAGCTCGACGCCAGGCTCGCCGAGACCAGCGAACGCGCCGGCCGTCCGCCGCCACCGGGCCGCCCCAGCGGGGACAGGGTTCCCGAGGGCCTGCGCGCGTACGGGCAGAGCACCGGTTCGCTGTTCGTGACCGTGTCCCCGGACGGGCGCGCGCTCGCCGCCGTGCTCCGGTCCAGCTACGACGCGAAGATCCCCGACCCGTTCCCCCACGACCCGGTCGGCCCGGCCCAGGTCGCCAAGCTGCTGCGGTCGACGCCGATCGACAAGCCGACCGACGTGGACCTCGGGTCGCTCGGGGAGTACCGCGTGGTGGCGAAGCAGACGTCCAGCGGTGGCGTCTCGATCTCCGGGCTGCCCACCAAGGACGTCACGGACACGTTGTGGAGCCTGGGTTTCATCTTCGGCGGGGTGGCCGTCGGCGGCATCCTGCTGGCGGGCGCGCTCGGCGCGGTGACCGTGCGGCGCACCATGAAACCCCTCGACCGGCTGGCCGCCACCGCGACCAGGGTCGCCGAACTCCCGCTGGACCGCGGCGAGGTCGCACTGTCCGAACGAGTGTCCGAAGTGGACACCGATCCGCGGACCGAGGTCGGCAAAGTCGGCTTCGCGCTCAACCGCATGCTCGGCCACATCGCGGCCGCGCTTTCCGCCCGCCAGGCCAGTGAAAGCCGGGTGCGCCGGTTCGTCGCGGACGCCAGCCACGAACTGCGGACGCCGCTCGCGGCCATCCGCGGCTACGCGGAACTCACCCGGCGGTCCGGCTCCGAGGTGCCGCCGGACATCGCGTTCGCGATGGGCAGGGTGGAGTCGGAATCGACGCGGATGACCGGCCTCGTCGAGGATCTGCTGCTGCTCGCGCGGCTCGATTCCGGCCGCCCGGTGGTGCACCAGCCCGTCGATCTGTCCCGCCTGGTCGCGGACGCCGTCGCCGACGCGCACGTCGCCGGGCCGGAGCACCGATGGCTGCTGGAGGTCCCGCCGGAACCGATCACCGTCCTCGGCGACGCGGATCAGCTGCACCAAGTGGTGATCAACCTGCTGGGTAACGCGCGCACGCACACCCCGGCGGGTACCGAGGTCACCACGGCGTTGTCCATAGTGGATTCGACGGTGACACTGTCCATTGCCGACAGTGGGCCGGGGATCCCGCCGGAGATCCTCCCGGAGGTCTTCGAACGCTTCGCCCGCGGCGACGATTCGCGGTCGCGGGCGGCGGGCAGCACCGGACTCGGCCTGGCCATCGTCGCGGCCGTCGTCGCCGCGCACGGCGGGCAGGTCGGGGTCGCCAGCCGCCCGGGCCGGACCGAGTTCCGGGTCGCGCTGCGGGCGGGCTGACTCAGGGAGTCCACTCGCTGTTCGCGCCGCACAGGATGACGCAGGGCAGGTCGCCTTCGGTCCGCCCGGCCAGCCACGCGGCGAACGGGACAGCGGCCGCCGGCTCGACGGCGAGCCGGAACTCCTCCCAGAGCCGATCCCGCGCGGCGAGCAGTTCCGCGTCGCTGACCAGCACGGACGTCGCCCGCGTCCGGAGCACGGCGAACGGGACGCTCCCGACCCTGGTCGCGCCCAGCGCGGATCCCGCCACCGAGTCGATCTCCACGTCCACCGGCTCACCCGCCTCCAGCGCCGCGCCCAGCGCGCGGCACCGCTCCGGCTCGACGGCGAACGTCGGCGACCCGGCCAGCGACGTCCCCGCGACCAGCCCGCCACCACCGACCGCGACCACGAACGCGTCGACGTCCGGCGCGTCCTGGACCACTTCGGCCGCCACGGTGCCCTGACCGGCGACGACGGCGGGATCGTCGTACGCGTGCAGGTACCGAGTGCCCGGCTCAGAGGCGGCTTCGACAGCCTTCGCGGCCGCCTCGGCGTACGTCGCGCCATGCCGGACGAGCTTCGCGCCCGCGGCCTCGATCCGGTCCGTCTTCGCCTGCGGAGCCGACTCCGGCACGTACACCGTCGCAGGCAGATTCAGCAGCGAAGCCGCCGTCGCCACGCCCAGCCCGTGGTTGCCGCCGGACGCCGTCAGCACCCGCTCCGGCAACGGCCCGCTCACCAGCGCGTTCACCGCGCCCCGCAGCTTGAACGACCCGCTCCGCTGCAGATGCTCCAGCTTGAGGACCAGTGGCCGTCCGTCGACCTCGGCGCGCAGCACCGGCGTGCGTCGCACGAACGGGTGGACGGCTTCGGCGGCCTTGAGGACATCTTCCCAGGTCGGAGTACTCATACCCCCCACTGTCCTCCATGCCTGGACGGGAGTGACTACACTGGTCCACGGATCCCGCGCGGCGTCCATCTTGTGAACCTCCCCAGGGCCGGAAGGCAGCAAGGATAAGCAAGCTCTGACGGGTGCGCGGGATCCGCCTTCATTTGTGGGGTGCGACCCCACACCCGCCCGGCGGGGCTTCGCCCCCCGGACCCCCGACGGTCGGTTCCTCAGGTGACCAGGTGCGGCTTAAAAGATTCCGAAGACGTCTTTTGGTGGGATCGGCGAGGGCAGGGCTTCCGCGTCGGTGATGGGTTTCGCCTTGCCTCGCAGGTCACGGAGGTCTTCTCCGGCGACGCAGCGGGCCGGATAGGCCGAGGAAGCGGCTCGGCGGGTCAGGTCGGTCACGGGGAGTTCCGTGCGGGAAGCGGCGACCACGATGTTGCCGAAGCGGCGGCCCCGGAGGACGCCCGGCTCGGCCAAGATCGCCAGGTGGGGGAACGAAATCGCCAGTGTCGCCAGGAACCGGCGAAGGAACGGCAGGTTCGGGCCGTCCGAGACGTTGGCGACGTAGGTCCCGGCAGGCCGGAGGACCCGCGCGATCTCGTTCGTGAATTCCACGGTCGCGAGCCCGCCGGCCAGGACACCGCGTTCGAAGGCGTCCACGATGACGAGGTCGGCCGAAGCGTCGTACCTGGCCGAGACGCCTTCGCGGCCGTCGCCGACGCGGACCTTCAGCCCCTTCAGGCCCAGCTGCTCGCGGACGACCGCGACGAGTTCGCTGTCGGCGTCGAACACCAGCTGCCGCGAGCGCGGCCGTACGGCGGCGACGTAGCGGGGAAGCGTGCAGGCCGCTCCGCCGACGTGCAGTACGTCGAGCGGGCCTTCGCCGAGGCAGTCGACGACGTCGGCGATCCGGCGGATGTAGTCGAACTCGAGATCCGTGGGATCGTCGAGGTTGACGTGCGATTGGGCGACGCCGTCGACGGAGATCATCCAGGCGTTGGGGCGGTCCGCGTCGCGGAGCAGTTCCGCGGTTCCGAAGCGGACCGGATACGTGCCTGGGGTCGGTGCTGGTCTCACCGTCGGACCTTCCCGGTAGTCTCGCGGCCGTGGCATTAGCGCTGTACCGAAAGTACCGTCCGGCTACCTTCGCCGAGGTCGTCGGGCAGGAGCATGTGACCGATCCGCTGCGTATCGCGCTGGCGGCCGGGCGCATCAACCACGCCTACCTCTTCTCCGGCCCGCGCGGCTGCGGGAAGACGTCGAGCGCGCGCATCATGGCGCGTTCGCTGAACTGCGCGAAGGGCCCGACGCCGGATCCGTGCGGCGAGTGCAACTCGTGCCGCAACCTCGCGCCCGAAGGCCCCGGCAGTGTCGACGTCACCGAACTCGACGCCGCCAGCCACGGTGGTGTCGACGACGCCCGCGAGCTGCGGGACAGGGCCTTCTACGCCCCGGCGGACTCGCGCTATCGCGTCTTCATCATCGACGAGGCGCACATGGTCACCACGCAGGGCTTCAACGCCCTGCTGAAGATCGTGGAAGAGCCGCCCGAGCACCTGATCTTCATCTTCGCGACCACCGAGCCGGACAAGGTGCTGCCCACCATCCGGTCGCGGACGCACCACTACCCCTTCCGGCTGATCCCGCCGAGTTCCATGCGCGAGCTGCTCGAACGCAACGTCGCGGCCGAAGGCGCGAAGGTCGAGCCCGCCGTGTATCCGCTGGTCATCCGCGCGGGCGGGGGTTCGGCGCGCGATACGCAATCGGTGCTGGACCAGCTGCTGGCGGGAGCCGGGCCGGACGGCGTCGACTACCCGCGGGCGGTGTCCCTGCTGGGTGTCACCGACGTCGCGCTCATCGACGGCATGGTCGACGCGCTGGCCGCGGACGACGCGACAGCGGTGTTCACCACCGTCGAGAGTCTCGCCGAGGCCGGGCACGACCCGCGCCGCTTCGCCACCGACCTGCTCGACCGCCTGCGCGACCTGGTGATGCTGCGCTCGGTGCCGGACGCGGGTGAGCGCGGGCTGGTCGCCGCGCCGGACGACGAGCTCAAGAAGATGAAGGAGCAGGCGGGAAAGCTGGAGCCCGCCACGCTCTCGCGCTACGCCGACATCGTCCACAATGGACTCCTGGAGATGCGGGGCGCGACCTCGCCCCGGCTGGTGCTGGAGTTGCTGACGGCGCGGATGCTGCTGCCGTCGATCGCCGAGGGCACCGACGCGCTGCTCGCCCGTCTGGAGCGCCTTGAGCGCCGTGCCGCTTCGGCCCCGGCGCCCGTCGCCGGTGGCGCGGCCCCAGCCGTTCAGGCCGCCCCTGTCGCTCCGGCTGTTCAAGCGGCCCCGGTCGCGCAGGCCGCTCCGGCGTCGGCTTCCGTCGCTCCCTCGGGCGAGCCCGTCCGAGAATTCCAGCGGCCGTCGCAACGCGCCGCCGCCCCCGCTCAGCAAGCCGCACCGGCCCCCCAGTCCGCCCCGCAGCCCGCAGCCCAGCCCGCAGCCCAGCCTGTAGCGCGGCCCGAGCCTGTCGCCGAACGGCCTGCCGCGCCCACCCCGCCTCCGGCCGCGCCCGCTCCTGCGGCGGCGTCGAGCGGCGAGACGGACGTGGACGGGATCCGTGGCCGGTGGCCGCAGGTGCAGGCCGCGATCCGCAAGGTCCCGGGCGGCGCTGTCACCGGGGCGATGCTCACGCAGGCGAGTGTGGTGAGCGTCGAGGGCACCGCCGTCACGCTCACGCACAGCGCGGAACCGGTGGCACGCCGGCTTTCCGAGCCTCAGCACACGGAACGCATCGCGGCCGCGTTCAAGGCGGTCTTCGACGGCGACTGGCAGGTGCGGTGCGTCCACGGCGCCGCGCCGGTCCGGCAGGCCGCCGCGCCCAAGGCCGCGCCTGCCCAGTCCTCGTCTGAGCGGTCCTTCACCCGCCGGTCCGCCGAAGCGTCCGGTGCCGCTGTTTCGGCGCCTCCCGCGCCGAAGCCGGAGCCGGAACCCCAGCGGCCGAAGGTGACGACAGCCGAGCCGGACATCCCGCTCCCGCCCGAGCCGGTCGAGGAAGACGAGGACCTCTACAACGAGGACGCGAGCCCCGCTCCGCCGCCTCCGCCGCTCCCGCCCGAGAAGGACCCGGAGGAGATCGCCCGGAAGCTCCTCGCCGACCACCTCAACGCCCGTCCGCTGGAGGAACGCAAGTAGTCCTCTGAACGCGGTCCTTGCGCACGCAAGTACCGCATCCAGAGGACGAAACGCGGAAGGGGAACGGGCCTTGGTCAGCCCGCGAGGTAGTCCTCGATGGCCTTCGCGATGACGGCGGCGTACTGCTGTCGTCCTTCTTCACTCGACATAGCCGCGGCCTCGTCGGCGTTGCGCATGTTCCCGCATTCGACGAGCGCGGCGGGCCGGGTCGAGAGGTTGAGCCCACCGAGGTCGGCGCGCGGCGCGAGCCCGTTCGAGCCGAGGTAGGTCGACGTCGGGAAGCCGCCCGCGCGGATGCCGTCCCGCAACGCCGTCGCGAGTTTCATCGAAGGCGCGCCCTGCTGGGCGTTCAGGGGCGGTGCCGAGTAGGCGACGTGGAATCCGTGCGCCCCGGCCGAATTCGAGCCGTCGGCGTGGATCGACACGACCGCGTCCGCCTGCGCGTCGTTCCCGATCGCGGCTCGCTCGTCGACGCAGGGCCCGACGCCGGTGTCGTTCTGCCGGGTGAGGACGACCCGGATTCCCTTGGCGGCCAAGGCCTGCGCGACCCGCTGCGAGACGTCCCAGGTGAACGCGTGCTCGGAATAGCCGGAATTCGTCGCGGTTCCGGTGGTGTTGCACGGTTTCGTCCTTCCGCGCCCGGCCGGGACCTGCTTGTTGATCTCGCCGGGCCTGCCGGAGTTGCCGCCGTTGTGCCCGGGATCCAGCACGACGACCTTGCCCGTCTTCGGCGGCTGCGTGGCCGGGGGCGGCGGTGGCGCGCTCGACGACGGCGGCGTGCTCGGTGGGGGACTCGGTTGCGGAAGGGTGGTGAGGACCGTGGTGGTCCCCGGAGCGGAGGGATTTCCGGGCGGCGGCGCGGCGGTCTCCACGCCGCACGCCGCGAACAGCGTCAATCCGATCGCCATCACCAGTGTCAGCCGTCGTCGCACGGCGCCAACGGTGCCATACGCGTGACGGCTAGGCTGGTAGGCGGCACAGGATTTTCCAGGAGAGGACCGATCGGATCATGGTGCAACCCGGTGGCGGCTTCGACCTGTCGCAGATCATGCAGCAGGCCCAGCAGATGCAGCAGAAGCTGGTCGAGGCGCAGGAAGAGCTGGCCAACACGGAGGTGACCGGCACTTCCGGCGGCGGCCTCGTCACCGCGACCGTGTCCGGTGACAGCCAGCTCAAGTCGTTGGCCATCGACCCCAAGGTGGTCGACCCCGACGACGTCGAGACCCTGTCCGACCTGGTCGTCGCGGCCGTGCGGGACGCTTCGGCCAACGCGCAGAAGCTCACCGAACAGAAGCTCGGCCCGCTCGCGGGCGGCCTCGGTGGCGGGATGCCGGACCTCGGCGGTTTCCCCGGGCTCGGCGGCTAGCTTGTACGAGGGTGTCGTCCAGGATCTGATCGACGAACTCGGGCGGCTGCCCGGCGTCGGTCCCAAGAGCGCGCAGCGGATCGCCTTCCACCTGCTGGCGGCCGATCCCGCGGATATCGCGCGTTTGCAGGAAGTGCTCGGCAAGGTCAAGGAAGGCGTGCAGTTCTGCGAGGTCTGCGGCAACGTCTCGGAGCAGGAGTCCTGCCGGATCTGCCGCGACACCCGCCGCGATCTCACGGTCATCTGCGTGGTCGAGGAGCCGAAGGACGTGCTCGCCGTCGAGCGGACGCGCGAGTTCAAGGGCCGCTACCACGTGCTCGGCGGCGCGCTGGACCCGTTGTCCGGCATCGGGCCGGAGCAGCTGCGCATGCGTGAGCTGCTCGCGCGGATCGGCGGCGCGGAGATCAGCGAGATCATCATCGCGACCGACCCGAACACCGAAGGCGAAGCGACCGCGACGTACCTCGTGCGGATGCTTCGCGACTTCCCCGGCCTGACCGTGACGCGGCTGGCGTCGGGCCTGCCGATGGGCGGTGACCTGGAGTTCGCGGACGAGCTGACGCTGGGCCGCGCCCTCTCCGGCCGACGAAAGCTCTAGCTTTCGCCGCACTTGGACCGCAGGTCCGTGAAGGCCTCCTTGAGGGACCCAGAGTCCCTCAAGGAGGCCTTCACGGACTTCAGGCAGGGGAGTCTGGCGTGGGGCGGGAGTCTGGCGTGGGGCGGGTTGGTCGTGAGTGGCAAGTGTCGTTCTAACCCCACTTGCCACTCACGACCAACCCGCCCCACTCGGTGCCGTCACCCCACCCGCTCGAAGTACATGAAGGCCCCCTTCATTGCGCTAGACGCAGTGAAGGGGGCCTTCATGTACTTTGGCAGGGTGTGAGGGCGAGTTCTCTCGGCTGAGTTCCGTGACGGGGGCCTTCACGGAACGGCGCCCCTTCGGCGCGTTTGCGGCAGCGCGCGATAAAAATCAGCAGTAGCCGAGGCGCGCCAGCGTGTCGACGATGATCTCCGACGGGTGGAACTTCTCGACCCACGACTCACCGCGGCGGTTCTCGTAGGTGTCGAGGAAGTTCTGCAGCTTGTCCCCGCGCATCTCGGTCAGCACGACGGTCTCGCCGAGGTGCTGCGGCGTCTCGGTGCGCTCGCGGTGCACGGCGCACGGCAGGCCGAGGTAGTAGCACTCGGCCGAGAGGCCGCCCGAGTCGGTGACGACGTACTCGGCGCGTGCGACCAGCGGCAGGAACTTCAGGTACCGCATCTTCGGCTGGATGATGAAGTTCTTCTCGTCGAAGAGGTTCGCCAGGCCCAGCGCGCGGATCTTCTCGCGCTCGGGCGCGCCCGCCATGTAGAGGATCGGCATCTGCTTGCTCTGCTCGCGCAGGATCTCCAGCGCCTCGCGGTACTTGTCCGCGCGCGAGACCAGCTCGAAGCGGTGCAGGGTGGCGAGGCCGAACTTCTCCGGCAGCCCCTCGATGTCGAGCGGGCCGTTGATGGCGAGCCGCATCGCGTCGATCGCGGTGTTCGCCTCGGTGTCGACGACGACGCCGCGGGCGTTGCGGAGGTTGTTCACCTCACGCGCGCTCGGCGCGAAGTGCATGTCGACGATCTTCGCGGCGATCTTCCGGTTCAGCTCCTCCGGCAGCGGCGACATGATGCTGCCCGACCGCGCCCCCGCCTCGACGTGCCCGACCCGCGACTTGAGGATCCGCTTCCCGATGAGCGAGCCGTACGGCGTGGTGAAGGTGTCGCCGTGCACCAGCACCAGCGGCGGGCGCCCGTCCTCGACCAGCGCGGCCTTCAGCTCGGCCCGGCGGCTCCACGCGGTCCGCAGCACCTGCGCGGCCCAGCCGGGCACCTGCGCGGGCGACTCCAGGTTGTGCGCCTTCTCCTTCGGCACGAGCCAGACGTCGGGCTCCGGGAGGTTCAGGTCGGCGAGAACGTCCGAGACCTCGTCGACGTGCTGGGCGGTGAACCAGATCTTCGGCCGGACCCCGCGCTCGAGGATGCCGTGGTAGACCGGCGCGATTTTGATCAGTTCCGCCGTGGTGCCGAGAATGAAGGAAATCACCGGAAGAGCCATTCTGTCGGGGTCTGCGGTGCCCGAAGGATACTGGTGGGTCGCGCAAGGTAGCCTCGCCGGGGTGAGTGCGAATTCGCTCCTCCCGGCCCTGTCCGTCGTGATCCCGGTCTACAACGAGCAGAACTGGATCGACCGCAGTGTCGGCGCGCTGATCGCGTCGGCCCAGGCGGCGAACTGGCCGGTCGAGGTCGTCGTGGTCGACGACGGCAGCACCGACGGCACTGGCGACAAGCTCGCCAAGCTGCAGGAGCTCTACGGCATCACGGTCCTCACCCAGCCGAACAGCGGCCGGTTCGAGGCTCGCCGGGCGGGGATCGCGAAGGCGTCCGGGCGGCAGATCCTGCTGCTCGACAGCCGCGTGATCGTGGACTCCGGCTCGCTCACCTTCCTGCGCGACCAGCTCGTCGACCATCCCGAGCGCACGGTGTGGAACGGTCACATCAACGTCGCGTCCGAACACAATCCGTATGCGGGATTCATGGCGGGGCTGGTCAAGATCCCGTGGCGCCGTTATTGCGCGAACCCGCGGTTGATGTCGTTCGGTATCGACGAGTTCGACGTCTTCCCTAAAGGCACCGGATTCTTTTCCGCGCCGAAGGACGTTCTCGAGGATTCGTCCAACGCGTTCGAGTCGCTCTTCGAAGACGTCCGTTTCGCCAGTGACGATACGGGTGTTCTGCGCTGGATCGCCGAACGGCACCGTATCTTCCTCGCCCCGGACTTTTCCGCGACCTACCACGGTCGTGATTCCTTCAAGAAGTTCATCGGGCAGTCGTATTTCCGCGGCACGACGTTCGTCGATTCGTATCTCGCGTCCCCCGGCCCCGCGCGCAACGGCTTGTTCGCCGCGATGGCCGTCGGCGTACTCGGACTCGGAGTCGCCGCGAAGCGCCCGAAGACCGCCGTCGCGCTGGCCGCCGCGGGTTCCACCGCCGCCGGGTTCGCGGTGACGAAGTTCGGCGCGACCAAGGCCGAGGCCAAGGCCGTCGCCCAGCTCACGCCGGTGTTCGCCGCCGGGTTCGGCGCCGGTGCGCTCCGCGGCCTCTTCATGGCGCTGCGGGCCCGGCTCGGCCGAAAACAGCAGGGTAAATGAGCAGCGCGGTGAGCAGCGAAAAACTGGCCAAGGACACCGGGAAATCCGCCGGCCGCATCGGCGTCTACCTGCTGATCGCGATCGCGCTCGGCTATGTCCTCACCGTGGTCTGGGGCCGGACCCTGTCCAAGGCTGACAACGCTGTCTTGCTCTCCTTCTGGGGCATGCTGATGGGGCTGGGCGCCGCCCTGTCCCCGCTGGAGCAGGAGATCTCGCGCCAGTCCGCGCACGCCGCGCTCGACGGCCGCAAGGCGGGCCGTCCGGCGGTGATCGCCTTCGTCACCAGCGCGGTCGCCGTGGTGGTCGTCGCCCTGATCACGCTGATCCCGCCGATCACGGACAAGGTCTACGGCGGCCAGTTCGCGCTCGCGGTGATCGTCCTGGCGGGCGGGCTTTCCTTCGCCTTCCAATTCGCCGCGCGCGGGCTGCTCGTCGGGCAGAACCACATCCGGTCCTACTCGTGGCTGATCCTGGTCGAGGCCGCCGTGCGGATCCTGGTGGTCGCCGCCCTGGTGCTCGCCGGGCTCACCCAGCTGTACTGGTTCGCCATCGCCGCCGCGACCGGCTCGTTCGCCTGGCTGCTCTTCGCCCGCGGCGCGGCCCGCCTGGTCGATCCCAAGCTGGACGCTGCCGAGCCCGCGAAGCCGATCGTCACGAACATGCTGATGCTCCTCGCGGGCGCCGGGCTCACCGCGAGCGTCATCACCGGCTATCCGGCGCTGGTCAGCCTGCTCGCGCCCGGTGGCGACAAGGACAAGCTCGGCGTGCTCTTCCTGGCCCTGTTCGTGGCCAGGACGCCGCTCACGCTGATGGCGCCGGTCCAGGCCCTCGCGGTCCCGACCGTGGTGCGCCTGTCCAGCACCGAGGAGGGCAAGCACCGGCTGCGCAGGCTGCTCGCGCTCGGGTCGGTGGGCGCGCTGGCGCTCGCGGCGCTCGGCGCGCTGATCGGCTGGCTGATCGGCCCGTGGGTGGTGCGCCTGGTCTACGGCGCCCAGAACGACCCCGAGTCCTGGTGGATGGCCGGGCTGGTCTGGTCGTCGGTACTGCTGGCCACGATGCAGCTGCTCGCCGCCGTCCTCGTCGCGCAGGCCAAGGCCAAGAAGGTGCTGATCACCTGGGCCGCCGTCGTCGCCGCGACCGTGCTGGTCCTGCTGTTCTTCCCCGGCGACACCGTCGTGCGGGCCGTCGTCGGGCTCGCCGCGGGACCGACGGTCGGGCTACTGGTCGTCATGTCTTTCGTGGTGAGAGGCACGCCTGAGGCGGGCAACGCGAAGCCGTCCGAAACGTCTCGATAGTGTGGCCGCGCCATCGCGCGCCGCGAACGGGGTGGCGTTCTTAGCGCCGAATAGGGTTGGACAGCGAATTCGATGAACGTTCTTTTGGTCTTGCTGGCGTTCTGGCTGCCGGGGCTCGTCTTCGGCGCCGCGATCAGGCTGCGCGGCTGGACTCTCGCCGCCGCGGCCCCGCTGCTGACCTTCGGCCTCGTCGCCATCGGCATCCCGATCCTCGGCCGGTTCGGCATCCGCTGGACCATGCTGAACGTCGGCCTGTGGGTCCTGCTGCTGTCCGTCGCCGCTTTCGTCCTCTCGTTCCTCGTGCTCCGCTTCACCGCGAAGCGTCACGCCGACTGGGCCGAGGACGAAGACGACGACGAGACGAAGCGGTCCCTTCGCGACCACCTGCTGATCGGCGCCGGTGTCGTGGTCGGTCTCGGCGTCGGCACGGTGACCTTCCTGCGCGGTTCGCACTCCCTGGAGAACGTCCAGCAGGGCTGGGACGCCCCGTTCCACGGCAACCTGGTGCGCTGGATCGCCGAGCACGGCGACGCGCGCGCGTCGACGGTCGGCACCATCGCGAACCTGCCGAACCAGACCGACTACTTCTACCCGGACACCTACCACGCGCTGCTCGCCCTGGTCTTCGGCAAGGGCGGCCTGACGATGATGCCGACGCTGAACCTGGCGGCGCTCATGGTCGTGCTGGCCGTCCCGGTCGGGGTCGCGGCTATGTGCCGCGCCTGGCGCATGCCGGTCCTCGCGACCGCCGCCGCCGCGGCCGTGTCCACCTGGTTCACCGCGTTCCCGTACGACTCGCTGTGGCGCGGCCCGCTCTGGCCGTACGTCGCCGGGGTGGCGCTCGTGCCCGCGATGCTCGCGCTCGCCCGCCTGCTGCTCAAGCCGAACGGTATCGCCGGACCGGTCGCGATCGGCGTCGGCGTCGCCGGGCTGGCCGGCCTGCACACCAGTTTGATCTTCGTGATCATGGTCTATTTCCTGCTGATCCTGCTCGCGGTGCTGTTCCGCTTCGAGAAGATCAGCTGGCGCCGCAGCGCCGCCTCACTGGTGGCCACGATCGGGCTGGCTGTCGTCCTCGGTTTGCCGACGGTCCTGCCAGCGCTCTACAACGCGGGCGGCGTGACGAGCGCGTTCTGGGCGTCGGAGGCCAGCGTGTCCGGCGCGCTCGGGCAGACCATCACGTTCTCGCCGATGGCGGCGTTCCCGCAGTGGTGGATCGGCATCCCGGCGATCATCGGGGTGTTCTTCCTGGTCCGGCACCGGCGGATGCTCTGGATGGTCGGCGCGTACGTCGTCCTCGGCGGCCTGTTCGCCGCGACGATCTCACTGGAGACCCCGCTCATCCACACCCTGACCGGGGTGTTCTACAACGACCACTGGCGGCTCGGCGCGCTCGTGCCGCTGGCGGGCGCCGTCGCGTTCGGCGAGTTCGTGCACACCGCGTCGGGCAAGTTCGCCGAGAAGATCGGCGAGCGCAAGCCGAACCTGAACCCGTTCACCGCGACCATCGCGGGCGCGCTGGTGATCGGGCTGGTGGTGTCGGTGCTGAGCCGCGGCGGCTACATCGGCCGCAACTCCGCCCGGCTCGCGCTGAACTACGGCTCGGACGGCCCCTCGGTCAGCAAGGGCGAGGAAGAGGCCTACGACTGGCTCGGTAAGCACGTCGTGCCGGGCGAGCGCGTCATGAACGACAAGGCCGACGGCTCGGTGTGGATGTACGCCCTCTCGGGGGTCCAGCCGGTCGAGTGGACCAACTACGGAGCCGAGTTCACCACCAAGGCCGGCTGGCTCAGCGTGTTCCTGAACGACATCAACCGCGAGCCGCGCGTGCGCGAGGCGCTCACCGACCTCAAGGTGCGCTACGTGCTCGTCGGCAAGGGCAAGGTGGCCCCCAACGCGCAGTCCGCGGTGGGCCTCCAGCGCCTCGACATCACTCCTGGTTTCAAACGCGTCTTCCACAACCTCGACGCGTCGGTCTACGAAATCGAAGGTCAGCAAGGTGTGGTCGCCGCCGGCGCCACCACCGGGTCCGACACCGCTCACGGCCAGTAAGAAGATAGAGTGATCCAGTGTCCAGTACGTCCGTGACCACCCGCCGCGTACTCATCGTGATGCCTGCCCTCAACGAGCAGGCCAGCGTCGGCGAGGTCATTTCCCAGGTCAAGCAGTCCTTGCCGGACATGGACGTGCTGGTGGTCGACGACGGCTCGTCCGACGACACGGCCAAGCTCGCCCGCGCGGCGGGCGCGGAGGTGGCCCGCCTGTCGGTCAACCTCGGCGTCGGCGGGGCGATGCGCACCGGCTTCCGGTACGCGGCCGCCCGCGGCTACGACGTCGTCGTCCAGGTGGACGCCGACGGCCAGCACGACCCCGAAGAGGTCGCCGCCCTGCTGGACGCGCTCGACGACGCCGACATCGCGATCGGCTCGCGGTTCGCGGGCAAGGGTTCGTACAAGGCGAGCGGCCCGCGGAAATACGCGATGGTCGCGCTCTCTCTCGTTTTCTCCCGGCTCGGGAAGACCAAGCTCACCGACGTGACCTCCGGGTTCAAGGCGATGGGCCCGCGCGCGATCAAAATGTTCGCCGCGTACTACCCGGCCGAATACCTCGGCGACACGATCGAATCCCTGGTGATGGCGATCCGCGCCGAACTGAAGATCAAGGAAATCCCGGTGATCATGCGGGAACGGGCCGGTGGTACACCGAGCCATTCACCGGTGAAATCGGCCGTCTACCTCGGCCGCGCCGGACTCGCCCTGCTGCTGGCGCTGGTGCGCCGCCGCCCCGCCGTCGACTCGTCGGATTCGGCGTAAAAGGAGCTGATCATGGCTGGCTGGCGCATTCTCAGCATCGTCGTCGCCTGTCTGGTGCTGTTCGTCGTCCTCGAGATGATGCGACGGCGGAAACTGCGGGAAAAGTACGCGGGTGTTTGGCTCGTCCTCGCCATCGGCGTGGTCGTGCTCGCACTCGTTCCGCAGGCCGCCGACTTCTTGGCCCGGGTAACCGGCGTGCAGACGCCGTCGAACTTCGTATTCCTCTTGGCCGGTGTCGTGCTGGCCTTGGTCGCGCTGCATCTGTCGACCGAGGTCGGGCATCTCGAAGAAGAGGTCCGCACGTCCGTCGAGGAGATCGCGCTGCTCCGGTGCGAACTCGCCGACGCCCAGCGTGACCTGGAAGAACGTGTCGCCGCGCTCGAAGCGAGGACGGCCACGCCCGACAACGTCAAAGGGCTCCCCGAAGTGAGCCCCGCACGCGCACGCTGATCGACGCGCTCCTGGCGGCCCCGCCGAGACTGGGGACCGTCCGCGTACTCGCCGTCGACGGGCCTTCGGGCTCCGGGAAATCCACCTTGGCCGGGAAGATCGTGGCCGGGCTCGCCGCACGCGACGTCCGGGTGGCGCTGGTCAGCACCGACGAATTCGCCACCTGGGACGAACCCGTTTCGTGGTGGCCCCGGCTGGAAACCGGTGTCCTGGAACCCCTGCGGGCGGGCAGATCCGGCCGCTACCGGCGGGTGGCCTGGTCCGGCGGCGTCGCGTCGCCCGGTGAAGAAGTCGAGATCCCGGTTCCCGAGGTCCTGGTACTGGAAGGCGTTTCCAGCGGTCGCGCGCGGATCCGGCCGTCGTTGTCCCTGCTGACCTGGTTGGACGGTGGGAGCGAGGCCGAGCGCCTCGACCGTGCCACCGGCCGGGACGGCGAAGAATCGCGGGCGGATCTGCGGCGCTGGCAGTTGTTC
The DNA here is from genome assembly GCF_042647925.1 of Amycolatopsis speibonae. Lineage (NCBI taxonomy): Bacteria > Bacillati > Actinomycetota > Actinomycetes > Pseudonocardiales > Pseudonocardiaceae > Amycolatopsis > Amycolatopsis speibonae. The sequence goes on from NZ_JBHRWK010000068.1 coordinate 48,804, forward strand.
GAGCGGGGCTGGTTCACCGTGGACGGTACGAAGGCGGCGGCGGATTTCGTGGTCGTGAGTGGCGTTTCGGGTTAGAACCCGAAACGCCACTCACGACCACCGGGACCGACCACCCCACCGCCGTGGTCTCACTGTCCACTTCTGTCAGTGATCCAAAGAGCCTAGTGGTGGACACCCATTTGAGTTAGTGGACCGGCACTCTGCGCGTTAGTGGAGCGGAATTGATTACACTCCGTCCGGAATTGCCGACACTTTGCGGTCGTATTGACCTTCGTGTAGCGCGATCGTAACCTCGCGTGCTTAAGTGCGGGCTGAGTTCCCGCTAGTGTCGGCGGGCACACCGATCATCCGCGGAGTTCGAGTTTCCGATCGACGCCGACGGTGCCTAAACACCGAAATTCTCCTCAAGGGGTGCCAGATGCAGCAACTGCGGGTGACCCGAGCACGCCGTGTGGCCCTGATCGGGCTTGCCGGCGCACTCGCGGTCTCCATTTCCGCCTGTGCCGATTCGAAGCGTGAAGAAGGCGCAGGGGGTGGCTCAGGAGGCACCATGGTCTTCGGCGCCGCCGGTAACCCGAAGACTTTCGACCCGCTCTTCAACGACGACGGTGAGACCTTCCGCATCATCCGCCAGATGATGGACACGCTGATCATGAACAAGCCGGGGACCGCGGACCTCGAGCCCGGCCTTGCCGAGAAGTGGGAAGGCAGCAACGAAGGCAAGACCTGGACCTTCTCCCTGAAGAAGGGTGTGAAGTTCCACGACGGCACCCCGTTCAACGCCGAAGCGGTCTGCTTCAACTTCAACCGCATGTTCAACATGAAGGGCGCCGCGGCCCAGAGCCAGATGATCTACTACGGCGACGTCTTCGAGGGCTTCGCCAAGAACGAGGGCGACGCCTCCGGCTCCCCGGTGTTCAAGGACTGCCAGGCCAAGGACGAGTCGACCGCGATCCTGAACCTGAACAAGAACAAGGGCGCCTTCCCGGCGGCCTTCACGCTGCCGTCGTTCTCGATCCAGAGCCCGGACGCGCTGAAGAAGTACAACGCGGACAACGTCACCCAGAGCGGTGACTCGTTCTCCTACCCCGAGTACGCGCTGCAGCACCCGACCGGCACCGGCCCGTTCAAGTTCGACAGCTGGGACCAGGCCAAGGGTGAGATCACGCTCTCCAAGGCGACCGACTCCCCGACCCAGACGGCCAAGCTCGACAAGCTGGTCTTCAAGGTCATCCCGGACGAGAACGCCCGCAAGCAGGCATTGAAGGCCGGCGACATCCAGGGCTTCGACTACCCGTCGCCCGCGGACTACGGCCTGCTGCGCAACGACGGCGAGCAGGTGCTCATCCGCCCGTCGTTCAACGTTCTGTACCTGGGCATCAACCAGAAGAACAACCCGAAGCTGAAGGACCTCAAGGTCCGCCAGGCGCTGGCCTACGGCCTCAACCGCGAGCAGTTCGTGAAGTCGAAGCTCCCCGAGGGCGCCGAGACCGCGACCCAGTTCGTGCCGAAGGCGATCGACGGCTACAACGACAACGTCACGAAGTACCCGTACGACCTCGATCGGGCCAAGAGCCTGCTCAAGGAAGCCGGCGCCGAGGGCATGACGCTGAAGTTCTACTACCCGACCGAGGTCACCCGGCCGTACATGCCGAACCCGGCGGACATCTTCACCTCGCTGTCCGAGGACATGAAGAAGATCGGCATCAAGGTCGAGCCGATCGCCCAGCCGTGGAACGGTGGCTACAAGGACGCCGTGCAGAAGCGCGGCGAGCAGGACGTCCACCTGCTCGGCTGGACCGGTGACTACAACGACGCCGGCAACTTCGTCGGTACCTTCTTCGGCCGCGAGAAGGCGGAGTTCGGTTTCAACAACCCCGAGCTCTTCAGTGCCCTCGCCGCCGCGGACGCCGCGCCCGCCGGTGAGGCGCACACCAAGGCGTACCAGGAAGTGAACAAGCAGATCATGGATTACCTGCCCGCCATCCCCATCTCCTACGGCCCCCCGGCGATCGTCGTCGGCCCGAAGGTGAAGGGCCTGGTTGCCAGCCCGCTGACCGACGAGCGTTTCTACACCGTCACGGTCAACTGATCCTCCACCACTGAGTCGCAGGGGGTGGGTGCTACCGCACCCGCCCCCTTCGGCCCATTCCCGGGCTGGCAACAAAGGAACGCACGTGCTCCGTTTTCTCGTGCGTCGGCTGCTACAAGCGATACCGACGCTCTTGATCCTGTCCATTTTGATCTTCGCCTGGCTCCGGTCCCTGCCCGGTGGCCCCGCCGGCGCCCTCCTGGGTGACAAGGCGACCCCGGAGAAGATCGCCGACCTCAACCGGATTCTCGGCCTCGACGATCCGATTTTCGTCCAGTACTTCAAGTTCCTCGGCCGGGCCATCACCGGCGACTTCGGCAACTCGCTGGTCTCCGCCCAGCCGGTCATGTCGGAGATCGGGAACTTCCTCCCGGCCACCCTCGAGCTCGGCTTCTGCGCGATGCTCATCGCGGTGTGCCTCGGCATTCCGTTCGGCTACCTGTCCGCCCGCTTCCGCGGCGGGCCCGTCGACAACGTCATCATCGTGCTGTCGCTGGTCGGCGTCGCCGTGCCGGTGTTCTTCCTCGGTTACATGATGCAGGACGTGCTGGCCGCTCCGCTGGGACTTCCTTCACAGGGCCGTCAGATGGCGGGGCTCGACGCCACCACCGTCACCGGGTTCGCGGTCTTCGACGGCATCATCACCCAGGAATGGGACGCCGCCTGGGACGCGATCACCCACCTGATCCTCCCGGCGTTCGCGCTCGCCACCATCCCGCTCGCGGTGATCGTCCGGATCACCCGCGCGTCGGTGCTGGACGTGCTCAACGAGGACTTCATCCGCACGGCCAACTCGAAGGGCCTGACCCAGCCGGTCGTCCGGCGCCGTCACGTGCTCCGCAACGGCCTCCTGCCGGTGGTCACCGTCATCGGCCTGCAGACCGGTGCGCTGCTCGGCGGCGCGGTGCTGACCGAGCGGGTGTTCAACTTCCGCGGCCTCGGTTTCCTGCTCGCCGAAGGCATCGAACGGCGTGACTACCCGCGGCTCCAGGCGCTGCTGCTGTTCGGCGCCCTGGTCTACGTGCTGGTGAACATGCTGGTCGATATCTCGTACGGGCTCATCGACCCGAGGGTGCGTGTCCGATGAACACCTTGCTGAACAAGAAGAAAGAGCCGATCGACAAGCTCGCCGCGTCGTCGGCCAAGGGACACAGTCTCGGTGGCGAGGCGCTGCGGCGGATGCTGCGCAGCCCGGTGGCCATCACCGGCGCCGTGATCACCGGCCTGTTCCTGCTGGTGGCGATCTTCGCGCCGCTCCTGGCGCCGAAGGACCCCTACGAGCGGTACCTGCAGAGCCAGGTCATCCTCGGCCAGGGCATCATCCCCGGCGCGCAGCCCGGCTTCCCGCTCGGTGTCGACGACTTCGGTCGCGACTACCTTTCGCGGATGCTGGTCGGCGCGCAGAACACCCTGCTGGTCGGCGTGCTCGCGACGATCATCGGGGTCGCGGTCGGCATGCTCATCGGCGGCCTCGCCGGCGCGTTCGGCGGCTGGGTCGACACGGTCCTGATGCGGCTCGTCGACGTCATGCTGTCGGTGCCTTCGCTGCTGCTGGCGATCTCCGTCGCCGCGCTGTTCCAGAAGCCGAGCCAGTGGACCGTGATCGTGGCCGTGTCGATGGTCAGCGTGCCGATCTTCGCGCGGTTGCTGCGCGGTTCGATGCTCGCGCAGAGAAGCAGCGACCACGTGCTCGCGGCGACGTCGCTGGGCGTCAAGCGCGGGGCGATCGTGTTGCGGCACATGCTGCCGAACTCGCTCGGCCCGGTCATCGTGCAGGCCACGCTGACCCTGGCGACCGCGATCCTCGAGGCGGCGGCGCTGTCGTTCCTCGGTCTCGGCGACCCGGACCCGAACCGGGCGGAATGGGGCATCATGCTGAGCCGCAGCGCTCGGCAGTTCCTCGACATCCGCCCCGAGCTGGCGTACTACCCGGCCATCGCGATCATCGTGGTCGCGCTCGGGTTCACGCTGCTCGGCGAGTCCTTGCGGGAAGCCCTCGATCCGAAGAACAGGCGGTGATTTCTGATGGCACTCCTCGAAGTACGCGACCTCAAGGTCGTTTTCCAGCGACGTGGCGAGAAGCCGTTCACCGCGGTGGACGAGGTCAGTTTCGACGTCGAACCCGGCCAGACGGTCGGTCTCGTCGGTGAGTCCGGTTGCGGCAAGTCCGTGACCTCACTGGCGATCATGCGGCTGCTCGCGAAGCGCGGCAACCAGGTCAGCGGTTCGGTGTCGTTCGAAGGCACGGATCTGCTTCGCTTGTCGGACAAGGAAATGCGGGACCGCCGGGGTCGTGACCTCGGCATGGTGTTCCAGGACCCGCTGTCCTCGCTGAACCCGGTCATCCCGATCGGGCTGCAGATCACCGAGGTGCTGGAGCGGCACCGCGGGATGTCCCGCAAGGTGGCCTCGAAGGAAGCCGTCGAACTGCTCGACAAGGTCGGCATCCCCGATCCGTCGCGGCGGCTTTCCGAGTACCCGCACCAGCTTTCGGGCGGGATGCGGCAGCGCGCGCTGATCGCGATCGCGCTGGCCTGCCGTCCGCGGCTGCTCATCGCCGACGAGCCGACCACCGCGCTCGACGTGACGATCCAGGCGCAGATCCTCGCGTTGCTGCGGGAACTGGTGCAGGACACCGGGACCGCGCTGATCATGATCACGCACGACCTCGGTGTCGTCGCCGGTCTCTGCGACGAGGTCAACGTGCTCTACGGCGGCAAGATCGTCGAGCGGGCGGAGCGGCACGCGCTGTTCGCGGAACCGCGGCACCCGTACACGCACGGCCTGCTCGCCTCGATCCCGCGTCTCGACGCGGGCCGCGGCGAGAAACTGATCCCCATCAAGGGATCCGTCGCCGACAACATCCCGTGGGACGGCGGTTGCGCGTTCGCGCCCCGCTGCCCGAACGCTCTCGGCGTGTGCCGGGAGGTTTCACCGCAGCTGACCCCCGATCGCGGTGGGCTGCTGCGCTGCCACAATCCGGTGATCCCGGCCGTGGCCGCACAAGGAGGGGCCCGATGACGCACACCGCACCGCAGCCGGAAGTGCTGCTCGAGGTCAACGACCTCAAGGTGCACTTCCCGATCAAGCGCGGCGTCGTGGTCGACCGGACGATCGGGTACGTGTACGCCGTCGACGGCGTCGATTTGGCCATCCGCAAGGGTGAAACCTACGGACTGGTCGGGGAATCCGGCTGCGGCAAGTCCACTTTGGGCAGGGCGATCCTCCGGCTGACCGAGCTGACGGACGGCCACGTCGTCTTCGACGGCACGGACGTCGCCGGGCTCAAGGGTGAAGCACTGCGCAAGGCGCGCCGCCGGATGCAGATGGTGTTCCAGGACCCGATGTCCTCTTTGGACCCTCGGCAGTCGGTGGAATCCATTCTGACCGAAGGAATGAAGGCGCACGGCCTCGACAAGGACAAGGAAGCGACAGCCAAGCGGCTGCGCGAACTCCTTTCCGCCGTCGGGCTTCCGGAGTCCTCGCTGCGGAAGTACCCGCACGAGTTCTCGGGCGGCCAGCGTCAGCGCATCGGCATCGCGCGGGCGCTCGCCGTCGAGCCGGACCTGATCGTCGCCGACGAACCGGTGTCCGCACTGGACGTCTCGGTGCAGGCGCAGGTCGTCAACCTCCTGGAAGACCTGCAGGAGAAGCTCGGGCTCACCTACCTGGTGATCGCGCACGACCTCGCGGTGGTGCGGCACATCTCCGACCGGATCGGCGTGATGTACCTCGGCTCGCTGGTCGAGGAGGCCGACGCCGACACGCTGTACGAGAACCCGCTGCACCCGTACACGCGGGCGCTGCTTTCGGCGATCCCCGTGCCGGACCCGACGGTGGAGGACACCCGGGAGCAGATCCTGCTCGCCGGTGACCTGCCGTCGCCGGCGCGGCCGCCGTCCGGCTGCCGCTTCCACACGCGGTGCCCGTGGAAGCAGCAGAGCCTGTGCGACACCGACCGCCCGCAGTTGCGGGAGATCGGCGCGGGGCACCGGGTCGCGTGCCACTACGCGGAGGACATCCGCGACGGGCGGATCAAGGCGCACGAGGTCAAGGCGGAACTCGTCGGGGCCGGGGACCTGAACCCCGACGTCGGCGGACTGCCCGATGTCGGCTCGGCGGCCGAGATCCTCTAGTCCCGCTTGAAGTACATGAAGGCCCCCTTCCTTGCGCCTAGGTACAGGAAGGGGGCCTTCATGTACTTGGCACACAGCGCGGGTGGCGGTGATCAGGCAGACTCTTCTGTCATGCGGGTCACAGTGCTGGGTGCGTCGGGGCGGACGGGGATTCACGTGGTCCGGCTTCTGCTGGGGCGGGGACATCAGGTGCGGGCGGGTCTGCGCAGCCGCCGCCGGGCCGAGGAGGTCGCCGGTCTCGGCGCCGAAACCGTCGTCGCGGACGTCACCGCCGACGCGGACGACCTCGTCGAAGCTCTCGCCGGCTCCGAGGTCGTGATCAACACGATCGGCGCGCCCGACCCGGATCAGGCTTCGGTCGACCTCGTCGACCGCGACGGTGTGATCACCGCGATCCGCGCCGCGGAGAAGGCGGGTGTCGCGCGGTTCGTGCAGCTTTCCGCGCAGTTCGCGGACGCGCCGGATCAGGGCGATCGCCTGGTGCGGTCGATCCTGATGGCGAAGCAGATCTCCGACAGCGTCCTGGCCCGTTCGAGCCTGAACTGGACGATCGTCCGCCCCGGCACGCTCACCGACGATCAGCCCACCGGCCGCGTCAAGCTCAGCGGTCACCTCGAACCCGGGCACGTCTCCCGCGCCGATGTCGCCGGGGTACTGGTCGCCACCCTCGACGAGCCGCTCGCCGAGAACCAGGGTTTCGACGTCATCGGGGGCGAGATGCCGATCCCGTCGGCGCTCGCCGCACTCAGCTGAGCGCCCTCTTCCGCTCCCGCGAAGCCCGCAGGTTCGCGACGTTCCCGCAGCTCCGGACGTCGTGCCAGACCCCGCTGTTGTTGCGCGAGACGTCGTAGAACGCCGAACGGCAGCCGTCGAGGCGGCACAGTTTCAGCCGCGGCCAGATCCCGGCCTGCTGCGCGAGCAGCGTCTCCGTCCACAGCGCCGAAGCGAGCCACTGCCGTCCGGTGCCGGACGGGAACAGCCGGACGACGCCGTCCCGCACGGCCAGGTCCGCCTTGATCGGCTTCTCGACGGCCGCGTCATCGCCGTCCAGCAGCGAAACGAACGACTCCCGTAGGTCGCGAAGCGCGCGAAGGTCGCCCGTGCCCAGCGTGATCTCGGGAACGTCGGAGTCCCGGGTCTTCGACCATTCCGCCAGTGCCTCGGCGGCCCAAGGGCGCGCCAGATCGGCGTCGCTCAGCAGGTCGAGGCCGTGCGCCTTGATGCCCTTCGTGTTGAGGAAGTCCTGAACGAGCGCCAGCCCCGAGGGGGCGGCGCGCAACCGGTAGCGGTCCGTCGCGGTCCATGACATAGGTCAAGCGTACTTGACTCTGTCGGCTCGCGCCGCCATCTGACGACAGAGGCAAACATCGAACACTTCTGTCAAGGGAGCAAGTCATGACCGCCATCGAGGGTGCCGTCGTCCTGGTCACCGGTGGGCAGCGCGGACTGGGCAAGGCGTTCGTCGCCGAACTGCTCGCCCGTGGCGCCGCCAAGGTCTACGCGACGGCCAGGGCGCCGCGCGAGGAGACCGATCCGCGGATCGTCCCGCTCCCGCTCGACGTCACCGACCCGGAATCCGTCCGCGCGCTGACCGCCGAGGCGAGCGACGCGACGGTCGTCTTCAACAACGCCGGCGTCATCGGGCTCGGCTCGCTGCTCGCCGAAGACATCGACGCGCACCGCCCGGTCTTCGAGACGAACGTCTTCGGTGCGCTCCGCGTCGCGCAAGCGTTTGCGCCGCAGCTCAAGGACGGCGGAGCGCTGGTCAACGTCCATTCCGTCCTGTCGTGGGCGGCGGGCTCAGGCTCCTATGGCGCGTCGAAGGCGGCCTTCTGGTCGCTCACCAACTCGCTCCGGATCGAGTTCGCCGAACAGGGCACCCAGGTCGTCGGCGTCCACCTCGGCTACACCGACACCGACATGACCCAGGGCTTCGAGGTCGAGAAGAACGACCCGCGCGACGTCGCCCGCCAGGTCGTCGACGGCCTCGAAAAGGGCGAGACCGAGGTGCTCACCGACGACCTCACCCGCCAGGTCAAGGCCGCCCTGTCCGGTCCGGTCGAGCAGCTCGGCACCAGCCGGATCGCCGCGTAGAAAACCGTTGGCGGAAGCGCACCGGCCCGAGGTAGCTTCGCCGCCATGTGTGCTTCCGCTTTCACCAGGACCCGCCGCGCCTAGCGGCGGATCCCGCGCGTCCAGCAAGGAACCGCCGCCCGAGCGAGCCATCGCCGGGCCTGCTTCAGGCTGCCCGGCTCACCTCGAAGCCGCGGAGACCCCTTGCGCACACACCGACCTGGCCGTCACGAACTCGGCCAGAACTTCCTCATCGACCGCAACACCATCGAAACCGTCGTGGAGCTCGTCGCCGGAACCGACGGGCCGATCATCGAATTCGGCACGGGCGACGGCGCGCTGACCCTGCCCTTGCAGCGGCTCGGCAGGCGGCTGACCGGTATCGAGCTCGACGATCGCCGCGCCGCCCGGCTGGCGGGCCGCGTCCAGTCGGCCACGGAGATCGTCGCCGCGGACTTCCTGCGGTTCCCGCTGCCGAAGACGCCGCATGTCCTGGTCGGCAATCTGCCGTTCCACCTGACCACCGCGACGCTGCGCCACGTCCTCTCCGCCCCAGGTTGGACGGACGCCGTCCTGCTCGTGCAGTGGGAGGTGGCGCGCCGCCGTGCCGGGGTCGGTGGCGCCACCATGATGACCGCGCAGTGGTGGCCGTGGTTCGACTTCCGGCTGGCGGGCCGGGTGCCCGCCACGGCGTTCCGCCCGAAGCCCGGTGTCGACGGCGGTCTGCTCACCCTGACCCGCCGTGAGCATCCGCTAGTCGACGACGCGGATCGTCAGCGCTACCAGGACTTCGTACGGCGGGTGTTCACCGGTCGCGGCGCCCCGCCCAAAAAGCTCACCGCACACCAGTGGGCTGAGGTGTTTCGGCTTCGGCGAGGAAGTCCGGCTCGCGCGCGCGGCGCTTCGTCGAACCGAACAGGACCCCGCCGATGACGACGGCCGCCGCGATGATCTCCACCGGCGAGGGCCGCTCGTCGAGGACCAGGAACGCCACCGACAGCCCGACCACCGGCACCAGCAGGGAGAACGGCGCGACCACGCCCGCCGGATTCCGGCGCATCAGCGACGTCCAGATCCCGGAGCCGACGATCGTGCCGAACACCACGACGTAGGCGAGCCCGCCGAGGCCGATCAGCCCGGTCGGCGTGCCGAGCGTGCTCAGCGAGTGCCCGATCTCGGCGGGGCCCTCCATCACCAGCGAAAGCGCGAACATCGGCAGCGGCGGCACCACGGACATCCAGAGGACGAAGTTCAGCGGGCTTTCCGGTGCCGCCTTCCGGGTGCTCAGGTTGCCGAAAGCCCAGCTCAGCGCTCCGAGCAGGGTCAGGATCACCGGCAGCAGGGCGGCGTTCCCGGCCTGCTGCCAGGCGATCGTCGCCATCCCGGCGACGGCGAGCAGGATCCCGGCGAGCTGCCGTCCGGAGACGCGTTCCCGCAGGAAGACGGCGCCGAGCAGGACGGTGAACGGGGCCGAAGCCTGCAGCACCAGCGACGCGAGGCCGGTCGGCATGCCGGTGTCCATCGCGATGAAGAGGAAGGCGAACTGCCCGGTGCCGAAGCCCAGCCCGTAGCCGAGGAGGTGGCGGATCTTCACCTTCGGCCACGGCACGAACAGGATGGTCGGGATCGCGATGACCGCGAAGCGCAGCCCGCCGGCGAAGACGGGCGGGAACTGCCCGAGGGTGGCGTGGATGGCGAGGAAGTTGCAGCCCCAGAGGACGACGACGAGCAGGGCGAGCAGACGATCGCGGGCGGGCATACCTTCACTCTTACGTGGGATGACCATTTAGGACCAGCGAGAATATTTGCAGCGACCGTTCAGTTTCGCTTCACATATGCTGGCGGGATGGACATCGGCCGGTTGCGGACCCTGCGGGAGTTCGCCGACCGCGGCAGCGTGACGGCGGCCGCGAAGGCGTTGCACTGCACGCCGTCCGCGGTTTCCCAGCAGCTGCGCGCCCTGCAGGGTGACGTCGGTCTCGCGCTGACGGAACCGGCCGGGCGCGGGCTCCGGCTGACCGACGCGGGCCGCGCGCTGGTCGCCCGCGCGGACGACGTGCTCGCCGCGCTCGATCGTGCGGAGTCCGAATTGGACACCTACCGCAGCGCCCCACGCGGCCGTGTCCGGATGGCGATCTTCCAGTCGGCAGGGCTGATGCTGCTGCCCGGCCTGCTGCACCGGACGGCGGGGTTCGAGGGCCTGGACGTCATCGTGCGCGACGTCGACATGACACCGCCCGAGGTGCCGGGACTCGTCGCGGACTACGACATCGTGGTGGCGCACCGGGAGGAGCACGCGCCGCCGCTCGCCTCGGAGCGGCTGGAGTCGCGGCACCTGCTGCGCGAGCCGCTCGACGTCGCGTTCCCGGTGGGTCACCGGTTCGCGAAAAGGCGCCGTGTCGAACTCGCCGAACTGGCCGACGAAAGCTGGATCAGCGTCAACGCCGGGTTCCCGGTCGACGACATCCTCCAGTCGCTGATCATCCGCACCGGCGTGCGGCCGCGGGTCGTGCAGCGCATCAACGACTTCCGGATCATCGAACGGCTGGTGGCCGCCGGGCACGGGATCGCGCTACTGCCCCGGTACACAGTGGACACTCGTCGCGGCAGCGGTCTCGTCTGCCGTCCGCTCGCCGGGATCAAGGCGGCCAGGCATGTCGAGGCGGTCTGCCGGCTGGGCGCGTCTTCGCGGCCGGCGGTGGCGAAGGTGCTCGACGCGCTCGCCGACGAGGTCGAGGCCCTCACGGGTGAGCGTGACTCTTCAGGTGGTCCAGTGCGATCTTGAGCGCGTCGGCGATCGGCGTGATGTCGTGCCGTAGGTGGGCCATCAGCAGGCCGCCCTGGACGCAGGTCATCGCGGCCTGCGCGAGCCGGGCCGGATCGGCGTCCTCGGCGAGCTTTCCCTGTTCCTGCAAGGAATTCAGGCCGTTCTCGAGATGGGACTCCCATTCGCGGTAGGCCTTGTCGAGCAGCGGCGCGATCCTGGGGTTGTCGCCGAGCTCGCCCGCGAGGTTGCCGAGCGGGCACGCGATCGGGCCTTTGGGGGTGGTCTGGATGGCCAGGATCTCCTGGGCCCACTGGTCGAAGTCGGCCCAGTCGTGCAGCGCGAAGATCGTCGGCTGGTTGCCGAGGATGCTCTCCAGGAAGCGGGCGATGACCGCCTCGACGAGCTGATCCTTGTTCTTGAAGTAGTGGTACATCTGCGATTTCCCGGCCCCGCTGGCCGCGAGCACCTTGTCGACGCTCGTCCCGGCGACGCCGTTGACGTACATCAGTTCCGCCGCCGCGTCGACGATCGCATCCCGGGTCAGGCGTCCGCGCGGGGTCGGAGCGACCGGTTGACCATCCATGTACTGAATAGTACAGTCGACCGCACTGTACCGATCAGTACAACTCAAGGAGCCGACCATGGGGGATCTCGACAACGACCTCGCCGACCTGCGTGCCGCTGTCGCGGAGCAGGTGCCGGAGGAGGTCGCGCCGGTGCTCAAGGCCGATCGCGAGAAGTTCGTCGGTGTCGTCGCCGAGGCGGCGGTGAAACCGGGGGCGGCGATGCCGGAGTTCACGCTGCCGGACGCCGGTGGCGCTCGGGTGCGGGTCGCGGACGGGCCCGCGGTCGTGGTGTTCTACCGCGGCGCGTGGTGCCCGTACTGCAACCTCGCGCTGCGCGCGTATCAGCAAGAGCTGCTGCCGGAACTGGAGAACCTGGGGGTGAAGCTGGTCGCGGTCAGCCCGCAGCTGCCGGACGACTCACTGTCCACAAAGGATCTGGAGTTCGCGGTTCTGTCCGATGTGGACAACGAGCTGGGGCGCGCGCTCGGCATCACGTTCCGCCAGGACCCAGAGCTCAAGCCGACCTTCGACGCGCTCGTCGGCGACGTCGAGAAGATCAACGGCGCGCGGGAATGGGAACTGCCGTACCCGACCGTCCTGGTCGTGGACGGCGAAGGCGTCATCCGCTACATCGACGCCCACCCGGACTACACCACCCGCACCGACCCGGCCGACATCCTGGCCGCGGTGAAAGCCCTCTAGGAGGCCTTCGCGACATCAGACGTGGCGGTGAGGTGAAAGTCTGGGACTGGGTGACCTCGCCGTCGATCGGGCATCCGCTGGGATCGCCAGCCTCGTGCAGGTCACCGGTAGGCAGGCGAATACCGGTCCGCTCTGACGCGACTTACCACTCACGACCCCCCGCGCCGACACCTTGCCCAGGACGTGAAGCCACGAGCGGCCGCCCTGCTCCCGCGTTCCGGCACGGCCACCGACGCAGAAGTCCGTGAAGGCCTCCTTCCCTACCCTCAAGGTAGGGAAGGAGGCCTTCACGGGACGCCGCCAGTGGCATTGGGGCCGAAGCACGTCGCGAAAGCCACTTTCGCGGCATCAGGCCTTCGCGGAGTGCGTGGCGGTGAGGTGTCGGCCGGGGTGGTCGTGAGTGGCAAATGTCGTTCTAACGCGACTTACCACTCACGACCCGCTGCACCGACCCGGCCGCACGCGACCCCGCGCACTTCCCGCAGCGTCAAGTCCGTGAAGGCCTCCTTGAGGGACCCAGGGTCCCTCAAGGAGGCCTTCACGGAACGGAACGAACGACGGAAGCTACCGGTTCGCCCGGTTCACGGCCGACACGACGGCCCGCAGCGAAGCGGTCACGATCGACGGGTCGATCCCGATGCCCCAGAACACCCGGTCGGAGATCGCGCACTCGATGTACGACGCCGCCCGCGCGTCGTCGCCCGGCGAGAGCGTGTGCTCGCTGTAGTCCAGCAGCCGCAGGTCGAACCCGACGGTCGACAGCGCGTCGAAGAAGGCCGCGATCGGGCCGTTCCCGCGCCCGGTGACCTCGTGCTCGTCGCCCTCGACCCGCACGGTGGCGGTGATGTCGTACTCGCCGTCGCCGTTGTCCCTGACGTGCTGGCGCACCAGCTCCAGCGGCGTCTTCAGCTCCAGGTACTCGGCCGAGAACGCGTTCCACATGGTGGCCGGGTCGACCTCGCCGCCCGCGGTGTCGGTGTGGCGCTGGACGACCTTCGAGAACTCGATCTGCAGGCGCCGCGGCAGGTCGAGCTGGTGCTCGGCCTTCATGATGTAGGCCACGCCGCCCTTGCCGGACTGCGAGTTCACGCGGATCACGGCCTCGTAGTTACGGCCGATGTCCTTCGGGTCGATCGGCAGGTACGGGACCTCCCACGGGTGCTCGTCGACCGGCGTCCCCGCCCGGTCGGCGGCGACCTTCAGCGCGTCGAGGCCCTTGTTGATCGCGTCCTGGTGGCTGCCGGAGAACGCGGTGAACACCAGGTCACCGGCCCACGGGCTGCGTTCGTGCACCGGCAGCTGGTTGCAGTATTCGACGGTCCGCTTGATCTCGTCCATGTCGGAGAAGTCGATCTGCGGGTCGACGCCCTGGCTGTAGAGGTTCATGCCCAGCGCGACCAGGTCGACGTTGCCGGTGCGCTCGCCGTTGCCGAACAGGCAGCCTTCGATCCGGTCCGCGCCGGCCTGGAAGCCCAGTTCGGCGGCGGCGATGCCGGTGCCGCGGTCGTTGTGCGGGTGCAGCGACAGGATCACCGAGTCGCGGCGGTCCAGGTTGCGGTGCATCCACTCGATCGAGTCGGCGTAGATGTTCGGCGACGCCATCTCGACGGTGGCGGGCAGGTTCAGGATGACCGGCTTCTCCGGCGTCGGCTGCCAGATCTCCGTGACCGTGTTGCAGACCTCGAGCGCGTAGGACAGCTCGGTGCCGGTGTAGGACTCCGGCGAGTACTGGAAGCGGAAGTCGGTGTCCGGCTGCTTCGCCGCGAAGTCGACGACCAGTTCGGCGGCCTGCGAAGCGATCTTCGTGATGCCGATGCGCTCCTCACGGAACACGACACGACGCTGCAGGATCGACGTCGAGTTGTAGATGTGGACGATCGCGCGCGGCGCTCCTTCGAGAGACTTGAAGGTGCGCTCGATCAGTTCCGGGCGGCACTGGGTCAGTACCTGGATGCTGACGTCGTCCGGGATGGCGCCCTCGTCGATGATCTCGCGGACGAAGTCGAAGTCCGTCTGCGAGGCCGCCGGGAAGCCGACCTCGATCTCCTTGTAGCCCATGCGGACCAGCAGGTCGAAGAACTTGCGCTTGCGTGCGGGCGACATCGGGTCGATCAGGGCCTGGTTGCCGTCGCGCAGGTCGACCGCGCACCACAGGGGCGCGGTGTCGATGCGCTTGTCCGGCCAGGTGCGGTCGGGCAGGTTGATGTCCTCGACCAGCTCTGACCAGGGGCGATAGCGATGTACGGGCATCGAAGTGCCGCGCTGGGTGTTCCACGCGGCCTGCTCGGAAGGGGCCGGGCGAGTGGGCTTACGGATGCTCATGAGGGGACGGTTCTCCTGAAGAATCGGGTGCGACGACCGGCACCACGAAGCCCCGCGACGGGGAGCCGGTCCGATCAGGCCCCGTCGCGGCAGCGAAGCAGGAGAGCTCGAGCCACGACGCCACCTTAACCGCGTGATCTCCCGAAAGGAAACCCGGGCCGCGATCGAACCGTGACCACCAGGGGCGCCCATTCGGGTTACTCGCGGGTAGCAATCGGACCAGGTGGCGTGCCACACTGCCCGGCATGGGCGAGCACGCTGAAGAGAAGGAAACCGCTGATCAGAAGACCAGGCGCAAGGTCGACTGGCGGGCCGGGAGCGGCCGCGCGGCCGGGGTGCTGGCGAGCGTCGTCCGCTGGGTCGGGCTGGTCTTCGCGGCGATCCTGGTGCTGCACGTCGTCTTCGTGATCGGCGAGGCGAACCCGGACAACGGCATCGTGTCGTTCGTCCGCGGCTGGGCCGACGGTCTGCTGCTGGGCTTCAAGGATCTCTTCATGCCCGAGGACGCCAAGCTCCGCGTGCTGATCAACTACGGCATCGCCGCGGTCTTCTGGATGGTGGTCACGGCCATTCTCGCGAAGATCATCCGCCGCGTGGGCGGTTCCGCTTAGCCTTCGGGGCACTACGCTCAAAAGATGCTCGGCCCCAGCCGTCTTCAGGCGGCGGCATACGAGATCGTCGCCATCGGATCCTCGGCAGGTGGAGTCAAGGCACTGCTCGCGGTGCTCGGCGCTCTGCCCGTCGACTTTCCCGTGCCGCTGGTCGTCGTCCAGCACCTCGACCCGCGCCACGACACCATTCTCGCCGACATCCTCGACCGCCGGTCCAGGCTACGGATCAAGATGGCCGAGCCGGACGACGTCATCGGGCCCGGCGTCGTCCACCTCGCGCCGCCGGACCGTCATCTGCTGGTGCATCCCGGTGGCGTCCTCAGCCTGTCGGCGAGTGAGCACGTCAAGTTCGTCCGGCCGTCGGCTGATCTGCTCTTCGAGTCCGTCGCCGAGGTTTACGGCCCGTCCGCGCTCGTCTGTGTCCTGACCGGGACGGGTTCCGATGGCGCGGCAGGGGCCGGAGCGGTGAAGTCGCGGGGCGGTACCGTTGTCTCCGAAGATCCGGAGACCGCCGAATTCAAGGGAATGCCCCAGGCCGTGGCGAAGGCCGTATCGGTCGATCTGGTGCTCCCGCTGGACGACATCGCCGATGCGCTCGTCGGCCTGGTCGAGGGAACGAGGACGTTATGAGCACGCCGGAAGGCGAAATCGACCACGGCGAGGACCTCGAAATCCTGCTGACCTTCATCAGGGATTCCCGCGGTTTCGATTTCACCGGCTACAAGCGGACTTCGCTTGCCCGCCGGATCCGAAAACGGATGCAGACGGTGAAGATCGACGGGTACTCCGAATACCGGGATTACCTGGAGATCAACGCCGAGGAGTTCCTGGAACTCTTCAACACCATCCTGATCAACGTCACCAGTTTCTTCCGGGATCCCGAATCCTGGACTTTCCTGCAGAAGACCGTCGTGCCCGAACTCGTCGCGAAGGTCGCTCCTCACGAGGAGATCCGGATCTGGAGCGCCGGCTGTTCGAGCGGCGAAGAGGCCTATTCCATCGCGATGATCTTCGCGGAGCACCTCGGCATCGAGGAGAGCACTCGGCGCGTCAAGATCTATGGGACCGATGTCGACGAAGAAGCCTTGCGGGAAGCCAGGACGGGCCTGTATTCCTCGAAGGCACTGGAACGGCTGCCCGATGAGATGAAGAGGAAGTATTTCGAGCCGAGCGGGAACCTGTTCGCCTTCCGGCGTGACCTGCGCCGCCGGGTGATCTTCGGCAGGCACGACATCACGCGTGACGCTCCCATTTCCCGGGTCGATCTGCTCGCCTGCCGCAACACCTTGATGTATTTCAACGTCGAAGCACAGGCGAAAATCATCGAACGCTTCCATTTCGCGCTCAACGAGGGCGGCCACCTGTTCCTCGGGAAGGCCGAGATGCTGCTTTCCGACGGCGTCCGGTTCGACGTCGCCAACATCCGGAACCGGGTGTTCAAACTGCGGATGGGCGGCACCACCGTGAGACCCGCGCGCTTCGATGTGCGTGCGGGAGCCGGGGTGCGGGACGCCAACCGACGGCGCCACGTGAGCGAACTCGCGTTGGCGTCCTCGCCCGATTCGGTACTGGGCATCGACCGCGACGGCACGGTCGCCCTGATCAACGGCTCGGCGAGGTTACAGTTCGGGCTTTCCTCACACGATGTGGGCAGGCCGTTCCACGACCTGGAAATCTCCTACCGGCCGATCGAACTGCGGTCCGTCGTCGACCAGGCGCACAGCGAGCGCCGCAGCATGCGGGTCGATTCCGTGCGACGGCAGAAGACCACCGAAGAGACGCAGTACTTCGACATCGTCGTCCGGCCCCTGCTCACGATCGATGGTGAGGACATCGGCGCGGCGATCACGTTCATCGACACCACCGAGGCCACCAGGCTCCAGCATGAGGTGAAACGCGTGCAGGAAGACCTGGCCACGGCTTACGCCGAGCTCCAATCGACCAACGCCGAACTCGAAACGGTCAACGAGGAACTCCAGTCGAGCATCGAGGAACTCGAAACGACGAACGAGGAGCTCCAGTCCACGAACGAGGAACTCGAGACCACCAACGAGGAACTCCAGTCGGGCAACGAGGAACTCGAAACGATGAACGAGGAGATGCGCATCCGCACGGCGGAACTCGACGAGACACGCATGTTCTTCGAAGGTGTGCTGTCCAGCGTCGAAGCGGGGGTGGTCGTGCTGGACGGAGATCTCCGGGTGCGCAGCTGGAACCGCGGCGCCGAGGAACTGTGGGGCCTGCGAGCCGGAGAGGTCTACCTGGAGGAGTTCTTCACCCTCGACTTCGGCCTGCCGATCGCCGGGTTGCGCGACATCGTCGAACTCTGCAACGAGAGCGGGCAACGGGCCGCGCAGGTCGAGATCGACGCGGTGGACCGGAAAGGCAGGCCGCTGGTCACCTCGGTCAGCTGCTCGCCGTTGAGCGGACCGGGTGGCGGTGTCGTCTTGATGACGGAGAAGCGACCGCGCCGGTGAGTCAGCGTCTGCGATCCGGTCTCATCGAGCGTTTGGGAAGCGATTTCAAGAGATCGGACGCTGTCATGCGACGGCTGACCAGCTGTTCGCACAGCTCGCCGATCCGGCGGTTGTGGCTGCGCGCGTAGTGCCGCAACACGAGGAACGCCTCGGCAGGGTCTACCCCCAGCCTCGTGGAGACCAGCCCCTTCGCCTGCTCGATGATCACTCGGCTGTCCAGCGCCCCCTGTAGCTGTTCGGAAGTCTTGGTCAGTCCGGCGATCGCGCGGTGGTTGAGCATGCCGATCGTGGCCGCGTCAGCGAAGGCGACCGCGATCCGCAGATCGGCGACCGGCAGAGGCGTGGTTTCCGTGGTCAGGATCGTCACGTCGCCCAACACCTTTTCGCGGCGACTGAACTGAAACGCGTGCGCCGACCGGTAGCCGAGCGAGAGGGCGGCCGGAGCCAGCCGGTTCCACCGTGCTTTAGCTTCGTCGAGGAGCACGTTGACGATCGGCTCGTCATGTTCATGGCAGTCGATGCCAGGGCCTTCCTCGGCGAGGATTTCGCCGAGCGGCGGGTTTTCGAGCCGTTCGTCGGTGTGCACGACGATCGGCCGGTCGCCGCGGTCACCGACAGCCGTCAGCCGGACCGATGACGCTGCGACCAGTTGCGCGTAGCGGTTCGCCACGCAGAGCCAATAATTCTTCGGGTCGAGCGCGGGTACCAAAGTGTCGGACAGTTCCACCAACGTGTCGGCGACCCATCTTTCGCGCTTCTGCATCAGAATGCGGCCTTCCTGCGTACGGCAGTTTCGAGGGCGCTGGGTAATCAACGCTAGTCCTCGGCTCGCGGAAGCGGAACCCGTGGGGGCCCAGCCGTTCGGGTCAATTCGGAGGGCCTTGCTCGGGCGTAGGCTCACCTCATGTGGGACGGCACAGGTGGTCGATACGACCCTCCGGCCCTGCGCAGGCTTATCGAAACCGAGCGCGGGCGGGCAGATCGCGCGGCGGCCGTTGCCCGGCGGCACGAAGGCCTGGCGGGCACGGCGACCGCGTCAATGAGGCCCTTCCACCAGCGGATGGCGGAACTGCATCGCGCCGCCGAGCGACGACATCGGACCGCGGTGGACCTGCATACCGGCTATCTCGACGCGGTCGGACGCTGGGCGGACTGGCCGGAGGAGCCGTACGGCGGGCCGCCGACGTTCATGACGGCGGCAGCCGAGGCGTCCGGCATCCAAAGTCTGGCGGTGACACTGTTCAGCACCGGCGGGATCGAGGCAGCGGTCGTGGTCTCGGATCCCATCGCCGCGAAGGCGCACGAACTCGAGTACGTCCTCGGCGAAGGGCCGACACAGGGCCATCCTCTTGAACCGGGCGTCTGCGGTGAGCCGGAACTCGTGAGCCGGTGGCCCCAATTCGGCCCCGCCGCGCGGGAACTCGGGGTCAGGGCGGTGATTTCGGCTCGCCTGGGCCTCGCCGAAGCGCCGATGGGTGCCTTGACCGCGTATCGGGCCGAGCCCGAGCCGGACACCGAAGTCGTCCGTTCCCTCGACATCCTGGCCGAAGCACTGACCGTCACCGCGCTGGATCCGTCCGTACGGCTCGACGGTGACGACGGCCTGCCCGTACATCCGTTGTTCGGCGATATCGATCTCCGCGTCGCGGTACATCAGGCCACGGGGGTGGTGATGGCCGCCCGCGACTGCTCCGCCTCGGACGCGCTGGCCCTCATCCGTGCGCACGCCTTCGCCCGGAACATGGGCGTCAACGAGCTCGCGCACGCCATCGTGACCCGGACCTACCGGCTCAGCTGAAAGCGAGCCTTTCGTACGCCTCGACGGCGGCCTTCGGGTCGTCCGCGGTGAATTTCAGGACGCGGACCGTCTCGGTCTTGCCGAGGGGGCGGGTCACCGTGATCGGCTCACGCAGTTCGGCGACCAGGTTCGTGTCGTAGTAGTTGTCGTGACTGAGCCAGGTTTCGCCGCGGAACGCCTTCACCTTCAGGGGATCGTGGCTTTCCTTCAGATATCGCAGGCTGATGATGTTTTCCCGCGGGATCCGTACGTCGTAGAACGAGCTGTAGCGCACCCGAAGCTCGCGCTGCGAGATCACGTGCGGCCGGACCAACGCCGAAGATCAGCAGCGCCGAGTACACGCCCAGAGCGAGCAGCAGCAGATCGACGACCAGACCGAAGTCGATCAGCCAGAAGAGGCCGGTTTCGAAGGCGCTCACCACGGCGAAAACGATGAAGATCGGTTTGCTGCCGGAGCCGTACGGCACCGCCACGACGTCCTCGTCGACCCGTCTTCGCGGCCTCTCAGATACAGCCACAGCCCGGACATCGTGCGTGATTCGTTGCGGACGAGACTGCGAAAAGCCCCCATGACCCCAGGTTAGCCGTCGAACTGGGTCAGGATCTTCAGCGCGTCAGCGGATCCCGGGTCCTTCGGCGGGGTAGATCTCCAGCCGGTGGTCGGGGCTGTCGGGCTGGAGCCACACCTGGTGGTCGACGTCGGCCGCGCCGATCGTCGGGTGCCGCGGGCACATGGCGCCGATGGTGCAGTCGGCGACGTGGACGCGGGCGAGCTCGGCCCGGTTCCGGTGCAGGTCACCGGTGAGCGGGTCGAGGAAGAACAGGCGCGACAGTGACGGCCCCCGCTCCGGATCCCTCGGCTTCGGGAGCGCGGACCGCCGGGCGAGGTCGTTCCGAGTACGCGGGCGAGCGCGTCGAGCACCTGCCGTGACCCTGCTGCCGTCGGCGCTGGCTGTGCTGAGCGAACTCTTCCCCGACCCTCTCGCAGGAACACCGCGATCACCGGGCCGGGCTGCTGGTGTGGTTCGCCCGGCGCCGGCGTGGTCGGCGACCGCGTACCTGTGGGGAACCCGCCCGCAGTCCGTGCTCGGCCTGCCCGTCCTGCACACGGCGCTGCCCGGAGCGGCCGAGCTCACGACCCTGTGCGTCGTCACACCCGCGCTGGTCGACCGCGTCGGCAAACGCGCGGCCCTGGTCGGCTGCGGCATCTCGTTCAGTGTGGTGGCCGACACGGCCGTCGCCCGCGGTGCCCGCCGAACGGGCGGGAGCGGCGGGCGCGATCGCCGAAACCGGCAACGAGATCGGCAACGTGCTGGGGACCGCGCTCATGGGGTCGCTTGCCGCGCTGGTGTTCCGCCTGGCCGGTCCGGGCCTCGCGCCCACGCTCGGCGAAACCCTTCAGCTCCCGGGTATCGCGCCCACGGCCGCAGTTGACGCGAAGGAGGCCTTCGTCGCGGGCCTGCACACCGCCGTCGCGGTGCTGACCCTGCTTCACGTCGGGCTCGGTGCCCTCGCCCTGCGCTGGCTCCCTCAGCCGGAGAAGGCGCTCGTACCCCAGGTGCCGGCGTAGGCGAACTCCGCCAGCGGGACACGTTCGCGCGGCGCCTTCTCGCGTTCGATCCGCCAGTCCTCTTCGAGTACGGAGGGGTCCGCGGGGTGGCCGACGGCGATGGCGACCTTGGGGACGACGTCGTCGGGGAGCCCGAAGAAGTCCGTCGCCGCTTCGGCGGAGAAGCCGGCCATCTGATGCGCGATCAAGCCGAGCTCGACGGCCTGGAGCACGAGGTTCTCGCTCGCGAGGCCCAGCCCGTACTCGGCGTACGGGACTTCGCCCTTCTCGTTCGTGGTGACCATCACGCCGATCAGCAGGAGACCGGCGCGATGGGCCCACGCGCGGTTGCCCGAGTTGAGCGTCGAGAGGATGCGGTCGAACGACGGCGTGCCCCGGACGCCGACCAGGTAGCGGGCGGGCTGGGTGTTGCCGAACGACGGCGCCCAGCGGGCCGCTTCGAGCAGCGCGCGGACCTGGTCTTCGGTGACCGTGGCGGCCTCGTCGTAGGCGCGAGGACTCCACCTGGCGGCCAGGATCGACGCGATCGGGGTACTTGTGTCGGCGGGTTTGTGCACCAACGGACGATAACAAGGCGTGCTCTCCGTCACTAAAGTGAAAGCCCTCCGACTATTTCGTTGGTGTTAAGGAAGATTTACTTCGAGAAGTCCCTGAAGTGGTGTTCAGGCCCACTTACGAGGGTGGCGGGCGTGCGTGTCCCCGGTAGGCTTTCGCCCAAATAAGGGACGCGGGGGCTCCTTCGGTGCCCACCATGGAGCCGCCCGGCCCGTCGAGGAGGTTCGGGCGTGGCCCTCGTGGTCCAGAAGTACGGCGGTTCGTCGCTGGAAAGTGCCGACCGGATCAAACGCGTCGCGGAACGCATCGTCGCCACCAAGAAGGCGGGCAACGACGTGGTCGTCGTCTGCTCCGCCATGGGAGACACGACGGACGAGCTGCTCGACCTGGCTCAGCAGGTCAACCCGGCGCCGCCGGAACGTGAGATGGACATGCTGCTCACCGCGGGTGAGCGTATTTCCAACTCGCTGGTGGCGATGGCGATTTCGGCGCAGGGCGCGGAGGCCTGGTCGTTCACCGGCTCGCAGGCCGGTGTGGTGACGACGTCGGTGCACGGCAACGCGCGGATCATCGACGTCAGCCCCAGCCGGGTGACGGAAGCCCTCGACCAGGGCTACATCGCGCTCGTGGCGGGGTTCCAGGGCGTGTCCCAGGACACCAAGGACATCACCACCCTAGGCCGCGGCGGCTCGGACACCACCGCCGTCGCGCTGGCCGCGGCGCTGAACGCCGACGTCTGCGAGATCTATTCCGATGTGGACGGTGTGTACACCGCCGATCCGCGCGTCGTGCCCGACGCCCGCAAGCTCGACACCATCGCCTACGAGGAGATGCTGGAGCTGGCCGCGAGCGGGTCGAAGATCCTGCACCTGCGTTCGGTGGAGTACGCGCGCCGCTACGGCGTCCCGATCCGAGTCCGTTCTTCCTACAGTGACAAGCCGGGCACCACCGTGACCGGTTCTATCGAGGAGATCCCCGTGGAACAAGCGTTGATCACCGGCGTGGCGCACGACCGCTCCGAGGCCAAGATCACGGTGACCGGCGTGCCCGACACCGCCGGTGCCGCCGCCAGGATCTTCCGGGTGATCGCCGACAACGAGATCGACATCGACATGGTGCTGCAGAACGTGTCCAGCACGTCGTCCGGCCGCACCGACATCACCTTCACGCTGTCGAAGGCCAACGGGGCCAAGGCCGTGCAGTCGCTGGAGAAGATCAAGGGCGAGATCGGGTTCGAGTCGGTCCTCTACGACGATCACGTCGGCAAGGTGTCGCTCGTCGGCGCGGGGATGCGTTCGCACCCCGGTGTCACGGCGACATTCTGCGAGGCGCTCGCGCAGTCGGGCGTCAACATCGAAATCATCAACACCTCGGAAATCCGGATCTCGGTCCTGATCCGGGACGCGCAGCTCGACGACGCGGTGCGCGCGATCCACGAAGCATTCGAACTCGGCGGCGACGAAGAAGCCGTCGTCTACGCGGGGAGTGGTCGCTGATGGCTGAAGGTCTGCGAGTAGGGGTCGTCGGGGCGACCGGTCAGGTCGGCGGCGTGATGCGTCGTCTGCTGGCCGAACGGGGTTTCCCGGTCGCCGAAATGCGGTACTTCGCTTCGGCGCGGTCCGCGGGCTCGAAGCTTCCTTGGGGTGACGGGGAAATCGTCATCGAGGACGCGACGACCGCGGATCCGTCCGGTTTGGACATCGCGCTGTTCTCCGCCGGTGGCACGACCTCCAAGGCGCAGGCGGAGCGGTTCGCCGCGGCCGGTGCCACGGTGATCGACAACTCGTCGGCCTGGCGCATGGACCCCGACGTCCCGCTGGTCGTCAGCGAGGTCAACCCGGAAGCGGTCAAGGAAGCGCGCAAGGGGATCATCGCGAACCCCAACTGCACCACCATGGCCGCGATGCCGGTGCTCAAGCCGCTGCACGCCGAAGCGGGCCTGGTGCGGCTGGTCGCCAGCACGTATCAGGCGGTTTCCGGCAGCGGGCTCGCCGGTGTCGAGGAGCTGGAAGGCCAGCTCGCCGCGGCGGGGCCGAACGCGGGCGCCCTGACCCACGACGGCGCGGCGGTGACCTTCCCCGAGCCGAAGAAGTACGCGCGGACCATCGCGCACAACGTCCTCCCGCTCGCCGGGTCCATTGTGGACGACGGGTTGTTCGAGACGGACGAAGAGAAGAAGTTCCGCAACGAGAGCCGCAAGATCCTGAGCATCCCGGAGCTGCGCGTTTCCTGCACCTGTGTGCGGGTGCCGGTGTTCTCGGGGCACTCGATCTCGATCAACGCGGAGTTCTCGCAGGAGCTTTCGGTCGCCCGCGCGACCGAACTGCTGGCCGGTGCGCCCGGCGTGGAACTGTCGGACATCCCGACGCCGCTGCAGGCCGCGGGCCAGGACCCGTCGTATGTCGGGCGGCTGCGGACGGACCCGGGCGTCGACGGCGGTCGCGGTCTGGCGCTGTTCCTGGCGAACGACAACCTGCGGAAGGGCGCGGCGCTCAACGCCGTGCAGATCGCGGAACTGATCGCCGCCCACTCCTGACGTGGGCTGAAGGGGTCTTTCGCCGCATGCGATGCGGTGAAAGGCCCCTTCGCTGCGCCGCGTGCTGGTCCCCGTCTGGGCTCCTTCACGCGGCTGAGGTCCTGCGACGGTCTTGTTGAGTGGTGGCGTGACGGAGTCGGCGGGGAACGTGGGCTCATCCGGGAGAGTGCTGGGTCGACGATGTAGGAATCGGGACGTTCAGTGTCCAGATTCCTACATCGTCGCGAGGAGGTCTTGTCCGGTGGCCGTCACACCTTCCACCCAGTACGAAGACACCGAGGCGAGACCAGATCCCAGCGGGTAGGCATACGGGTATGAAACGGACTTTCGGTCGTCAGAAAGCGTCCCCTGTGGACAGTCAAGGCGGAGCCGACCCCGGTCTGTCAGTCCAGACCCGCGCGCCGTGAAGAGAAGCAGCGCGAAGGAGGTCTTCGCGGCAGACCGATCGTGGCACGCTTGCCTTACCTCCCAATAAGTACATGAAGGCCCCCTTCCTTGCGCTAGGCGCAAGGAAGGGGGCCTTCATGTACTTACGCCCTGCCGCCGTGACTGCTGTTGCGCCTGGGGCGAACGTGCTGACTACGGACCTGCGAGTTGGTCCGCGGCCGCTATGAAAGGTCCTTTCCTTGCCAAATTTGCAAGGAAAGGACCTTTCATAGCGCGCCCGGGACCGGGAACGACCGCATTCAGAAGGCGAAATGCGTCAGGGCTTGGCCGCCCCGAAGCAGGCCGCGTACCGCGTCGCCAGGAACTCGCCGCGCGCGTCCCCGCTGTAGGCCCACATCCCGCCGTCGGCCCGCGTCCCCAGGAGCCGGAACTGCTCGATGGCCTCGTCGAAGCGCCCGTTCTCCACGAGCGCCTTCGCCGCGTACGCCCGGTCTGACCGCGTCGACGGGTGATCCCGCCCTTCGCCGTTGAGCCAAGCGACGATCCCGTCGAGCGCGCCGGAGACGCGCGGGTCGCGCCACGCGGAGACGTCCTGGAACTCGGATTCGTGCGCGGCGATCAGCAGCAGCGGAGCCAGCTTCGGTGACTTCGCCGCGGCGGTCTCGGCGAACTCCCACATCAGCTCGGCCGAGCCGAACCACTTCGCGCACCAATACTGCAGTGCCCGTGTGTGCGCCCCGCGGTGCTGCGGGTCGCGTTCGGCGAGTTCCGCCCAGACTTCGCGGTACTGGTCGTTCTCGTACTGCCGCCCCATCGCGATCGCGAGCGCGGTCACCCACGGCGTCGGGTCCTCGGGAGCGAGCGCCGAAGCCTCGTGCACGGCCTCCTCCGCCTGCTCCAGCACCCGGAAGAACGCGGCGAACTGCTCCTCGGAGACGTGTTTCGCCATCAGCCCGCTGCGCACCTCCCACGCCACGTGCACCAGCGATTCCGCGTTGACCAGCGCCAAGCCCGGGTCGCCGGGGCGGGCCTTGCGCCAAGCGCGCAGCCACTCGTCGTCCTTCGCGGCGGCCTCGCCGAGCGCGCCGGTCACCAGGTTGCGGCGATCCCAGTCGCCCCAGGTCGACGCCAGCAACGCGGCGGCGCCCTCCCACTCGCCGCGAGCGGTCGACTCCTGGACGGCGAGGACCTCTTCGTCGGTCCAGTACTCCTTGGTTGACACTTCGCCGTCGGCCGGGAGCCCCCAGCGCGTGACGTCCGGGATCTTGCCCTTGAACTTGGGCTTCTCCGGCGGGAGCAGCGCGGCGAGCTCTTCCGGCGTCATGGTCGCGGTGAGCTCGTCGACCTCGATACCGCGCCGCTTCGCCTCTTTCATCAGGGCGAAGACGGCTTTGCGTTCACGGGACTTGAGCAGCCAAAGCATTGAAACTCCTTACGAACGAACAAGAGTGGGTGACGGCCGGTAGCCGGCGGGCACCCCGGCGGCCGTCAGCAGCGCACGCAGCGGCGCGGTGTCGGATTCGGCCGCGGCGGCCTTGTCGAGCGCGGGCGCCAGCTGGTCCTCCAACGGCTCGTCCAAGGTGAACGGCGCAGGTCCGGACCACGACAGCGACCAGCGCCCCGCGCCGACGTCGGTGAGCGCCGCGCGCACCACGACCGCCAGCCGCCCGCGGACGGAACTGGCCGCGAACTCCCGGCGGGCCCGGGGGCCGACACCGGCGGGCGGCTTCGAGCCGGGATCGGAGAGTTCTTCGTGCCTGCCCGCGTCGAGCAGGTCCAGCGCCATGTCCAGGGTGCGTTCGCCCAGGACCTCGGCGGCCGCTTCGGCGGCGACGTGACGACGGCCGATGGCGACCAGGGACTGCCAGTCCGTCCGCCGCATCGCGAGCGCTTCGTCGGAGAACACGGTGAAAAGCGCCTCGTCGAGCATCTTCTCGGCGCCGGTCAGCAGTTCGGTCGCCGACCGCTCGCCGCCGGGGCGGACCGGGATCCGGGCGCCCGCTTCGAGCGTCGCGACGCGGTCCCGGGTGGCCGGGTGCGTGTCCCACCGCGAGGTCTTCTCCTCCGACGGGTTCCGCCGCATCTCCTCCATCTGCTCCGCCCTGGTCGGGTCGGTGAGCAGCGCGCGGTAGCCCTCGCCGAACCGGTCCGGGAGGTAACCCGCGTCCCAGCCGATCGCGGCGTAGTTGTTCATGAAGAACCGCCAGGTGACGGCCAGCGCTTCGATCTCGCGCAGGGCCGAGGCCGCCGCGTCGGTGCCGGCGAGCCGCGCCGAGACGGCGTCGGCCGCGAGCTCCTGGGCTCGGCAGACGCTCATCGAGACCATGAAGTAGAGCTTCGCGTACTGCTTGAACAGCCAGCCGACGAAGCGCTCGAAGTAGCCTTCGCGGCCGAGGCCGTTGACCACCCGAGCGATGGACTTGCGCCCGCGATAGGTCAGCGCGGCGAACCGGGTGTCCTTGTTGCTGTAGTGCCCCAGTTCGTGCGCGAGCACGGCGCGGAACTGGTCCTGGCGCAGGCCCATGATCAGCGGGACACCGATGATCATCCGGCGGCGCAGCACCCGCAGCCCGAGCCACGAGGTCCGCTCGGTGACCGCGGCGTTGACGTCGGCGTCGAGATGGATCTCGTCCGGCGGACGGGTCCCCGCCTCGTCCGCCAGCTCCCGGACCAGCGCCCAGAGGGCGGGCTGGGACTCCGGCGTCACCGCGACGCCGGGTATGTCGTCGCCGGTCGCCCGCTCGAGGGTGAGCAGGGTCTTGAGCAGGATCCAGCCGACCGGAACGGTGATGATGCCGAGCTTCGCCGCCGCGAGGACGTTGCGCTGCAGCGCCAGCACTTCGAGCGTCACGATCCCGCCCACGAACGCCAGCACGAGCAGCGGGAACCCGGCGAGCAAAACGGCAGCGAGCAGCCCACGTAAAGACTTCACGGTAAAACGGACCTTCCCCAGTTGGTGTACCCCCGACACCGAGCGCTCATTGTGCCCGAATCACCTCCCGGGGCCGATCACTTTTCGAACACGATCGAAGACTTCGCGATGAACATCACCTCACGCCTGGTAGTCGCGTGTGGACAGTCCACTGTGGAGTCAGGTAATTGCCTTGTCCGGTTCGTCCGGCCGGTGCATGCTCGGGAGCGACAAAACGTTCTCCACGAAGGGAAAGTCATGTACACGGCGGTCGAAGGCTCGCGGGTTCCGATCCGGATGTGGGCCGACCCCACGTCGGTCGAGGACCAAGCCATGCGGCAGCTGCACAACGTCGCCAACCTGCCGTGGGTGCACGGCGTCGCGGTCATGCCCGACGTCCACTACGGCAAGGGTGCGACAGTCGGCAGCGTGATCGCGATGCGCGACGCCGTGTCCCCGGCCGCCGTCGGCGTGGACATCGGGTGCGGGATGAGCGCGGTGCGGACCTCGCTCACCGCCGCCGATCTGCCCGACGACCTGCTGAAGCTCCGCCGCCGGATCGAATCGGCCGTCCCGGTCGGTTTCGGCCTGCACAAGACCCCGGTGAACCCGGCGAAGGTGCACGGTGTCGGTGGCTGGGACACGTTCTGGAAGTCCTTCGGCGATCTGCACACCGGCGTCCAGGAGCTGCACGACCGCGCGGCGCGGCAGATCGGGAGCCTCGGCGGCGGCAACCACTTCATCGAGGTCTGCCTCGAACAGGGCGGCGACGACGAAGGCCGCGTGTGGCTGATGCTGCACTCGGGTTCGCGCAACATCGGCAAGGAACTCGCGGAGCGGCACATGGCCGTCGCGCGGAAGCTGCCGCACAACGCGGACCTGCCGGATCCGGACCTCGCGGTGTTCGTCGCGGGCACGCCGGAGATGCGGGCGTACCGGCGCGACCTGTTCTGGGCGCAGGACTACGCGGCGCGCAACCGCGCCACCATGGTCGCGCTCGTGAAGCAGGCGCTGAAGGACGTCGTCCCGCAGGCGACGTTCGACGACGCGATCTCGTGCCATCACAATTACGTGGCAGAAGAGACCTACGACGACGTCGAACTGCTGGTGACCCGCAAGGGCGCGATCCGCGCGGGTTCGGGTGACCTCGGGATCATCCCGGGCAGCATGGGCACCGGTTCGTACATCGTGCGCGGTCTCGGGAACACGGCGTCCTTCCAGTCCGCGTCGCACGGCGCGGGCCGCCGGATGTCGCGGAACAAGGCCAAGAAGCTGTTCACCGCCGAAGACCTCGCCGCGCAGACGGCCGGGGTGGAATGCCGCAAGGACTCCGGTGTGGTGGACGAGATCCCGGCCGCGTACAAGGACATCGAAACGGTGATCAAGGCGCAGACGGATCTCGTCGAGGTGGTCGCGCATCTCAAGCAGGTCGTCTGCGTGAAGGGCTGAATTACCGGGTGATTCGTGGGTGGTGGCCGGGGAACCCGACATACCACCCACGAAATCGCTACGCTGGAACGTATGAAGAGGTGGGGATTCGCGGCGCTCCTGGCGGCCGCCGGGCTGGCGCTGGCGGGCTGCAGCGAGGTCACGAACGCGGTCGATCAGACCAACAAGGCCGCGACGAAGGTGAGCGCTTGCGCCGAGGCGCTCAGCCTCGCCGACCTCAACCCGGATCCGGCGACGATCAAGGCACGGGCCGCGGACAAGGAAAAGCGCCTGCGCGAACTGGCGAACAACGTCGGCGAGCAGGACGTGGCGGGCGCGCTCACCGGCATGGCCGACTCGTACCTGCAGGCCCAGAAGGAGAACATCCACGACGCGGGCAAGATCGCGGACTGGACCAAGCGCAACATCGACCACCTGGACGCCCTCCGCAAGGTCTGCGCCTGAGAACCTCGCAATTCGGCACCTGGTTGCGATGGATGCGTACGCAACTATCGCAACCAGGTGCCGAATTGCGTCAAGAGGAAGCCAGGGCGGGAGGGCGGTCGGCGGGGGTGCGGGAGCGCCGCCAGAACAGCCCGACCGAGGCGATCGCCAGCGCGCCCAGCGCCGAGGCCGCGAACCCCCAGCCCGGGCTGGAGTGGTCGATCACGAACCCGATGATCGGGCTCCCGATCGCCAGCCCGATCCGGCTCGCCGCGTCCAGCAGGCCCATCGCCTCGCCACGCACCCGCGCCGGCGCCGCCGCGCTGACCGTCTCCGTGCTCGCCGCGAGGGTCGGCGCGCACAGCACGTTGCTCGGGAAGAGCACGATCGCCAGCAGCCACCACGGGTGGTCGACCAGGCCGACAGGCAGCGTGAGCACCGCGAGCAGCACCATCAGCGTGCCCTGGGAAAGCGACCGCCGGACGGCGCCGTGGATCGCCCCGCCGAGCACGGACGCGACGCACATCAGCGTGATCAGCAGCCCGGACCAGGCGATGTCGCCGCTCGCCCGCAGCGTCGCCAGGGCGGCGAGCTCCATGCCGACCAGGCAGAACAGTGCGCCGGCGGCGATGAACATCGCCATCACGAGCCGTCCGGTGAGCCAGCTCCGCACGGTCGGCCGTTCCCCGGTGAACACCTCGGTGTCGGCCTCGGCGCGGATCGGCGGGTTCAGCCGGTAGATCAGCGTCGCCGAAAGCGCGAAGCAGACCCCGATGCCGGTGAGCGCGTAGACCGCGGGCAGTTGCGTGATCGCCATGATCCCGGCCGACGGCCCGATCATGAACGACGCCTCCACCAGGATCGTGTCCAGCGAGTAGGCCGCCCGCCGCTGCTCCAGCGGCACGAGCGCGGTGAGCACCAGCCGCGCGAGCGTCCCGGCGGGCACCGACAGCACGCCCGCGGGGAGCGCGACCACCAGCAGCACCTGATAGGGCAGATGCGGTGCGCTGATCCAGAACGTCGTCGAAGCCAGCCCGCAGATCGCGACCACCGGCCGCAGCCCGTATCGGTCGACGTACCGGCCGACGAGCGGTGCCCCGAAAGCGCTGCCGAGCGTGGTGGCCGCGCCGACCAGCCCGGCGGCGCCGTAGCCGCGGCCGAGGTCGTTGACCACGTACAGCGTCATCGTCACGCCCATGGCCGTCATCGGGAGCCGTGCCAGGAACATCAGCAGCATCGAGCCGGGGACTCCGGGCACGGCCAACACGCGACGGTACGGAGCTAGGGCCATGATCCGATGAGAACGTAACTTGGTACGCGCGTGCAAGTTTTTTTCGTGCGTGACCGGTCACCCGGCCCGGGGTGTTTTCTTGACTGATTCCAGTTTACGCGAGAGGGTGGGTGAACCGGATCGTCCACGACGTGCCGAGCGTGCGCACTCGGGCGAAGCTGGTGTGGCTGACCGCACCACCACCACGAACCAGGAGGCACCGGCGTGACCTTGCCGACCACGAACAACGTGGGCATCCCCGTCGCCAGCGACAACGACTCGCTGACGGTAGGTGCCAACGGCCCGATCCTGCTCCAGGACCACTATCTGATCGAAAAGAACGCCCAGTTCAACCGTGAGCGCGTCCCGGAGCGCGTCGTCCACGCCAAGGGTGGCGGCGCACACGGCTTCCTCGAGGTCACCGAGGACGTCAGCCAGTTCACGAAGGCCGCCCTGTTCCAGCCGGGCGTGCGCACAGAGAGCCTGGTCCGCTTCTCGTCGGTCGCCGGGGAGAACGGCTCGCCCGACACCTGGCGCGACCCGCGCGGTTTCGCGGTGAAGTTCTACACCTCCGAGGGCAACTACGACCTCGTCGGCAACAACACTCCGGTGTTCTTCATCCGCGACCCGATCAAGTTCCCGGACTTCATCCACTCGCAGAAGCGCCGCGCCGACAACCACCTGCGCGACCACGACATCCAGTGGGACTTCTGGACGCTGCGGCCGGAGTCCGCGCACCAGGTCACCTGGCTGATGGGCGATCGCGGCATCCCGTCGAACTGGCGCGAGATGGACGGCTTCGGCTCGCACACCTACCTGTGGGAGAACGCCGGCGGCGAGAAGTTCTGGGTCAAGTACCACTTCAAGACCGACCAGGGCATCGGCTACCTGCCCCAAGCCGACGCGGACCGCATCGCAGGCGAGGACTCGGACTACTACATCCGAGACCTGTTCAAGAACATCGAGAAGGGCAATCACCCCAGCTGGACGCTGTATGTCCAGGTCATGCCCTACGCCGAAGCCGCGGACTACCGTTTCAACCCGTTCGACCTGACCAAGGTGTGGCCGAAGGGCGACTACCCGCTGATCAAGGTCGGCCGCTGGGTGCTCGACCGCAACCCGGCGAACTACTTCGCCGAGATCGAGCAGGCGGCGTTCGAGCCGTCCAACCTGGTGCCGGGCATCGGCCCGTCGCCGGACAAGATGCTGCAGGGCCGCCTGTTCGCGTACCCGGACGCGCACCGCTACCGGATCGGCGCGAACTACACACAGCTGCCGGTCAACGCGCCGAAGTCCCCGGTGAACAGCTACTCGCGCGACGGCGCGATGCGCTACAACAACCCGGGCGACCCGGTGTACGCGCCGAACTCCTACGGCGGCCCGCACGCGAACGCGGAGATCGCCGCCGAGACCGCCTCGGGCTACGGCGTCGAGGACGAGGTCATCCGGTCGGCGTACAAGCTCCACGCCGAGGACGACGACTTCGGTCAGCCGGGCACGCTCGTGCGCGAGGTGATGGACGACGAGCAGCGTGAGCGGCTCGCGGGCAACATCATCGGCCACGCCTCGAACGACGTCTCGCGGCCGGTGCTGGAGCGCGTCTTCGAGTACTGGCGAAACGTCGACAAGGACCTCGGCGACAAGGTCGCGGACGCCTTCCGCGAGTAGAACGACCTCTCACGAGAGGCTGCTCCCACCACCGGAACGCACCCGGTGCGCGTCATCCCCCGCGCACCGGGTGCGTTTCCATGTCCCCACTCGCATGTGAAACCAGAAGGTGGCGGGACGTGCGTGGGGGACACCCCGAGTGGAGCAGTGCGACACGCTTGTCCGACGGAGTGATGAAGCCAAACGATCACCGTTTACACCGCTGTGGGTGAACGAACCGCTCTACCGTGTCGATCGGTCACGGGTGGTCATAAAACGGCGGGAAAAGGTTGATCTTCAGGGGGAAGCACAAGATTTCGACGTTAATCAATTGCGGGGGTCTTCACCTGGAATGAATCCGGCACGTAAGGGTTAGAAAACTGTGCAAACCGGTGATCGGGTGGTGTTCGGCCGATACGGCGGGTATCGATTACCTCGTCAGGTCCCAGAGGCCAGGAGGTAAGGGAATGAAAGGCAACATTGCCCGGACGATTGCCGCGGTAGCCGCGGGCAGTCTGTTGGCGGTGGCCTCAGCCGGCGCCGCGACGGCTAGTACCGATGGTGGAAAGGGTTCGTCGAATACGCAGGCGCTCGCCGCGCAGGTGCTGCAGATGCGGGACGGCCTCACCAAGGTGGCCTACGGCGGTGACGTCGCCAAGACGCGGGTGGACTTGGACAAGCTGAGCCCCGTCCTCGGTGACATCGCCGCAGGCAAGCGCTATCAGATCCAGACCGAAACGCAGAAGCTCGGCGACCTGGCCAAGGGCCGTTCCGACGAGTCCAGCAGGCTGCTGGCCGACCCGAATGCCAAGGCACGCCAGCTGCCGCCGCTGCCGGTGCCGATCCCGTCGCTGCCGGACCTGCCCGGACCGCTGAAGATCGTCAGCGACCTGGTGAAAGCCCTGTTGACGGCGGTGACAGGCATCCTCGCGGGCCTGCTCGGCGGACTCCCTGTCCCGCCGCTGCCGATCCCGCCGGTGCCCCTTCCTACGCCCTAGGGAGACCACAGGAGGCATCCGGTTCCGCCGTGCAGGGCGGCGGGGCCACGATATGGGGGCCGGAGCCCGAGCGGGGACATTTCTCCTCGCTCGGGCTCTGGCCGTCACTTCGGTGCGAGACCCAGCCGCAGGGCGCCAGCCGCTTCGGCCGTCGCCTCGCGGAACCGCTGCCCGACGCCGAGGAGGTTGATGTACCCGTGTATCAGGTCCGGCTGGCGGCTGAGCGCCACCGGGACCCCGGCCATGCGCAATTTCTCCGCGTAAGCCTCGCCCTCGTCGCGCAGCGGATCGAAACCGGCCGTCGCGATATACGCCGGCGGCAATCCGGAAACGTCGCCGTGCAACGGGGACAGTTTCGGGTTGTACAGATCGGTGCCTTTCGGCACGTAATGTCCTTCGAACCAGGTCATATCCGAATCGGTGAGGGCCAGGTCCTCCGCGAACAATTCCCGGGAACGGCGGCGCACGGTGAAATCCGTGGCCGGATAGAACAGCAGCTGGAACGCCGGGATCCCGCCGCCGCGTTTCACCGCCTGCTGCGCGGTCACCGCCGCGAGGTTCCCGCCCGCGCTGTCGCCGCCGACGGCGATCCGGGCCGGGTCGGCGCCCAGGTCCCGCGCCTTCGCGAAGGCGTACTCGAACGCCGCGATCGCGTCTTCGGTGGCGCCGGGGAACCGCGTCTCCGGCGCGAGCCGGTACTCCACCGAAAGCACCCGCACGCCCGCCTGTTTCGCCAGGTAGCGCACGGTGTTGTCGTGGGAGGCGCGGCTGCCGACCACCCAGCCGCCGCCGTGGAAGAACACCAGCAGCGCGGACGGATCCGGCAGCCCGGCCGGCGTGTAGAGCGTGGCGGGCACGTCGCCGTCACCCGTCGGGATCAGCAGGTCCCTGGTGGCGACCGGTTCGATCGTCTTCCCGCTGACCAGGTGCATGCTCGCCAGGAGCATGCTGCGCGACTGTTCGACGCTTCCTCGCACCAGTGAAGCCTTCGCCAGCTTCTGCAGGCGAAGCAGGAGCTGGGCGTCGAGCGCGAGTTCCTGTCCGTCCAGGCGGAGCGGCGGTCCGGCGATGGCCCTTCTTACCGATCTCGGAAGCCAGAACGCCAGCTGCGAAAACGCGGCCTCTGCACGGATCTGGAGTGGTATCGGCATGCTTCCTCCTGGTGGCTTCCGGTCAGGTTACTGCGAGTAGGTATGCCGTCCAGCGGGAACGGGACTGGTTACGGCGAACGGGTGTGACACAGGACTCCGTTCCAGATCCTGGTCCTCCACTTAAGTAGAGCGGTTAGCCTCGAAAGCGTGACTTCGACGAACGCGGTTCATGTCCTCGGTATCGGTGGCTCGCTGCGAGAAGGTTCGCAGTCCGAACGCGCACTGCGCATCGCCTTGGGTGGTGCGGCAGAGGCCGGAGTCACCACGGAATTGATCCCCGGCCCCGAGCTGGTGCTGCCGTTCTACGACACCGCCTTGGCGGAACGGCACGAACGTGCCGAGCGACTGGTCGAGGCGATCCGCCGCGCCGACGGGATCATCGTGGTCTCGCCCGGCTACCACGGCGCGTTGTCCGGCCTGGTCAAGAACGCCCTGGACTACGTCGAAGACCTGCGCGACGACGCCCGCCCGTACCTCGACGGCCGTGCGGTCGGCCTCGCCGCCGTCGCCTACGGCTGGCAGGCCGCGGTCACCACGCTCGACCAGCTGCGCACGATCACGCACGCGCTGCGCGGCTGGGCCACCCCATTGGGTGGTTCGATCAATTCCGCCGAGACCAAGTTCGACGAAGCGGGCGGCGCCTCCGACGACAAGACCGTCCGCACACTTCGCCTGATCGGGAGCCAGGTCGCGGAGTTCGCGATCAGCCGGGCGGGCCGTTAGCCGTTTGCCCCGTTCGCCGTCCGGGTATTCCCGGACGTGATACCTGCCATGGGGTGGCAAGGTTCCGCGGTTGCGGGACGTTGGCACCGAAGAGACGCTCAACGGGGCGTGTCTTGAAACCAGGAGGTAGGCGAAGAATGGCTGAGGCTCTGTACACCGCTGTTGCCACCGCTCGCGGCGACGGCCGCAACGGTGAGGTCACGTCCTCGGACGGCGTCATCGACGAGTCGCTGGCGATCCCCAAGGAGATGGGCGGGCCGGGCGGGGACAAGACCAACCCCGAGCAGCTCTTCGCCGCCGGTTATTCCGCCTGTTTCCACTCCGCGCTCCAGCTCGTCGCGCGCCAGGCCAAGGTGAAGCTGGACGGTTCCACCGTCTCCGCCGAGGTCAGCGTGCTCAAGCAGGGCGAAGGCTTCGGTCTCGCCGTCGCGCTCAAGGTTTCGCTGCCCGGTCTGGAGCAGGCCCAGGCCGACCGGCTCGTCGAGCAGGCGCACCAGGTGTGCCCCTACTCGAACGCGACCCGAGGCAACATCGAGGTCGCCCTGTCGGCGACGGTCTGATCCCGCGCGGCAGGTCCACACGTACCGGCAATTTTCTGAAAGGAAGACCGAAGATGGGCAAGTCCCCGATCAAGAGTCCGCTGAGCGAAGCCGACAAGGAGATCACCGGTAACGCCTTGCAGGCAACGCTGGTCGATCTGGTGGATCTGTCGCTGATCGCGAAGCAGGCCCACTGGAACGTCGTCGGCGCGAACTTCCGCAGCGCGCATCTGCAGCTCGACGAGCTGGTCGCCACCGCGCGCCAGTACACCGACGAGGTCGCCGAACGCGCCAACGCCATCGGTGTCTCGCCGAACGGCCAGGCGAAGGCCGTCGTGGAGAGCTCCGGCCTGCCGGACTACCCCGACAACTGGCAGTCCGTCGAGTCCACGGTCGCCGCGATCGTCGACATCCTCTCGGCGCTGATCGAGCGCCTGCGCAAGCGCATCGACGAGACCGACAAGAGCGACCTGGTCACCCAGGACCTCCTGATCGCGATCACCCAGGAGCTCGAAAAGGCGCACTGGATGTGGCAGGCGCAGCAGGCCTGACCCTCGCCCCTCGTGAGTGGTAAGTCGCGTTAGAACGACATTTGCCACTCACGACCACACCGGCCGACACGTCACCGCCACGCACTCCGCGAAGGCCTGATGCCGCGAAAGTGGCTTTCGCGACGTGCTTCGGCCCCAATGCCACTGGCGGCGTCCCGTGAAGGCCTCCTTCCCTACCTTGAGGGTCAATGCCAGGAACTTAAGCGGCTCTGGGTTGGGCTGGGGTTGCTGTTGTGTTGGCTGTGTCCTGTTCGGTGGGGGTGGGTGCGGTGGTGACCCGGT
>NZ_JBHRWK010000069.1:0-37672 GCF_042647925.1 Amycolatopsis speibonae
ATGTCCGCAGGCATCTGGCACAACTGGCAAACCGGCGTGACCAGCAAACGCTCACTCATCGCCTACGACCACTAACACCAACTTCACGGAATCAATCATCTAGGTCGCCGGACGGGTACGACGGGTAACGGGTCGGCGTCGAAACGACAGGCCCTGCCGCGCATGGTGGGATAATGTCCGCCGGCATCCCCGTCTCCCGTTCCGGGAAAAGGACTTCATGCCCTGTGCGGGCGCCGCGTCGGAGAGCAGGCTGTCGGCGGACGTCCGCCGGTTCCGGCGGCGGGACGGGAGGCCGGTGATGACCGGGATCCAGCGGCGCGCCGCCGTGGTCGTCGGCGTGGACGCCTCGCAATCGTCGCGGGCGGCGGTGCGCTGGGCCGCGGGGGAGGCGGCGAGACGGGACAGCGCGCTGAAGCTCCTCCACATCGACGGCCGCCGCTGGGAAAGCGGCGCGGCGCAGACCAATCTCGCCGCCGCGAGTGTCGTGAGAGAAGCCGAACCGGCGGTGCCCACCGAGCACGAGGTGAAACTCGGCGGGATCGCCGACGAACTGATCGCGGCGTCGAAGTCGGCTTCGCTGCTGGTGCTGGGGACACACGGGTTCGGCGCACTTCGCGGAGCACCGATCGGCGCG
Organism: Amycolatopsis speibonae; assembly: GCF_042647925.1. Classification (NCBI taxonomy): domain Bacteria; kingdom Bacillati; phylum Actinomycetota; class Actinomycetes; order Pseudonocardiales; family Pseudonocardiaceae; genus Amycolatopsis; species Amycolatopsis speibonae. Next base: position 635 of record NZ_JBHRWK010000069.1, read on the forward strand.
ATCGCCACGGAGGTGGCCGGGTACGCGAAGTGCCCGGTGGTCGTGGTCCGCGGTCTGACCGCTCCCCGCCGGGGCGAAGTGGTCGTCGGAGTCGATGCCTCCAGCGACAGCGAACGCGCCCTGGCCTTCGCACTCGACAGTGCTTCCGCGCGGAACAGCGCACTCGTCGTCGTCCACGCCTGGCATGACAGCGTCCTCGAAGCGGGTGCCGAACTGGCGAGTGTCGAGGCGGCGGAGAAACGCGTGCTGGAGGACAGGGTGGCGGCCTGGCGCGAAAAGTATCCCGGCGTCCTCCTCCGGCTCGCGGTCGTCCGCGACCGCACCGCGGCCAGGGCCCTCATCCGAGTGGTCCCGCACGCGGGGCTGATCGTGATCGGATCATCCGGCGGTGGGCTCGGGAGCACGGCACAGGGGTTGCTGAGTCGCGCACGGTGCCCGGTCGCCCTGATCGGTGAAGCCGCACGCGGGTGAATGCGGCCGCGGGGAGGAGTGAATTCCGGGAACCTGCCCGACAATGGTCCCGGCGAGACCACGATCGACGGAGAAAGTGCATGTCGAACCCGACCCCCCCGCGGCCCGTGCCCCCGGCGGCGGCCCCGATCCGAGTGCTGCTCGTCGAAGACCACAAGATGGTCGCCGAGGCGCTCGGCGCGGCGTTCGAGGAATTCCCGGAGATCGACCTGGTGGCGTCGGTGGAGTCCCTCGCGCACGGGATGATCGCGGCGGGGGCGCATCTGCCCGACATCGTCCTGCTCGACCGGCGGCTACCGGATGGCGACGGGATCGAGGCGATCGCCGGGTTCCAGGCGATTTCGCCGTCGAGCAGGGTGCTCGTGCTGACCGGCGACGCGAACAGTGCCATCGCCGCCAGGATCCTCGAGGTCGGCGGAGCCGGGCTGCTGCTGAAATCGGGTCTCCTCGACGAGTTGATCACGGCGATCCGGACCGTCGCGGCCGGCGACGTGGTCATCGACCCGGAACTGCTCAGCGGCGCACTGGCCATGCTGGCCAGGACCGCGGGCCGGCTCGGGCCGGTCCTGACCCTGCGGGAGCGGCAGGTTCTCGGGCTGATCGCCGACGGCGCGGGAACCGACAGGATCGCTGAAGAGCTGCGGCTCGCGCGGAACACCGTGCGGAATCACGTGCAGCGGATCCTGGTGAAGACCGGCACCCATTCGAAGCTCGAGGCCGTGGCGCACGCGCGCAAGAACGGCCTCCTCGAACGGCCGTAGCGGTGAGACGTACCCGAGTGCCAAGCTGCACTATGGCCATGCTGCCATCGGAACAAGCTCCCGATCGTCGCAGCGCTGTGCTCTTCGAGCTGTTCGTGCACAGTGTCGTCGACTACGCCATTTACATGCTGGACGTCAACGGCAGGGTCATCAGCTGGAACCCCGGGGCGGAACGGATCAAAGGATATTCCGAAGCGGAGATCCTCGGCCGCCATTTCTCTGTTTTCTACACCGAGAACGACATCGCCGAAGGAAAACCCGCCGAGGAACTGCTGGTGGCCGCGGAAGTGGGGAGCCACGAGGACGAGGGCTGGCGGCTTCGCCGCGGTGGTGAGCGGTTCTGGGCCAACACCGTGATCACCGCTTTGCGGGACGGGCAGGGCAGTCTCGTCGGTTTCGGCAAGGTCACCCGTGACCTCACCGAACGCCGGAGGACACAGGAGGAAACGACCGGGCGGCGGCTGGCGTTCACCCATTTCGTCCGGGCACAGGAAACCGAACGTCGCCGTATCGCGTGGGATGTTCACGATGATTCCATCCAGTCGATGATCGCGGTGAGCATGCGGCTGCAGATGCTCGCCACGCAACGACAGGATTCCGCGTTGATGCAACTGGACGACGCGATTCAAGGGGCGATCCGGCGACTGCGGATCCTGGTCGCCCGATTACGCCCGCCCGCGCTGAACGAAGACGACCTGGTCGCCTCCGTCCGTGACTATCTCGCCGATGTCGTCGACGGCTGGGGACTGGACTACACGCTGCGGCACGACTTCACCGCCAAACCGCAGTCCGACATAGTCGTCACCGCCTTCCGGATCCTGCAGGAAGCGCTGGTGAACGTGCGGAAGCACGCGAACGCCACCACCGTGGTGGTCTCCCTGACTGGGCAGGACGGAGGTCTGCTGGCGAAGGTCGCCGACAACGGCGACGGGATGAAGACCGGTGGCGAGAGCTCGCACCAGGCGTTGTCGGGCGAGCACATCGGAATGGCATCGATGCGTGAGCGGGCGGAAGCGGCGCAAGGCTGGTTCCGGATCTCCAGCAGGCCGGGCGAAGGTACTTCGGTCGCCTTCTGGATTCCGCTGGGCCCTCCCGGGCTCGCGCGGAGATGACGGTAGCCCCCTGGACCTGTGGGGAGCCAGAAAGAAGGAGGCATCTCGATGCCGGAACCGGTTGCCAAACGTGGATCCCGAGACACGATGCGAGTGGGTGTCGCGCTCAACGACGAAGGCCTGCAGCGACTTCTGGAGGGGTTGAAAGCGGTTCGCGACGGCGATTTCAGCACGCGGCTGCCCCAGGAGGACGACGTCCTGATGGACGAGATGTCGGTTGTCTTCAACGGGATGGTCGACCAACTGGCGCTGTTCACCTCCGAGGTCACCCGGGTCGCGCGCGAAGTGGGGACCGAAGGCAAACTCGGCGGTCAGGCGGCGGTGCCCTCGGTTTCGGGGACCTGGAAGGACCTCACCGATTCGGTGAACGCGATGGCGGGCAACCTCACCGGGCAGGTTCGCGACATCGCCGAGGTCGCGACCGCGGTGGCGAAAGGTGATCTGTCGCAGAAGATCACCGTCGACGTCAAAGGCGAGATGCTGGAGTTGAAGAACACGATCAACACGATGGTGGATCAGCTCTCCTCGTTCGCGGACGAGGTGACCCGGGTGGCGCGCGAGGTGGGCAGCGAAGGACGACTCGGCGGCCAGGCGGAAGTGCCCGGCGTGGCGGGGACCTGGCGGGATCTGACGACGTCGGTGAACTTCATGGCGGGCAACCTGACCGACCAGGTCCGCTCGATCGCTGAGGTCACCACGGCGGTGGCGAAGGGCGACCTGTCGCAGAAGATCACGGTGGACGCGCGGGGCGAGATCCTGGAGCTGAAGAACACGATCAACACGATGGTGGATCAGTTGTCCTCGTTCGCCGATGAGGTGACCCGGGTCGCGCGGGAGGTCGGGACCGAGGGCGCACTCGGCGGGCAGGCCCAGGTCCCGGGCGTGGCGGGGACCTGGCGGGATCTGACGACGTCGGTGAACTTCATGGCAGGCAACCTCACCGCGCAGGTCCGCTCGATCGCCCAGGTGGCCACGGCGGTGGCGAAGGGCGACCTGTCACAGAAGATCCGCGTGGACGCGCGGGGCGAGATCCTGGAGCTGAAGAACACGATCAACACGATGGTGGATCAGCTGTCCTCGTTCGCCGATGAGGTGACCCGGGTCGCGCGCGAGGTCGGGACCGAGGGGCGGTTGGGTGGTCAGGCGGATGTGAAGGGTGTGTCGGGGACCTGGAAGGGCCTGACCGAGTCCGTGAACGTCATGGCGGACAACCTGACCGACCAGGTCCGCTCGATCGCTGAGGTCACCACGGCGGTGGCGAAGGGCGACCTGTCGCAGAAGATCCGCGTGGACGCGCGGGGCGAGATCCTGGAGCTGAAGGACACGATCAACACGATGGTCGGCCAGTTGTCCTCGTTCGCCGATGAGGTGACCCGGGTCGCGCGCGAGGTCGGGACCGAGGGGCGGTTGGGTGGTCAGGCGGATGTGAAGGGTGTGTCGGGGACCTGGAAGGGCCTGACCGAGTCCGTGAACGTCATGGCGGACAACCTGACCGACCAGGTCCGCTCGATCGCCCAGGTCGCCACCGCGGTCGCACGCGGGGACCTTTCCCAGAAGATCACCGTCGAGGCCAAAGGCGAGGTCGCCGCGCTCGCGCAGACGATCAACACGATGGTCGACACGCTGTCGGCGTTCGCGGACGAGGTCACTCGGGTGGCGCGTGAGGTCGGCACCGAGGGCATCCTCGGCGGGCAGTCCAGGGTGCCGAACGTCGCCGGCACTTGGAAGGACCTCACCGACAACGTCAACTCGATGGCGAACAACCTCACCGGCCAGGTCCGTAACATCGCCCAGGTGACAACCGCGGTCGCGCAGGGCGATCTTTCCCGCAAGATCGACGTCGACGCACGAGGCGAGATCCTGGAGCTCAAGACCACCATCAACACGATGGTCGACCAGCTTTCCGCGTTCGCCGCCGAGGTCACGCGAGTCGCGCGTGAGGTCGGCAGCGAGGGACGGCTGGGCGGCCAGGCGGAGGTCGGCGGCGTTTCGGGTACCTGGAAGCGGCTCACGGAGAACGTCAACGAGCTGGCAGGGAACCTGACCCGTCAGGTCAGGGCGATCGCCGAGGTCACCAGCGCGGTGGCCACCGGCGACCTCACCCGGTCGATCTCCGTCGAGGCACAGGGCGAGGTCGCGGAGCTGAAGGACAACATCAACGCGATGGTCCAGTCGCTGCGCGAGACGACCCGGGCGAACGAAGAGCAGGACTGGCTCAACACCAACCTGGCGCGGATTTCGGGACTGATGCAGGGCCATCGGGACCTGCGGGTGGTGGCCACGCTCATCCTGAACGAGCTGACCCCGCTGGTCGGTGCCCAGCACGGGACATTGTTCCTCACCGAGTCCGGCGAGGACGGCACCCGGCTGCGGCTGATCACCAGCTATGGGCACAGCGAGGACCCGGGTGCGCCCTTGGGTTTCGCGATGGGGCAGTCGCTGATCGGGCAGGCCGCGCAGACCAAGAAACCGATCGTGGTCGACCGGACGCCGCCGGACTTCGTGAAGATCTCGTCGAGTCTCGGTTCCTCCCCGCCGGTCACCTTGATCGTGCTGCCGATCGTTTTCGAGGACCAGGTGCTCGGCGTCATCGAACTGGCGTCGTTCGGCGAATTCACCGCCGTCGGCAAGGATTTCCTCGAACAGCTGATGGAGACCATCGGGGTCAACGTCAACACGATCATCGCCAACGCGCGGACCGACTCCCTGCTGGAGGAGTCCCAACGGCTGGCCGCGGAACTGCAGGCACGCTCTGAAGAGCTCCAAGCGCAGCAGGCGAAGCTCCAGGTGTCCAACGCGGAACTGGAGGAGAAGGCCGAACTGCTCGCGCGGCAAAACCGCGACATCGAGGTGAAGAACTTCGAAATCGAGCAGGCCCGGCAGGAGATCGAGGAACGGGCGCAGCAGCTCGCGCTGGCGTCGAAGTACAAGTCCGAGTTCCTGGCCAACATGTCGCACGAGCTCCGCACCCCGTTGACCAGCCTGCTGATCCTAGCCGGCGTCCTGTCGCAGAACTCGACCCAGAACCTGACCCCCAAACAGGTCGAGTTCGCCAAGGTGATCCAGTCCGCTGGCACCGACCTGCTGCAGCTGATCAACGACATCCTCGACCTGTCGAAGGTCGAGGCGGGCAAGATGGACATCCACCACGAGCCGTTCCCCTTACGGCAGCTGCTCGACTACGTCGGCACGACGTTCCGCCCGCTGACGGCGGAGAGGGGGCTCGACTTCCAGGTCACCGTGGAACCCAATGTGCCGGAGCTGCTGTTCACCGACGAGCAGCGATTGCGGCAGGTATTGCGGAACCTGCTGTCGAACGCGGTCAAGTTCACCGAAGACGGCAGCGTCGAACTGCGGGTGAAACTGGTCGACACCATCGTTTCCCCGTTCGCCGCGGGCCACGAGTCCTTGGTCGCCTTCAGCGTGATCGACACCGGGATCGGAATCGCCGAAGAGAACCTCGAGTCGATCTTCGGCGCCTTCCAACAGGCCGACGGCACCACCAGCCGGAAGTACGGCGGCACCGGACTCGGCCTGTCGATCAGCCGCGAGGTCGCCTACCTGCTCGGCGGTGAGATCCGGGCGGACAGCGTGCTGGGGACCGGCAGCACGTTCACCCTCTACCTGCCGGTGGCCAGGTTCACCGCATCCGTGGGCGTTGACGATTCCACTGTCGACAACGGTGTCGGGGAACGGCGGGTCCTGGTGGTGGAGAGCGAGCAGAACAGCCTGCTGACCCTGCTCGCGCGCGGTGTCGCGGCCGACGTCGCGGACAGTCACGGCTCGGTCCAGGTGCGGGCGGTGGCCAATCCGGCTGAGGCGTTCGAGGAGCTGAAACGTGACAGCTACCGCTGCGTCGTGCTCGACACCAGCATCCCCGGAACGAGCGCGTTGACGTTCCTCAAACGGCTCACCGAAGGGGCGCATCCCGTCGAGGTCCCGGTGCTGGCTTACGCGACCCGCAAGCTCAGTGCCGCGCAGGACCGGTTGCTGCACGGGCACGCGAGGGTGCATCCCGTCGAACTGCTGCCGTCGCTGGACATGCTGCGGGAACGCATCATGCTGCACATTTCCGCCAGTGAACTCGAAGGCATCCTGCCGCTGATGCACCAACCCGAGGGGACTCCGGCGACCCCCGATGAGACAGCCGAGGTCGTCGATCCGCCGACCGGGCCGCCACGTCTGCAGGGGCGCAAGGTGCTGCTCGTCGATGACGACGCCCGCAACGTTTTCGCCATCTCGGGGATGCTCGAACTGCACGGACTGTCGGTGGTGCACGCACCCAACGGCCGGAAAGGCATCGAGGAACTGCTGGCCGACGAGGGCATCGACCTGATCCTGATGGACGTGATGATGCCGGAGATGGACGGCCACGCGACGACTGCGGCGATCCGCGAGATGCCGAGGTTCGCCGGTCTGCCGATCATCACGGTGACCGCGAAGGCCATGGAAGGGGACCGCGAGAAGAGTCTCGCCGCCGGCGCGAGCGACTACGTCACCAAACCCGTGAACGCGGAGGAACTGCTGGCTTGTATGGAACGGTGGCTCCCGGACTGACGTCCGGGCTACTCGGTCCCGTTGGCGCTGCTCGGGCGGAGGCGGCGGATGGCCGCGACGATCTCGGTGTTGGGGCTGCCCTTCACGAGGTACTCGGTGACGCCGACGGAGGCCATTTGGGCGATGGACCGGGTGTCGCTGTGCGCCGAGAACGCCACCAGCCGGGTACGAGGCGCTCGTCGCCGGATCTCGCTCGCCATCCACGCGCCGCCACCGCCGGGGATCCGGACGTCCAGGACGGCGACCTCCGGGGACAGCAGTTCCGCGAGTGCGACCGCTTCACCCGCGTTCATGGCCACGGCGACCACTTCGATGTCCGGCTCGTTCTCCAGGAGGGCGCGCAAAGCATCGCCGATGACGGGGTTGTCGTCCGCGACGAGCACCCGAAGTCTGAACGGCGACCTTCGCTTCATAGCCCGCTCCGAGTAGGGCGTCACTCAACAGGAGATTCGTCGCTCGCCTTCGCTTGGCTGCTCGACGAGGGTCCTGGCCACATCGTGGATCTTCATGTTGTTGTTGCGGCAGAACGAACGCAGCAGTTCGAACGCGGCGCCGATGTCGATTTGGTAACGCTCGGCGAGGATTCCTTTGGCCTGCTCGATGGGCAGCCTGTGATCCAGCGCGTACTGGAGCTGCTCGGAGCGCGTCCGGTAGAAGCGGACGCGGTTGCGCATGGCCACGAGCTCGTCGGCCGAGTCGGGAGAGCCGGACGAAGCGGCCGGCGAAAGCGTGGTCTCGGACATGACGCGATCGTCGCAGCGGTGGAACTGCTCCGGGAAGAACAGAACGTCCTGACTCGAATGATGCAAATGAACCTGGTCCGGATGGCGGTAGCCACTCGAACGGGTGCCGAACAGGGCCCTTTGGCCTGTCGCAGTGACCTGTCGTGCACCGTACGCTCTCATCCGAGGAGGGAAACCGTGGAGGTCGGAATGCTCCGGGTGTTTCTGGTGGACGACCACGAGGTGGTCCGTCGAGGGGTCGCGGACATGATCGAGGAGGACGCAGGTCTGTGCGTGGTCGGCCAGGCCGCTACCTTTTCCCAGGCGATGGCGAGGATCCCTGCGTTGCGGCCGGATGTCGCGGTGCTCGACGTCCGGCTGCCTGACGGCAACGGCGTCGAACTCGCGCGGGAACTGCGCTCCAAGATCCCCGAACTGAAATGCCTGATGCTCACCTCCTACACCGACGAGCAGGCGATGCTGGACGCGATCATGGCGGGCGCGAGCGGCTACGTCATCAAGGACATCCGGGGGATGGACCTGGTGGCCGCGGTCAAGGAGGTCGGCCTCGGCCGGTCCCTGCTGGACGCGCGGGCCGCAGCCACGCTGATGGCGAAGTTCCGCGACGACGCCGCCAAAAAAGGCCCGCTGGCCGGGCTTTCCGAGCAGGAGCGCACGCTGCTGGAACTGATCGGCGAGGGGCTGACCAACCGGCAGATCGCCGAGCGGATGTTCCTCGCCGAGAAGACCGTCAAGAACTACGTGTCCCGGCTGCTGACGAAACTCGGGATGCAGCGGCGTACCCAGGCGGCCGTGCTGGCCACGGAGCTACGACAGCAGTGACGGATCCCCGCGCTCAGGCGGAAACGAGCGTGTCGAGCAGGACGTCGTCCAGCGGGCGCCGAGGGGTCCACGGCAGCGGGAGGCCATAGCCGACGCGCAGCAGCACTTGCGGCCACACCCCGCAGCCGAGAAGGCGCCTGAGTTCGGCGCGGGCCGTGCGGACCATGAGCGGCGGTGAGATGTACGACGCGTCGAGGCCCGCGCTCGTCGCGGTGAGCAGCACCCGTTGCAGCGCTTGTCCCGCCTGCAGCCGGTCGAGCCGTTCGTCGGTCAGCGACCCGATCACCACCACCAGCGGATCCGGCCGGGTGCCGGCGCCCCCGGCGCCGAATTCGTCGGCGCCGAATTCGTCCAGGAGCCAGCTTTCGTCGGCAGGGGAGCCCTCGGTCGCGTAGGTCGGCACCCCGTCGCGAGTGCCCGCGCCCAAACCGCTCCAACGGCCGAGTTCGGCGACGAAATCGGGATCTGCGAGCTGGACCCGGCGGGCCCGGGCGGTGAGATCACGCAGGGCACGGCACTGTTCGGCGTCGAGACTGGGCATCCACGCGTGTTCGAGTTCGGTGGCGTGGCGGAGTGTGGCGAGTGTGGAGCGAGGAACGGCGCTGGGCAGGAACGGGCGCCGGTTGGTCCGGCGGCGGGTGATCGCGCGGGCGAGCCGGGAGACCTTCGGGTCGGGCGTGCGTTCGGCGAGCGGGCGGACGACGGCCAGCAGATCTGGATCGGCGCGGCTCGGCATGAGGGTCGTCGCCGGGTGGAAGCCCAGTGCGTGAATCGCCGTCCGGAGAGTGAAAAGGGCTGCGCCGCACGAGAGGACGAGTTCACGTCCGTCCGGATCCGTGACCGGGAGGATACGGCGCGGATCGGCGTGGAGTTCGATCCCGGTGCCGGCGCACCGGAAAAGCCAAGGTTGGGTGTTGTGCGTCGACGGGGCCAGTGTGGCCGACCGGAGCACGGAATTCACCTGTTCGGAGTTCAAACGCCCGACCCTGGTGACTTGTATGGTCATGGTTCCCCCCGCCGCCGCGCCACGGGCAATACGATTGTCTCGGTGAGACGGTCCCCGCCCGCGGTGCGGGGCCGAAAGAGGAGAAAGTCACCACGGCCGGGAGTCGTCCCGATCTTCGGAGGCGCAGCAGGATGTCAGCTCATGGCCGGCTGGGCGGAAGCGACGACCGGGTCACCGGCGCGCTTTCCCAGCTGAGGGTTCGTGAGGTGCTGCGGGACCTCCAGGACCGCATCGAACGGCTCATCGGCACCCGCGACAAGATGGACGGCCTGCTCGAAGCGATGCTCGCCGTCGCGTCGGGGCTGGAACTGGACGCGACGCTGCGCCGGATCGTGCAGGCGGCGATCGACCTCGGCGAAGCCACTTACGGCGCCCTCGGGGTGATCGCGGACGACGGTTCGCTCGCCGAGTTCGTCTATCTCGGGATCGACGGCGAGACGAAACAGCAGATCGGGCATCTCCCGAAAGGCCACGGACTGTTGGGTTTCGTCATCGACGAGGCGAAACCGGTGCGGCTGGCCGACATCTCGCGGCATCCCTCGTCGGTCGGGTTCCCACCGTGCCATCCGCCGATGCGGTCCTTCCTCGGCGTACCGGTCCGGGTGCGCGACGAGGTGTTCGGGAATCTCTATCTGACCGAGAAACGCGGGGAGGGTTTCACCGACGACGACGAGGTGGTCGTCCAGGCCCTCGCCGCCGCGGCCGGGATCGCGATCGAGAACGCCCACCTCTACGAGCAGACGCGGATCCGCCAGCAGTGGCAGGCCGCCACCAGCGAGGTGACCACGGAACTGCTGGGCGGCACCGATCCCGTCGAAGCGCTCAACCTGATCGCCAGCCGGGCATTGGAACTGACCGGCTCCGACCTCACTTTGCTGGCCCTGCCCGGTTCCGGACGGCTCGACGTCAGCCCGGACGGCGAGGAGGAAGCCGACGAACTCACCATCGCCGTCTGTGCGGGCGCGCGGGCCTTGGAGCTGACCGGGGTGCGGATCAGCGTCGCCGCCTCGTTGCCTGGAGCCGTCTACCGCGACCGGACCCCGCGCAGCGTGCCGGACCTGGTACTCGGCGCCGAAGGGGAGTTCGTCTTCGGGCCGACGCTCGTGGTGCCGCTCCGGGCGCGGGAACGCACGTCCGGGGTGCTGATGGCGGTGCGGAATCCGGGCGCGGTCCCGTTCGAACTCCCCCAGCTGCCGGTGGTGGCCTCGTTCGCCGACCAGGCGGCGCTCGCGCTGCAGCTGGCCGCGCAGCAACGCACGGCGAGGGAACTCGACGTGCTCGCCGATCGGGACCGGATCGCCAGGGATCTGCACGACCACGTGATCCAGCGGCTGTTCGCGGTCGGCCTCGCCATGCAGAGCACGCACCGCCGGGCGCGTTCACCGGAACTGCAGCGGCGGATCGGCTACAGCATCGACCAGATGCACGAGATCGTGCACGAGATCCGCACGGCGATCTTCGATCTCCACGGCGGTGAGGCCGGTCAGCAAGGGGTCCGGCTGCGGCATCGTCTCTACGACTCGATCACCGAACTCGCCGACGAGACCGCGATCCATCCGACGGTCAGCCTGTCCGGCCCGTTGGACTCGGTCCCGTTCCTGTTCGCCGAACACGCCGAGGCGGTGGTGCGGGAGACGGTCGGCAACGTTGTCCGCCACGCGAGGGCCAGCGGGGTTTCGGTGAGCGTCGTCGTGAAGGACGACGTCCTGCGGATCGTGGTCACCGACGACGGTGTCGGCATCGTCGTCGAGCCCGGCGCCGCCGGCGGGTTGCGGAACCTGCGTGATCGCGCGGAAAAGGCGGGTGGGACGTTCCGGGTGGAGACTCGGAAAGGGGGTGGCACCAGGGTCGAGTGGGCCGCCCCCTTGCGCTGATCGCGGTCAGTTCGCCGACTGCCCGGCGAGTACTCCGTCGACCTCGATCGAGCGGGCGACGTCGGAGGCGACGGTCTCCAGTAGTTCCGCGGTGAGGTCCGAAAGCGCCCGTGTCACCGCGAGATAGGAACCGATCTGGGAGTTCGAACTCTCTCTCAGCCCGGCTTCGGCCAGTCCGACTCCGACGAACTCACCGCCGTCCTCCAAGCGGAGCAACGCCTCCGCGCGCACTCGGTACTGTTCGTGCCGCAGGGAAACATCAATAGTCCATTTGTCCGTCATCGTCGGCTCCGTTCCGGTCATCGAGACTCCCATCGCGGCCGGTCGCGGCACAGAGTCCTAAGTCCTCGCTCCCGGGATCGGGGGCGAAAGTCCCCGGAATTCGTGACCGGCGGCCGCTGCGGTCGCCGGATACCCCGGTCGAAGGTGGATCAACCCCTTCCCCCGGAGCCCACGATGAAGATCCCGTTGCCGAACCATGTCGACCAGGCGGTGGCGGCCGCCGTCCGCGCGCCGTCCCCGCTCAACACCCAGCCGTGGCGATTCGTCGTGGACCGGAACCGGATCGAGGTGTGGCTCGACCGCGCGAGGGTGCTCCGGATCGCCGACCCGGACGCCCGCGAGGCGCGGCTTTCGTGCGGCGCGGCGATCTTCAATCTGATCGTCTCCCTGCGCTCCAACGGGAAGACGCTCTCGCTCCGGGCACTGCCGGTGCCGGGCGAGCCGGACCTGCTGGCCGAACTCGTGATCGGCGGCGACCGGTTCTCCTCACCCGAGGAGCGGAAGCTGGCCGAAGTCGTCTTCCGCCGTCACACGAACCGCCGTCCGTTCCTGGACCGGCCGGTACCCGCGTGGGCGCGGACGACGTTGCGGGCGTCCGCGCTGGTGGAAGGCGGCCTGCTGGAACTGTTCGGCCGCGGCGACCGGGCGAACGCGGTCGCGCGGGTGCTGCACCGGGCCGAAGCCGCGCAGGCACGCAACGGCGCGTTCCAGGCGGAGATCGCGCTGTGGACCCGGCGGGTGGCCAACGCCCCGGACGGTGTCCCGGCACCGGGCAAACCGCCGTCACCACATGGTATCCCCGCGCAGGAGTCCTTCTTCGCAGCCGAACCCGAAGGCGGTGAGCCCGTCCTCGGCGCTGTCCTGACCGCGGACGCCGGGCCCGCCGCGGACCTGCGGGCGGGAATGGTGCTGCAACGGGTACTGCTGACCGCGACGGCGGCAGGCCTCGCGACGTCGTTCGTCGGCAGGCCGTTCGAAACCCCGGAGACGCGGACCGCGATGGGGCGGATTTTCGCCGACCTCGGCCGCCCGCACGCGGTGCTGCGTCTCGGGTACGGCCGCCCGGTGCCGATGACGGCCCGCCGTCAGGTCGACGAGGTGCTGCTCCGGCGGTCCGGGGCGGCCCTCTGATCCCGGGTCATCTCCTCGACACCCACGTTTCCGATCATCGCCACGCGCCCGTCATCCGGGACGGATTCAGTCTCCGTATGAAGATCATAGGGAATTCCTTGGTGGCGCTGGCCGTCGTGGGCCTTTCGGTCGCGGCGTCCGCGCCGGCGGTGGCGGACGCGGGCGCGCGCGATCGCGGTTCGATCGTCATCACCGAGCAGGCGTCCAAACGGATCCTGGTCCTGCCCGCCGACCGGGCCTTCTGGCAGAACCGGAAGGTGAGCTGGACGTGGGCGCCGAACGCCGCCAACGGGCTGGCGGACCTGGCGGGATCGTGGAGCAACCCGAGCGACGCGAAGCTCGCCGAACGAGCCGGCGAAAAGTACCTGCTCACGTCGGCGTCGGGCGGTTTCGCGGCCGTCGTGCCGTATCCGGCGGGGGACCGGGCGTACTGGGCTGCCAACGTGGGCGGGCCCGCCAACCCGCACAGCATCGAACTGCTGCCGGACGGCAACGTCGCGGTGGCGGCCAGCACCGGTGGCTGGGTGCGGGTCTACACCGCTTCGCAGGGGCAGCGCTCGACGACCTACGCCGAGTTTCCACTGGTGGGGGCACACGGCGTGGAGTGGGACGCGGGCCGGAACGTGCTGTGGGCGTTGGGCACCGACGCGCTCGTCGCGGTGAGCGTCGGTGGGACACCTGCCGCGCCGGTGCTCACCGAGCAGCGGTCGGTTCCGGTGCCGAGCAAGGGCGGGCACGACCTTCAGCCGGTCCCGCACCGGCCGGACCTGCTGTGGGTGACCACGGAAGCGGGTGTCTACCAGTTCTCGAAGACAAGTGGCGGCTTCACCCAGCGGTACGCGGGCGCGCGGGAGATCGACCAGCCGCACGTGAAGAGTGTGTCGACGAACCCGCGGACCGGGCAGATCCTGACGGCTTCGATCCAGGACGGGCACCTGTGCACCTGGTGCACGGATTCCGTCCGGCTGGCCTTTCCACGCGCCGAGCTGGCGCTGCACGGCGCGTGGATCTACAAGGCCCGCTGGTGGATCGGTTGAGCGGTACTTCTCGATCTGTACTTCCATGTCGGTACCGGCCGTTCGGGGGGCTGCCCGGCCGGTACCGACACACCAGAGAAGAGGGGCCTCCGTCGCGAGAATGACGCCTGGCCGCGTCTTTCACCTGACCGAGTGAATCGGACGATTCGGAGGGCGTTGTTGACCCATTCGGGGTATACGCCTCATCCGAGGAAGGCCTGCAGCTCGTCGATGACCGTGCGCGGCTGCTCTTCGGCGACGAAGTGCCCGGAGCCGGAGACCTTCCGCACCCGGACGTCGGTGGCCTTGGACGGCAGGACCGCGGCGAGGTAGTCGTAGTTGTACTCAGAGCCCAGCCCCAGCATCGGCGCGGTGATCTTCCCGTAGGCCTTCTGATCCTCGATGTCCTGGCCGAACGCCTGGTACCAGGCGTTCCCGGCGCGGATCGCGTCCGGACGGTCGTACGCGGCGGCGTAGACCGCGCGGTCCCGGCCGCCGATCGAGGCCGGATCGGCCAGCAGATGGTCGAACATCCAGTCGACGAGAAAGCGCGAGCGGCCGGCCAGCAGCTGTTCGGGCAGCGTCGCGACCTGGTTGAAAGCGAACCACCAGACGTTCACCGGCTGTCCGGGCGGGGCCAGCATCGGGATCTGGTACAGGCTTTCGTCGGGGTGCGAGACGTCCATGAGCGTGACGGTCTTCGTCGCTTCGGGGTGGTTGGCGGCGAAGCTGAACGCGACCATGGCGCCGATGTCGTGTCCGGCGATGTGCGCCTGCCGGTAGCCCAGCGCGCGGACGAGCTCGAAGATGTCGCGGGCCATCGTCTTCTTGTCGTAGCCGCCCTGCGGCTTGCCCGAGCCGCCCATGCCGCGCAGGTCGACAGCGATCACGCGGTACCGCTTCGCCAGCGTCGGCATGATCCTGCGGTACTGCCACCACGTCTCCGGCCAGCCCGGCAGCAGGATCAGCGGCTCGCCCCGGCCGCCGGCGACGTAGTGCAGCCGGACACCGTTGACCTGGGCGTACTCACTGCGGAAACCGCCGGGCAGGGACCTGGCGAGTTCCGCGTCGCCGGGAGCGCCGGGCTGGCCCGCCTCGGCGATGCCACCCGAGGCCACCAGCGCGGCCGCGGCACCCGCGCCGAGGGTGAGCATGGACCGGCGGTTGAGGAAGGAACGGCTGTCTTCGGTCATGCCACGATCGTGGCCTGGCGCGGTGCCCGACCGTGAGCGGTGTTTTCGCCAACCGGGGTCGGTTTTGAGACAGCCGGGTCAGGCCGGCATGGGTTCGGGGACGCCCAGCCTGGTCCCGAACGTCTCCCGGTAGGCCACCGGGGTGACCCCGACCTGCCGCCGGAAGTGCGGCCGGAGCGCGGCGGCGGAGGAGAACCCGCAGTACCTGGCGATCTCGTCGACGGGGAGATCGGTGGACTCGAGCAGCTGCTGCGCGCGGATGACCCGCTGGTGGGTGAGCCACGTGCCGGGCGCGGCGCCGGTGATCTCGCGGAACCGGCGGTCGTAGTTGCGCCTGCTCATCAGCGCCCGCCTGGCGAGCTCGTCCACCGGGAGCGCGGTATCCAGCCGGGTGAGCGCCCAGGCCATCGTCTCCGAGACCGGGTCGCCCTCGTCGAGGTCCGGCATCGGCGATTCGATGTACTGGGCCTGCCCGCCGGGCCGGTGCGGCGGGACGACCATGCCCTTCGCCAGCCGGTTCGCCACCTCCGCGCCGCACCACGACCGGATGAGGTGCAGGCCGAGGTCCATCCCGGCGGCGCCGCCGCCCGCGGTCAGGATGTCGCCGTCGTCGATGTAGAGGACCGATTCGTCGAGGCGGACGGCGGGGAACCGGGCCGCGAGCAGCGGCGCCATCGCCCAGTGCGTGGTCGCGGGGCGCCCGTCGAGCAGCCCGGCGGCGGCCAGCACGAAGGCGCCGCTGCACAGTCCGGCCACCCGGGCACCCCGGTCGTGTGCCGCGCGGAGTGCCTCCAGCGCCGCTTCCGGCGGATCCTCCATCGGCGACCGCCAGTTCGGGACGAGCACCAGATCCGCGTCCCGGACGGCGTCGAGGTCCTCCGGGACCGGGACGGTCAGGCCGCCACCCCGCAGCGCGGTGCCCGGCTCGCCGCCGACGACCTTGAGTTCCAGGTCGGGCAGCTCCCCGAAGGCCGAAGCCATCTCGAACACACCGAACGCGAAGGACATCGCACCCAGCGATGCCCCGTTGAAGACCACCACGGCCAGCCGTCTCATGGCCCGATTCTAGGGCTTGTGAGTGGTCGGGACGGTTAGAACAGGCACTACCGGCCGGGCTACGGTGCCTGGTCGTGGTCGATCAGGTCCGGTCCGTGAAGGCCTCCTTCCCTACCCTCAAGGTAGTGAAGGAGGCCTTCGCTACCTTCAGGATCGCCACTCTGGCCCCAGGCGCACCAGCAATCACAGCGGCTCCGCGTGAAGGCCCCCTTCCCTCGGCTCAGCCGAAGAAACTCGACCTTCACACCTTCTCCAAGTACACGAAGGAGTCCTTCACGTACTGCCAGCGGCCGAAGCGGCGGTGACGCGTCGGTCCAGTACCTCGTGAGTGGTCGGGACGGTTAGAACCGGCATTACCGCTCACGAGTCTTTACGTGTTGCGGAGCTGGTTTCCGACTGTCCGAAGGGGACGGTAGATTCCTCGTACAGGTTGCTCGGGGGAAGGAAGCGTCGATGTCGTATCCACAGGGACCGCAAGGACCGCAGTGGGGGCAGGGCCACCCCCAGCAGCAGTACCCGCAGCAGCAGTATCCCCAGCAGGGCTACCCGCCGCCGGGTTACGGCGGGCCGCAGTTCCCGGGGCGGCAGCCGCCGAAGAAGGGCAACGGCCTGATGATCGGGCTGATCGGCGGCGGTGTCGCGCTCGTGGTGGTCGTGTTCGTGATCCTCGCGTTCGTGGCACCCGGTTTCCTGCTGAGCGACAGCAAGTCCTCCAAGACGGCGAGCGTGACGCAGACCCCGCTCAGTCTCGACTGGGGTCCGGTGCTGGCGGGCAAGTTCATGCTCGCGGTGTTCGGCGACGAACCCGACAAGGCCGCCGAGTCGGCCTGCGCGGACGCCAAGGACAAGGTCCGGCAGGCGGCGAAGGAATACGGCGACCGCAACGCGTCGCTCACCGCGAAAGACCCGCGGGCGGCGGGTCCGGACCTGATCGTGGTGATGATGTCGGGAACGCTGAACTACGAGTCGGAGTTCACCGGGACGATGGAGGTCCGGCGGGAGGCAGGCGACAAGTACTGCATTTCCTCGGTCTCGCCCGTATCCGCGGGCTGAGTCAGGGGAGCGGGCCCGCTCGGCGCGCGTGCGTCAAGACGCGCTTCGCCGCCCACGCCTATCCCCGCGAGGTCTTGCGGGAGCGGCACCGGGCGTGATCGGTCCACAAAGGACGCTATTGGTCGATCGGCCAGGTCTCGTCCTTCAGCAGCCGCTTGAGTACCTTCCCGGTCGCGTTCCGGGGCAGCTCCTCCACGAAGTACACGTCCCGCGGCACCGCGAAACGCGCCAGCCGCCGGTGGATGTACGCGCGGACGTCGTCGGCGCTCATCCGGGCGCCGCGTTTCGGGACGATGTACGCCGCGAACCGTTGCCCGAACTCGCGATCCGGCACGCCGATCACGGCGGCTTCGTGGACACCGGGCAGCGCGACGATGGCTTCCTCGACCGGGCGGGGGGACACGTTCTCCCCGCCGGACACGATCATCTCGTCCGCCCGGCCGGTGACGAAGAGGCGTCCCGACGCGTCCTGGTAGCCGACGTCGCCGGTCGCCATCAGCTCTTCCGCGCGCGGCACGCTGGCGCCGTCCGTGTAGCCCTCGAACAGCATGTCGTTGCCGACGAAGATCTGTCCCTCCCAGCCCGGTGGGACCCGGTTGTGGTCGTCGTCGAGGATGGCGACGCGGGTGCCGGGCGGACAGCGGCCCGCGGTGGTCGGCGCGGCCCGAAGGTCTTCGGGCGTGGCGATGCTGGCCCACGAAACCTCTGTGGAGCCGTAGAAGTTGTAGAGCACGTCGCCGAAGGTGTCCATGAACTCGGTGACGATCGTCCCCGGCAGCGCGGATCCGCTGCTGGCGACGATCCGCAGCGACGACAGGTCGTACCGGGTGCGGACCCGCTCCGGCAGGTCGAGGATGCGCTGCAACATGATCGGGACGGCGAACAGCACACCGCAGCGGTGTTCGGCGATGGTCCTCAGTATCTCTTCGGCGTCGAACCGGCGGATCAGCGACAAGGACGCGCGGACGGCCATCCCGAGCTGCATGCCGGCGAGCCCCCAGCTGTGGAACAGGGGCGCGGCCACCACGAAGCGATCCCCGCTGTGGAGCGGGATGCGGTCCAGAATGGCGGCCGACGTCGCGAGGCCTTTCGGCGTCGGACGGCGCGCGCTCTTGGGAGTCCCCGAGGTGCCCGAAGTGAGCACGACGAGCCTGCCGATCCGGTCCACCGGTTTGAGTTTGGTGGCGGGCACGCCGGCGATCAGCTGGTCGATCGTCGGGTAGCCGTTCTCGGTTTCCGGCCACGTGGACAGCCGCAGGAAGTCGCCGGGGATGTCGGCGATGACCGGTGCGAACTCGTCGTCGGCGAGTACCGCGACCGGTTCGTGCAGGCCGATGACGTCCGCGACGGCGCCGGCGGAAAGCCCGGTGTTGAGCAGGATCGCGTCCACGCCGAGTTTGCTGCACGCGATCAGCGACTCGACCATCGTGGCGTGGTTGCGGCACAGCAAGGCGATCCGGTCACGGGAGCGGACTCCGCGTGCCGCGAGCGCGTTCGCGAGCTGGTTGCTGCGGTCCGCCGTCTGCTTGAACGTCCGGATGTCGCGTTCGTCGTGCAACGCGACGTCGTCGGGAACGCGTGCGGCGTTGGCGCCATAGCCGCCGGCGACGGTGGCACCCCACTGCGACAGTGAGGTCAGCTGCCGGGCGATCTTGTCCGGCCGCGCGGCCGCGAGCACCCCGGCCTTGATCAAGGTGCTCGCTGTGTGCAGCGTGGTCGCCTTGGTGTGCGCCGGTTCTTCCTGGGGTGCCGCCGCCCGGCCCGAAAGGTGCAGGTCGATCCGCCGGGAGAGCGCGCGGATGGTGCGTTTGAACGACGAGGCGGACACCAGATGCGAATTCTTCGCCGGGAGCATCAGCTGCGCGACGAGTTCCGTGCCGCCCTCGGGGGCCTGCCTCAGCTCGATCGAGACCCAGTTGCCGTCTTCCTCGACACCGCACCAGACGACGTGCTCGCCGGGCCGCCAGACCCGGGCTTCGATGTCACCGACGATCAGGGTGCCCGGCCGCGGTTCCAGCCGGACAAGGCACTTCGGACCGCGCCCGCGTTCTGCGGGCTGCTGGATTTCGCACCAGCTGATCTCCGCGACAAACCTCGAGTAGGACTCGGGATCGCCGATGACTTCCCAAACCTGGCCGGGAGAATGCCCGAGAATCGAGCTCGCCTGGACCACATCGTCTCGCATGCGATTCGCCTCACCACGCGCGTTCGGGTGTTGACCGGGCAGCTGCCGGCGCCTCCTTCGTCGATCGAGTTCGGCGAACCTACCAGCAATCGGCCGAACGCAATACTCCGAACGACCGCGGGTTCGCGCTCGCCCAAGGGAACCGCTACGGAAAGGGTAAGCGCTCAGGCGGCGGGAAGCCGCCTGCGGAAGATGTTGATCGCGACGTCCGATTCACGCCAGCCTCCGGCGCGTGACCCGGCGAAGCTGGCGAACGTGACAGTTACTACGTCGGCGGCCGAGGCCGCGCACACCCGTATCGAGCCCGGAATTCTCTACTTCGGCACCCCTGTGGTGCTCCTCTCGACGGTCGATCGGGCAGGTGCCCCGAACCTGGCTCCGATGTCGTCGGCGTTCTGGCTCGGGTGGCGCGGCATGCTCGGCCTGGGGGCGAAATCCAAGACGGCGCAGAATCTCATGCGCAACCGTGAATGTGTTCTGAATCTCCCTTCCGACGCCATGGCGGCCGCTGTCGACAGGCTGGCCCTGACCACCGGCTCGGATCCCGTACCTGGTCGCAAGTACGAGCGGGGCTATCGGTACGAAGCGGACAAGTTCGGCAAAGCCGGGCTCACCCCGGTCGCCTCGGAAACGGTCGCGCCGCCGCGTGTCGCGGAATGCCCGGTGACGATGGAGGCCGTCGTCGAAGCCGTGCATCCTCTCGCCGAGGACGACCCGGCGCAACGCGGCGGGATCCTGGTGTTCGAGGTCCGCGTGCAGCGCGTCCACGTCCACGACGAAGTCCGGATGCCGGGCACCGACGACCGGATCGACCCCGACCGGTGGCGGCCGCTGATCATGAGCTTCCAGAAGCTCTACGGACTCGGCCCGCAGGTCCATCCGTCGACACTGGCGCGGATCCCGGAGCGGCTTTACCGTGGACCTGACATCGAGCGGTCGCGGAGTCAGTCGTCGCGGGCGAACGAGAACCGGTTCACCAGCGGTAACCAGCGCTGATAGGACGCGGCCCGGTCCGGCCACGCTCCGCCGGACAGGCCGCGTTCGAGCTTCGGCCGCAGTTCGTGGTCGTTCAGCCCCGACACGACGTCGAGGGCGCTCTCTTGGGGATCGGTCCCGGCGAGCGTGGCGAACCACGAGACGGTCTCCGGATATCCGACGTGGACCGCGAGCAGGACCAGTACCGCGCGGAAAGGTGCTTCGCGACTGCCGTCGAGGAACTCGGCCAGGTCGTCGCCGGCGAAGCGCGCCCGCAACAGCCGATACAGGTTCAAGAGCCTTTTCGCGGCCCGCGGGGATCGGATGAGCGAGGCCAGCGTCGGCAGGAAGTCCAGTTCCGCCGGCGAGATCACCAGCCGAGGAGGTCGAAGGTCTATTGTGGACTGTTCGGACGACGGTGCCGGTGCTTCCTCGCGAGGAGGAAGCTTCGTCGGGACCGGAGGGAGGTCGCCGGTGGCCTGATCAGTCCGGGCGGAGGTGGTCGCCGGTGTGGCGTCCTGACCCTCACTGGCGGCGAGCCCGCGCACGAGCCCCGCGAACCCTGGATCGTCCATGGGGGACAACGTGAACGGCACCTGGAAGATCTTCTCGAGGTAGTTCTCGGCGAAGGTCTCCGGATCGTCGCCGAGCATCTGTTCGTAGTGCTGCTCGACGGCCTTCTTGAGCCACCGGGAGTCGACGCCCACCACGACGACGAACACCGGCAGCGCCAGCAGGAGATGGATGGCTTCGAGCACCTGGACGACGACCTTGGGCGGGCAGCGGTCGAGGTCGTCGATGTAGAGCACGGTCCGTTCGATCTTCCCGGAACCGTGCGGTACCTCGGCGAGCATGGTCGCGAAGGTTTCGAGATCCTTGCGCAGCAACGAGACCACGCCCAGATGCTCGACGTAGTCCGAAACGCGGGACTCGGCGAACGACACGAGGTCCAGTCCGGGCGCCAGCTCGGTGACCGCCTTTTCGAGCCGGTCGGATTCGGCGTCCAGTTCGGCCAGGCGCCGCTCGGTCTCTTCGTCCTCTTCGGACGGACCGCCGAGTTTGTCGAGAGCTTCGTGGATCCGGCCCGCGCTGGCGCGCATCCGCAGGACGACGGTCAGCGCGGAGCTCACCAGCGTGAGCCCGCCGAGCACACCGGAGACCTGCGACCGGCCGACGAGCAGTGTGACGACCAGGACCGTCACCAGCCCGCCGATGAGGACCAGCAGGGGAACCGGGTCCTGCCGCAGCCGTCGCCGGAATTCGGCGACGTCCGAACGCAGTCCACCGGTCTCCTGCGCCAGGCGTTCGAGATCCTCGGCGGTCGGCCGGTCGACACCGAGCCTGGCCGCGATCCACGCCTTGTCCGTTTCGGTGAGGCTGTCGAAGACCGCGCGGACGTACTCACGCGGCTTCCGCCGCCGTCGCGTCGCTTGTTTCTGCCGGGCGGTCAGGGTTCTGCGTTCGAGGCGGACCGCGCTGAGCCTGCCGAGCAGGGTCTTCTCGGTCTTGCGGCGTTCAGCGAGCGCGTCGGCCTGGCGCTGGAGGTCGTTCTCGGCGCCGCTCGCGGCGAGGTTGTCGAAGATGTGCGTGGCCAGACTGGCGAGAAGGTTCGCTTCGCTGTAGTGCCAGGCGTTGAAGCTGATCTGGCGGACGCTGGAGCAGTAGGACGACACGGACTTCCCGTGCGTGCCCGCCGCTGTTTCGGCCTCCTGCGCGGAATCGGCGAGCTCGCGGACGCGCAGTTGCATCTGGCGCATGAAGAAGCTCTTGCCGGATCCCCAGCTGCCGAACAGGCCGATCGACAGGGGAGGGGTGATCATCCGGGAGACCACCAGATCGGCGAGCATGCGCACGTCGGTGCCGATGCCGAGGCGATCGATGCCGTCGTCGGTGTCGGGCCGGTAGTCGGCGACATGGGCGGCGAAGAGATCAGCGGTCCTGCCGCGTTCCTCTTCCGAGATCCTGCTCAGGTGGACTGTCGAAGCCCCCAATCCGAGGACTTTCTCCCGCAGGCCTTGATTCTCCCAAGCACCTTCACCGAGTAGAGCGAGAACTCGCCGTTTCGGGCTCTTCGCGATCCAGGCGTCCAGCGCCCCGGCGTTCTGATCGACGATCCGGCCGAACTGCCGGTCGAGCCAGACGACCGCCGGATCGTCTTCTCTCGCTGCCAGCTCCTCGATGTCCGGCTCGATGATCAGTTCCGTCTCGGGATGGACCGCGGACAGGGCTTCGTACGCGGTTCGCCGTGCTCCCGCGTTGTGCTCGTGCACGACGAGGACGAGCCGTGCGCCGACAAGGAGGCGGCGGAGCTGGTTGTCGACATCTCGTGGCACGTACGGGCGAAGCTCGGAACCTGACGGTTGGTTCATCAACAGAGTCGACGGATCGACGTCGCGCACCAGCACCATCCGTGGTCCCCTCCCAAGGCCGAACGGAAGGGCAGTCTAGAGGGAGTCCCCTCAGCTGTGCGTGAAACTCCGCACCCGCTCAGTCACCGATCGCTACGTTGGATCTCATGACTGGGGAGAGGCTCGACGGCAGGTACGCGAAGGTCTGGGCGGCGAGTACGACCTCCGCGTTGGGCAGCGGTCTCGCGACGGTGGCGGCGCCGCTGCTGATCGCCTCCCGCACCGACGATCCACTCGTGGTCTCGGGCGGGTTCGCGGTGGCATGGCTGCCCTGGCTGCTCTTCGCGTTGCCGGGCGGCGTGCTGGTCGACAGGGTGGACCGGCGGAAGCTGATGATCACCCTCGACTGGATCCGGGTGCCCGCCGTCGCGTTGCTGGCCGTCGCGATCACGACGGGGAACGTCAGCGTCGCCTTGCTGTACGCCGTCCTCTTCGTGATCAACGCGGGCGAGGTCGTGTTCCGGACGGCGAGCGGGGCGATGCTGCCCTCGGTCGTCCCGAAGGCGTTGCTGGAGCGGGCGAACGGGCGGCTGTACGCGGGGACCACGCTGGCCCACGGCATGCTCGCGGGGCCGCTGAGCGGCTTCCTGTTCGGTGTCGCGGCGAGCATCCCGTTCTTCGTCAACGCCGGCACGTACGCCGTCAGCGCTCTGCTGCTCGGGCTGATCGGGGGCGCCTACCGGGCCCAGCCCGGCAGTGCCCCCGACGACCCCGGCGAGCCGGTGAAGCGGCGCTCGATCCGGTCCGAGGCGGCCGAAGGGTTCCGCTGGCTCGCGGGTCAGCGCCTGCTGCGGACCATGGTCGGGCTGATCGGCCTGCTGAACCTGACGCTCGTCGCGGCCACCTCGGTCCTGGTCCTGCTGGCGAAGGAACGGCTTCAGCTGGGTGCGGTCGGCTACGGCCTGCTCTTCACCTGCATAGCGGTGGGGGGCCTGCTCGGCGCGCTCACCGGCGACCGGCTGGTCACCTGGTGCACGCCGACCTGGACGTTGCGGATCGGCTTGCTGATCGAAGCGGCGACCCATCTGGTGCTGGCGACGAGCACGAGCGCGGCGGTGGTCGGCGTGACGTTGTTCCTGTTCGGGGTGCACGGCGCGCTGTGGGGCATCGTCGCCAGCTCCCTGCGCCAGCGGCTCACCCCGCCGGAGATGCTCGGCCGGGTCGGCAGCACCAGCCTGTTCGTCATCGCGGGCGGCAACTGCGTCGGCGCGCTGCTCGGCGGCGCGGCGGCGTCGAAGTTCGGGCTGACGACGCCGTACTGGGCGGGTTTCGTGGTGGCGGTGATCGTTTCCGCGGTCACCTGGCGGGTGTTCGACCGTGCGGTCGTTTCCGCGGCCTACGCGGCGGAACCCGCTGTCAGCCGTTGATGCCGGTGAGGGCGAAGAACTCCTGGCGCGAACGGGCGTCTTCACGCAGCGTGCCGAGCAGGGTGGAGGTGACCGTGCTCGAACCGGCGGCTTGGACACCGCGCAGGGTCATGCACGAATGCTCCGCCTCGATCACCACGCCGACACCTCGCGGCTCGAGCTGCTCGTCGAGCCAGTCGGCGACCTGTTTCGTGAGCCGTTCCTGAACCTGCGGGCGGCAGGCGAAGTGCTCGACGATCCTGGCCAGCTTGGACAGGCCGAGGATCCGCTCACCGGGCAGGTAACCGACGTGCGCGACGCCGACGAACGGCAGCAGATGGTGCTCGCAGACGGACCGGACCGGAATGCCCCTGGCCAGGACGAGTTCGTCGTAGCCCTCGTCGTTGGGGAAGGTCGTGAGGTCGAAAGCACGCGGGGTGAACAGCTCGGCGTACGCGCGCGCCATCCGGCCCGGGGTGCCGCGGAGGCTCTCGGAGTCCAGTGAGATACCCAGGGCGGTGAGGAGGTCGGCGGCCGCGGCTTCGGCGGCCGCCAGGTCCGGTCCCGGCCCGGTTTCGTGCACGACGCGCAAGGCGGGTGTGGACATGAGGCCTCCTAGGCTGACCGCGATCCCCAGTGGTATTCGACTAAGATTTTTGGGCTTTTTACCACCCGCCGGTTCAGCCTACATGGTAGATCCGCAGTTCAGGATGTTCCGCCGGTTGAGATGGGCGATATCGTGGTGTACGTGACAGTGTCCGATCCGGACGGCCTCGACGTCCCTTCCATCGCCGCGGTGGCGGCGCTCGACGACGACCTCCGCCGGGGCATGTACGCCTACGCCCGCCGTGCGCGGCGTCCCGTCACGCGGGACGAGGCGGCGGCCGCGGTCGGGATCTCCCGCAAGCTCGCCGCCTTCCACCTGGACAAGCTCGTCGCGGCGGGGCTGCTCAGGTTCGGCTTCGCGGCGGGCCCGGTGGTGAAGGTGGGGCGCAGGCCCAAGGTCTACGAACCCGTCGACGAGAGCATCCAGGTGCAGCTTCCCGCCCGGCGGCACGAAGTCCTGGCGGGCATCCTCGCCGAGGCCGTGCTCGCCGAAGGGACCGGCGAGACCGCGCGGGACGCGGTGCGGCGGGTCGCGGGGGAGCGCGGTTTCGCGGCGGGCGAGGAGGAACGCGCGCGGACACGGCCGGGCAGGCTCGGCGTGGAACGCGCGCTCACGGTGGCCGAAGGGGTACTTCGCCGCTACGGCTTCGAGCCGAGCCGGGATACCAGGACCTGCGTCCGGCTGCGGAACTGCCCGTTCCACCCGCTGGCCGCCGAGGCTCCGGAGCTGGTCTGCGGGATCAACCAGGCGTTCCTGTCCGGTTTCCTGGCCGGCGTGCGCGCCGGGAACGTGGAGGCGGCCCTCGTCCCCGGCGCGGCCGAGTGCTGTGTGGAACTACGGCAGGCCCGCTAGGCGCCGGCGACCTGCCGCGTGGCGACGTTGAGCCGGTTCCAGGTGTTGATGGCGGCGATCGAGAGGACCAGGCTCGAAAGCTGCTTTTCGTCGTAGTGACGAGCCGCTTCGCCCCAGACCTCGTCGTCGACCGGGTCGGCCCGGTCCGCGATCCGGGTGAGGGCCTCGGCCAGCGCGAGCGCAGCCCGTTCGGCGTCGGTGAAGTAGGCCGTGTCACGCCACGCGGCGACGGTGAAGATCCGCTCGTCGGACTCGCCCGCCTTGCGCAGTTCCTTGGTGTGCATCTCCAGGCAGCCGCTGCATCCATTGATCTGGCTCGCGCGGACGTGCATGAGGTAGTGGGTGGTCTTCGGGACGCCGGTGTCCCCGGTCGATTCCGCCAGTGCGATCAGGGCTTTCAGCGTGGCGGGGTTCGCCATCGCGGGGTTCGGGATCCGGGTTTCCATGTTTCGTTCTCCTCCAGGGTTTCCGTCTTGCTTCCACCGCACTGACGGATCCCGGAGGAGAGATGTGACCGGCTTCTACCAAGGCACCACCTCGCCGTAGAGATCGAGGAACTGAAGGCCCGGCGCACCCGCCTGCGCTTCGAGGACGTCGACGACGGCGGGCATGCTCTCCTCGGCGGTGAGAGGAGCGCCAGGGCCGCCGAGCGGCGTCCGGTTGTGGCCGGGGTGGTTGAGGAGTTTGGTCTGCCCGTCCTCGGCGTACCGGGTCGCGTAGCTGCGCATCAACTGGTTGAGCGCGGCCTTGCTGGCCTTGTACAGCTCGAAGCCGGGCCTGGTGTTCAGCGAGACGCTGCCCTGCCTGGAGGACATGATCGCGACGGTGCCGCCGGGCGCGACCAGGTCGCGGAGGGTTTCGAGGGCGCGCAGCGGGCTCAGCGCGTTGGTGATCATCACCTCGGCGAACGTCTCGGTCGAGACCTCGGTGAGCGGCAGGTTCCCGCGATCGATCGCGGCGTTGACGAAGAGCAGGTCGAGCTCGACGCCGTCCAGGCGTTCGCGCAGCGCGGCCAGCTGGTCGTCGCTGGTCATCTCCAGCGTTTCGACCCGTAGCCGTCCGTTCGAGGCGGCTGCCTTCTCCGGCAGCTCGCCGCCGTTCCGGCGTGCCGTGGCGATGACCCGCCGTCCGCGCCGGGTGAGCTCTTCGGCGAGGACGAGCCCCAGGCCACGGGAAGCACCGATGACGAGTGCTTGGCGTTCAGGGTTGTCGGACACGGACATTCTCCTTGGTGATCGGGTTTTGTCTAGACGCGACGTTGCGTCTAGACATGAGCACGGCACCTGGCGACCGGCGGTGGCCGCGTCGACCGGTACTGTGGTCCGCATGCCCGCCGTGAATTCGCAGCCCCGCAGGGCGCACTCCGGCAACCAGCGTGACGAAGCGGCCCGCCTCGCCGTGCTCCATGCCGCGGACGACCTGCTCGTCGAGCACGGTTTCGCCAAGCTGACCATCGAAGCGATCGCGCGCGAGGCTGGCGTCGCCAAGCAGACGATCTACCGCTGGTGGCCCTCGAAGGTCGAGATCCTTCTCGACACGCTCATCGAGGACAGCGAGAAACGCTTCCCGGTCCCAGCGGAGAAGTCCACGATGGACGCGGTCCGCGGCTACTTCCGCGGCTTCGCGCGGTTCGTCACCCGAGACCCGGCGGGCAAGGTCCTGCTCGCGCTCATCGCCGAGGCGCAGCACAGCCCCGAAACGGCCAAGAGCCTCCACGACCGTTATCTCGGCCCGCGGCGAGAGCTGGAGCGCGACCTCCTCGCGCGCGGAATCGAGGCGGGCGAGATCTCGCCCGCGCTCGACCTCGACGCCGCGCTCGACGCCGTCGTCGGCCCCATCGTCTACCGGGCCCTGACGGGGGCGAGCGTTCCCCGTGCTCTGGTGGACGCCCTCTTCGACGGGCTGTTCAAGCCTTAGGCGGTCACGGCGACCGACGCGCGGTCGCGGAGTGAGACGTCCAGCTTGAATCCTTCCGGCTTCAGTGTCAGCAACTCCTGCACCTTCAGCCGGTAGGACGGGTCTCCGCGCAGGTCGTACCGGCTCAGCAGCATGCCGAGCACCAGCGTCGCCTCGTGCAGGGCGAACTGCCGTCCGATGCAGGCCCGCTCCCCGGTGCCGAACGGTTTGTAGACGTGCGCCGGGCGTGCGCGGTTGCGCTCCGGGCTGAAGCGGTCCGGGTCGAAGGACTCGGGGTCTTCGCCCCAGACGGGATCCCGGTGCAGCGCCGGGATGAGGACCAGCGCCCACTGTCCCTTCTTCATCGGGTACTCGCCGCCGACGACGGTGTCCACCTGGGCCTGGCGGGCGAAAGCGGGTGCCGTCGGCCAGAGCCGCAGCGCCTCGTCGAGCACTCGCCGGACGTAGCGGAGCTTGGCGACCTCCTCGTAGGACGGGTCCGGGTTCTCGCCCCAGACCTTGTCCACTTCGGACTGTGCGCGGGCGAGGACGTCCGGGTTCCGGGCGAGGTAGTACAGGGCGAACGACAGTGCGCCGGACGTGGTTTCGTGCCCCGCCACCAGAAAGGTGATGATCTGGTTCCGGATGTTGACTTCGTCCAGCGCCTCGCCGGTGCTCGGCTGCGTGGTGTTCAGCATGAGCCCGAGCAGATCGTCGGTGCTCGTGTCGTGCCGGCGCGCCTCGACGACCTCGGCGACGACGGAATGGAGGAAAGCGAGGTCGGCTTCGTTGCGCTGGTTCGCCTTTCGGCTGAGGAGCGGGCCGATGACCGGCGGCTGGATCGCCGTCCGCTGCGCGTGCCGCAGCGTGCGGACCATCGCGGCGACGAACGGGTGCGGTTCGGCGCGCTCGAACGACGAGAAGCTGTAGCCGAATCCCGTCCGCCCGATGGTCTCCAGCGTCAGCTTCGTCATGTCGTCCGCGACGTCGACCTCGCCGCCCCTGTCCCACGTGTCCAGCAGATCGCGGGTGATGGCCAGCATCGTCGGGTGGTAGCGCTGCATGGCGTTGCGGCTGAAGGCGGGCGCGAGGATCTCGTGCGCGCGCCGCCAGTTCGGCTCTTCGTTGTGCGCGGTGAACAGCCCGTCGCCGCCGAGCGGGCGCAGGTTCGAGATCGCGGGCGTGACGTGTTTCGCGAACCGTTTCTCGTCGGAGAGGTCCGCGACCATCCCGGCGCCGTGGACGAACACGATCTTGCGGCCGAACACCTTGCGCTCGAAGACGGGCCCCAGTTCGGCGGCGTGCCGCATCGAATCCTGGACCGGGGTCTTCGGCGAAACGCCGAGCACGTCGCCGGCCAGCGGGATCCGGCGCGGGGGATGGGGGAGTGCGGTGGCCATCGGGCCCCTCCAAGGTGAGCACTGTTGAATCGGCATCCAATAGCGAGCGTGGCCTGTTACTGAACTCATGTCAAGTAAGTACGATGCTCAAATGGCGTCGAGTACTTCCGGGAGGCCCCGCAGCAGGCTGAGCACCGCCGAGCGGCGGGAACAGTTGCTGCGGATCGGTGCCCGCCTGTTCGCGGACCGGCCGTACGACGACGTGTGGATCGAGCAGGTCGCGGACATCGCGGAGGTGTCCCGAGGGCTGCTCTACCACTACTTCCCGACGAAGAAGGACTTCGTCACCGAGGTCATCAAGGCCGAGGGCGAACGCCTGCTCGACATGACCAGGACGGATCCGACGCTGCCGGTCGCCGAGCAGCTGATGGCCGGCCTCGACGAATACCTGCGCTACGTCGAGGCGAACGACGACGGCTATCGGGCCCTGCACGCGGGCACGGCGATCGCGGTCGAGGAGGTCCAGGGGATCCTCGACCGGAACTTCGCCGAGCAGGGCCGCCGGATCCTGGCG
The DNA here is from genome assembly GCF_042647925.1 of Amycolatopsis speibonae. NCBI lineage: Bacteria > Bacillati > Actinomycetota > Actinomycetes > Pseudonocardiales > Pseudonocardiaceae > Amycolatopsis > Amycolatopsis speibonae. The sequence continues at coordinate 29,895 of NZ_JBHRWK010000069.1, forward strand.
GTGCTGTGCCCGGACGGCGAGCCGCCGGAGACCCTGCGGGTGACCGTCCGCGGCTGGCTGGCCTTCGTGGTCGCGGTCTGTCTCGACTGGCTCAAGTACCGGCGGCTGACCCGGGACCAGACCCGCGACCTGTGCGCGAAGGCGCTGCTCGACATCGTCGCCGCTTCGCCGGACGTCCGTATCGAACTCTGACTTGCGGTCAGCGGGTCACGAGGTCCTCGATGCCAGCATGATCTCCGCTCGTTCCCCGATCAGCTTCATCCGCGCCAGGCGCTCGCCGTCGTCGTTGTGCGCGGCGGATTTCGTCACCTGTCCCGGCCATTTCCGGTAGAACATCCCGCAGGTCGCCAGGAAGTACCCGTCGGCGGACGCGTTCGCGGCGAGCACCAGCCCGGTGTCCTCCGATGCGGGCAGCGCCATCCAGCCGCCCAGTTCCAGCAGCAGCCCGCGGCGGATGCACAGCGTCCCGGCCACCACCGAGGACAGGTAACCGTTCTCCCGCCAGTACCGGAGAATCGCGCCGCGCTCGATCGGCCCTTCGGCCGGATCGCTGTCGAAGCCGACCTTCGTCCCGTCCGGCAAGAGGTCGAGCACGCTGGACGCGGTCCAGTCGATCGCGGGATCCCCGAGTGCGGCGATGTCGCGGGCGAGCGCGCCCGGCGCCAGCAGATCGTCCGCGTCGAGCGCCTTGATCAGGCTCCCGGAAGACCGGGCGAGCGCGAGCATCCGCGCCACGCCAGGCCCGCCCTGCCGCCCGGTACCCGGCAGAATCCGCTCGTCGCGGGGGAGCACGGCGTCGAGCAGGCCGGTCTCACCGTCCTCCTGCACCAGCCACTCCCACGTCCAGCCCGCCGGGAGTTCCTGGGCGGCCAGCGACGTGTGGGCTTCGGCCAGGAATGGCACGCTCGGCCGGTGTACCGGGGTGATGACGCTGAGGACGGGCACGGGATCAGCCCGGACGGCGGGCGGTGATCAGCAGGTGTTCCTCCGGCGGCGTGCCGGGCTCGTCCGCGGTGAAGACCTCCGAATGGGACCCGGTCACCTCCAGCCCGGCCGCTTCGACGCGGCGGACAAGGTCGTCCGGCGAGAAACTGGTCTCGAGGAAGGTGTGGCCGAAGAACTCCGCGGGCACGTCCTCGGCGTCCCGAGGCACGGTCACCAGCGCGAAGTGCCCGCCCGGCACCAGCCACCGCGCGATGTCGGCGAGCACCTTTTCCGTGTCCGCGCGCGGCATCTGCAGAAACGGGAAGAAGGCGCAGACAGCCTCCCACGACTCGGGCCGCGAACTCCATTCGCGCACGTCGGCGTGAACGAAGGTGGCCGCGGGAACCTGCTCGCGGGCGAGGTCGATCATCACCGGGGAAACGTCGAGCCCGGTCACCCGGTGCCCGGCCGACGACAGGCCCTCGGCCACCGGCCTGCCGGTCCCGCTGCCGATGTCGAGCACCCTCGACGAGGGCGGCAACGTGTCCAGCAGCTGCCGTACCGCCTTGTCGACCACCGGCGCCCGCCCGAAGACGTCGTCGTAGGCGGAACCGATGGCGTCGAACAGTTCCGCCGCCGTGACCGGTCGGTCCATTTCACAGCTCCCCGGCGTCGAGTGGATCTCTTCGCACATCGTAGTGCGGCGGAGCCGGAACGGTGGGTTCCACCGGACATCTAGACTGTGCCCGGTTCATGAATGACGGGGATTCCGGGGGTTTCACGATGAGTGTGGCGAGTGCCGAGTTCCACCTGATGCTGAAGGCGCTCGCCGACGTCGAACGCTCCGACGCGAAGGAATGGGAGTCCTACAGCGTCCGGGGGAAGCGGTTCGGCTACTACTGGCCGAGGACCCAGACCGTCGGCCTGAAGCAGACACTGTCCGAACAGGAGGCTCTGGTGTCGGAGCGTCCGGACGTGTTCGAGGTGCAGTTCACCGCCGGGGGATTCGGCTGGGTGGTCGTGCACCTGGACGGCATCGAAGCCGACGAGCTGACCGAGCTGGTTTACGAGGCGTGGCGGCTTTCCGCACCGGAGGAACTGGTGGACCAGATTCCGCCGCCCTGCTGACGATTACTGCGATCGTGTGTTGACGTGCGTCACTGTTTCGGCGCGGAACATTTCGCGGGCCGGTGCGTTGTAGAGAGTGTCGGTACGGATGGTGCCCCCGGGCCTCACCCTTCGCCTTCATGGAATACCGGTTCGGCCGGAGCCATGTCGTGCCTTTCGCCGAGAGGCGGCCCACCGTATCGACCTTTAGCTCCCGCTTCCGCTCGCAGGTAACCCCCAGACCTTCGCTGAGCGGGAGCGGGTCTTTTTGTTTCGCGCTTAACGCACGTCACTGTTTCGTAAGGTCTTCGCGGGAACATTCACGGGTGCCGAGGCGTTATAGAAGTGACCGGTCTTTTTACGGCCCACTCGTGGGTTGTACGCGTCACAGCGGTTCGGGATCGGTACCGGGGAACATTTCCAACGGTGGTGCGTTGTAGAGAGTGTCGGTACGGATGGTGCCCCCGGGCCTCAAACTCCGCCTTCACGGAATACCGGTTCGGCCGGAGCCGTGTCGAGCCACTCGCCGAGAGGCGGCCCACCGTACCGGCCACAAACTCCCGCTTCCGCTCGCAGGAACCCCCAGCCTACGCAGAGCGGAGGCGGGACCTTTTCATTAATGGCGAGAGCTTTCGGTTTCTCTCGCTGATTGATCACGGCCCCGATGGGTACTCATTTGTGATCACTGCCGTGATCCGGGCTTTCGGCAGTGATCCTTTTCCGACCTCACTCTGAACAGGTTGGGAGGAGTGCTCATGGCGTTCCGGGACAATGCTCTGAGCGGAGCAGGCCGTAGACGAGCACATCGACATACTCGCCGTGGTAGAAGGACCTGCCGTGCATGACCCCTTCCCGGCGGAACCCCAGGCGTTCGAGGGCTTTCTGCTCGCCGAGGTTGCCGCCATTGGTGAGGGCTTCGATTCTGTTCGCGGTCGTGCGGCCGAACAGGTAGTCCACGAGCAGCCTCTGTGCCACCGTGCCCACCCCCTGTCCACGATGCTCGGGTAGTACCCCCACGCCGATCTCGTAGGTGACACCCGAGGGGAAGCCGCGGGGCTTCCAGGTGGCGATGCCGATAGCCGTGTCGTCGGCCCGCGCGATCGCGACCGCCGCGGACTCGGCGGAGATATACCCGTCGATCTCCCATCGCTTGCGGCGTGCCCTCGGATCACCGAATCCGGGCCACTCGAACTCGCCGAGCGCATCGGGATCCGTGCAGAGGCGGTCGAGAAAGGCGAGGTCGGCCTCGGTGAACGCCCTCAAGTGGACTTTGTCCGGGTGGTTCGCTGGAGTCATGAAGGCCAGTATCGCGCCCGGAACATCACCCGTCACGCAGTGAGCGCTTCCCGACCTTGTTGCGACAGGCTGGAGTTCGTCGGTCCCCAGGTGCTGAATGTGGCGAAGCTCCTGATAGAGGAGATCACGACCAAGATCACTCGCTCGACCAGGAGCTTCGCCGTGCTTGTCTGCCCGTCCGCGATCGACCTGTCCGGTTCGCACCTGCGGTTCCTCGCCGGGCACCTGCAACGGCGTCGCCGCGAACGAGGCACTCGGTGGCGCCAGCTACCGGTGCACCGCCAGACACTGCTCGTGCTCGCGCACCTGCGCTGCGGGGATACCTGCGCACGCCTCGCCGCCAGTTTCGGGATCGGCGTGTACTCCGGAAAGCACCGCAAACACGGGATGAACGTGCAGGTCCTGGCCGATCCGCTCGGCCGTCTGTGGTAGGCCTCGCCCGCCCTGCCCGGCGCTGTGCACGACATCAAGGCCACCCGTGCCCCCACGAACCGCCTCAGTCGCCCGACGTCGAGGGGTTCTCCGGCGGCGTTGAGGACGACGGGGAGCATGAGGCAGTCGCAGGCGGCCATGCGGGCTTCGCGGGCGGTCATCTCCCCGACGAAGTCGAGGCAGGCTTTCCCGATTCCGGTCTTGAGTTCGTCCAGGCCGATGGTGACGTGTACCAAAGTCCGGTAGCCGTTGGTGCCGGGGTTGGTCGGGGCAGGCGATGGCGAGGTCGAGGAGTTCGGCCCAGGCATCGCCCAGGCGTTCGCATTTCATGCGCAGGTCGGCTTGCCCGGACTCGTCCACCGGCCGCGGTGTCGCGTACGCCTCCAACGCGGCGGCGGTACGGGCACCCAGTTCGTCGTCGAGTAGCCCGGTGAGTTTCCAGAACCCGTCCCGGCGGCGTTCCAGGGTGACTTCCCGGTGTGGTTCAGCAGGCTCTGGATCCTTCGGTTCGTTCCCGTCGGGGTCGAGCCAGCCGAGGATGTCCTCCTCGGCCTTCGTCAGTTGCCGCGGTCCCGCGTCCCGGGCCAGGTCGGCCAGGATCTTTTCCGCGCTCTCTCGATCCTCTGCCGAGGTGTCGGCCGGGATCCTCTTCAGGATCTCCAGGATCTGCTCGATCCGGTGCTCACCGATCGCACCATCAGCAGCCGCGGCACCTGTGTCGGGAGCGACCGCCGGAACCTCGGTGCCGTCCAGGGCGCGGGTCGGGTTCACCGCGATCGCCCGCTTCACGATCGGCCCCGCCTCACCCCGCGACAATCCCGCCACATCAGCGAACCACGCCGCCGTCGACCCATACCCGAACAACTTGCACAGCAAGAACTTTCCTCGTAGCACGTGAACCCCTTCCGAGTACGCCGCGCACCGAGGTATGGCGAAAAGCGAGCAGGTGCGGGACGTTCATGACTCCGTGAGCACCCCTTCTGTCAACCGAATCCGCCGATCCACCTTGATTTCCGTCAGGAACCGTTCGTCGTGACTCACGACCACGAAAGCCCCTTGATAAGCGCCGAGCGCGCTCTCCAGTTGCCCGACACTGACCAGGTCGAGGTTGTTGGTCGGCTCGTCGAGCAGCAGCAACTGCGGCGCGGGCTCGGCGAACAGCACGCACGCGAGGGTCGCGCGCAGGCGTTCGCCGCCGGAAAGCACGCCGACGGGAAGCTGGCTTCGCGCGCCCCGGAACAGGAATCGGGCGAGCAGTGTCATCCGTTGTGACTCGGGCAGGTTGGGTGCGAACGTCGCGAAGTTCTCGGCGATGGTCCGGTCCAGATCCAATAGATCCAGCCTCTGCGACAGGTACGCGATCCGGCCCTCGGCGCGTTTGAGTACACCGCCGGACGGCTCCAGGTCTCCCTTGAGCAGCCGCAGGAGCGTCGACTTGCCGGTGCCGTTGCCGCCGGTCAGCGCGATTCGCTCGGGGCCGCGGATCGTCAGGTCGACGCCGTCACCCGCGAAGACGTTCCGGTCGTCGTAGCGCACTTGGATGTGCTCGCCGTGGAACATCGTGCGCCCGGCCGGGACGTTGGTGCCCGGCAGGATCAGCGCGATCTTCTGATCGTCGCGAAGAGAGCGTTCGGCCTCGTCGAGGCGGCTTTTCGCGTCGTTCACGCGTGCGGAGTGCGTCTCGTTCGCCTTGCCCGCGGATTCCTGGGCGTTGCGTTTCATGGTGCCGGCGAAGATCTTCGGCAGCCCGGCGTTGCCGAGGTTGCGGGCCGCGTTGCCCGCCCGACGCGCGGCTCGCTCGCGGGCCTGCTGCATCTCCCGTTTCTCGCGTTTGACGTCCTGCTCGGCGCTGCGGACGTTGCGCTCGGCGACCTCGCGCTCGGCCTTGACCGCGGCTTCGTACTGGGTGAAGTTCCCGCCGTGGTAGCGGAGATCGCCGCGGTCGAGCTCGGCGATCCGGTCCATCCGGTCGAGCAGTTCCCGGTCGTGACTCACCAGCAGCAGGCAACCGGACCAGTCTTCGAGTACGCCGTAGAGCTTGCGCCGGGCGTCGAGGTCGAGGTTGTTGGTCGGTTCGTCCAGCAGCAGGATGTCGGGCCGTTTCAGCAGTTGCGCGGCCAGGCCGAGTGAGATGATCTGCCCGCCGCTCAACGTGCGCAGGCTCCGGTCCAGCGAAATGCCGTCGAGGCCGAGCCTGTCCAGCTGGGCGCGGGTGCGTTCCTCGATGTCCCAGTCGTTGCCGATGGCGGTGAAGTGCTCGTCGCTCGCGTCGCCGGACTCGATGGCGCTCAGGGCCGCGAGCTGCGGTGCGATGCCCAGCACCTCGGCCACGTCCAGGTCCGCGGTGAGCGGCAGTGACTGCGGCAGGTAGCCGAGGACGCCCTGAGCGGAGACGGTCCCGGAGATCGGCCGCAGCTCACCGGCGATCAGCTTGAGGAGCGTGCTCTTGCCCGCCCCGTTGGGGGCGACCAGGCCGGTGCGGCCACCGGGCACGGTGAAGGACAGGTCGTCGAAGACCGGGGTGTCGTCCGGCCAGGCGAAGGAAAGGGCGGACACGACGACAAAGGCGTCTGACATGGAAATGACCTCGTGAAAGACAGCGGGCACGTGAAAGCGGCGCCGCAGCGGACGTGGTTTGAGGGGACGACGAAATGGCCACAGCGGCGTCAGCGCCGGTGGCCTGGCAACTCCGGCTCACCCGGAGATGTCGTCTTCACCTGCCACGTCTGGTCTCCCTGCTCGCTTGATCGGGTCGGGGTCCACCATAACAAGACCGGCCGGAGCGGGGCCACCGCAATCCCTCCGTGTGGCCCCGGTAAAGCGTGAACAAGCGGCCATCGAATGCGAATTCCGGTCTTTTCAGTTTGTTCGCGGCGATTCCCGATGATCGGTGCTTGTGATGTGGATCATAATCATCGATGGGTGAGGGTGGCACTTCTGAGGTTCGTCAGGGTGACGGTTTCCGCGACTGGGAGATCACGCGATCCGTCACCATTCATTTCCTTGATCTGGGAGGTTCTTCGATGATACCGAGTGCGAGATCCCGAAGACGAATCGCGACCGCGGTGACCGCGATGGGGACGTTCGGCCTGGTCGCTTCACCGGCGGAAGCCGCCGAAATCGCCGTCCCCTGTGACGCCGGAGCGCTGGTCCAAGCGGTCGCCCGAGCCAACGCCTCCTTCACTCCGAATACGCTTTCCCTGGCAGCGAACTGCGTATACACCCTCACCGCGGTCGCGGACACCGCCCAGAACGCCGGGCTGCCCGCGATCAGGGGAAAGCTCACCATCAACGGCAACCACGCCACCGTCGCTCGCGCCAAGGGCGCTCCCCAGTTCCGGATCATTTCCAATTGGGGCGACCTGACGCTCGACAAGGTCACGATCACCGGCAGCTCGATCACCGGCAACAGCGCCGGCGCCGGTGGCCGTGGCGGCAACAGGGTGGCCGCGAAACCGGGCGGTCAAGGCGGTTCCGGTGGCTTCGGCGGCGGCGTCGACGCTCTCAGTGGCACTGTCCTCCGGATCACCGGTGGTGACGTCACCGGCAACAGCGCCGGGGCAGGCGGTCCGGGTGGTGCGGGAGGTGCCGAGGGCGGCGGGGCCGGTGGCGGCGGCAACGGCGGCGTGGGCGCCGGTGTGTTCATGTCGAGCAGCCAGGGCGTCCTGCTGAATCCGGTCATCGTCGGCACTCCGATCACCGAGAATCTCGGGGGCCGCGGAGGCGACGCCGCGTCGCGCTGGTCAACGGGGCCGAGGTGAGTGGTAACCGGCCCGACAATTGCTCTTCCGTCGCGGACGTACCGGGCTGCGTGAACGACCTCCGTGCGCGCCGTGCCGTCGAGCCCTCCGATCAGGACCGGAGGGTCGCCGACCTCGCTGCCGAGGTCTCGGCCAGGTCGGGTGCGGGCACGTAACTAGTACGGCAGCAGCAGTGTGTGATGTGGCGGCGTGTCGTGGGTATGAGGACGGCCACCGCGTGATCGACTTCAAGGTGTGTTGGATCTCGAAGAGGACGCG
>NZ_JBHRWK010000070.1:0-137135 GCF_042647925.1 Amycolatopsis speibonae
GATCCACCGGACGAAAACCCATAGCCACACCAGGATTCTCCCAGCATCACCAGCCCACACCAAAATCATCACCAGCAGGTCGCCCCAAAACGCAACAGCCTCCTGAGCCGAGGCAAGGGGTCCTTCACGGACCGGGCCTGCGAACAAGCCGCACTCCAGGCTTCCGTACAGCTCGGCGACGTCAGCTCGCGTGGTGGTGGATCTCCCGCGCCGGGCGCAGCGGCTCGGCCGGGAGGGTGACGCCCGTCGACTCGATCTGCTCCAGCGGGAGCAGCGGCGCGAGCTGAGGGCGCTTCGGGGACAGACCGTCGCCCATGGACTCGCCCTTGAGCTGGCGCCGGATCCACGGCAGCAGGTGCGCCTTCGTCCACTCGAGGTCGGAGCGGCGCGAGGTGATCCAGGTACTCGGCTGCTCGGACGCCGGCCACGGCTCACGCCAGTCGTCGGCGACCGGGACGCCGAGGACCTCGGCCGCGCGCAGCGCGATCCGGCGGTGGGCCTCGGGGGTGAAGTGCAGCCTGTCGTCGCTCCAGGCGCGGCGGTCGTGCAGCGGGGCCATCGCCCACATGTCGACCATCTTGGCGCCGTGCCGGTCGGCGATCGCCCACAGATGCGCGTTGTAGATGCCGACCTTCCCCCTCAGGACGTGCATCACGGACAGGTACTTGGTGTCCGGGCCGTTGAAGATGAGCACCGGGATCCCGGCCTCGCGCAGCTTGGCGACCCCCGCCTCCAGCCGCGCGGCGACGGCGTCCACGTCCGCGCCGGGCACGATGATGTCGTTCCCGCCCGCGCACAGGGTGACCAGGTCGGGCTTCACCGCGAGCGCGATCGGCAGCTGCTCTTCGAGGATCTCGCCGAGCATCTTCCCCCGGAGGGCGAGGTTCGCGTACTGGAAATCGGGCCTGCCTTCGGCCAGGATCTCGGCCAGCCTGTCCGCCCAGCCTCTGAACGTGCCGTCGGGCAGATCATCGTTGAGTCCTTCGGTGAAGCTGTCACCGATCGCCACATAGCTGTCGAATCCGTACACGTTGGGTCCCCTTCCGTCCGTGTGCCCCCGGTTGGTACTTGTACACCACAACTAACAGCTGAGAGCGCCCCTGCAATCCCGCTTGACCGAAACCTGTGATTCAGTCCGTTGACACAGTCTCTTATTTTGTCGGACGTCCATGCATCTCCATTACTGGGATGTACACTCCTGGGCTGCTGAGATTCACCTCAAGTAGGTGTGAAACGGACACGGGATGTGGCGAACGTCTCCCCGCCCGGGTGTCCGGGGTCCTGGATCCGGCAGGCTGTGAGGGTGACCTCACGACCCCCGCGCGAGTCGCTCGCCCAGATCCTCGGCGGGCGGCGTGGCGCCATCGACGCGAGTATCCCGCCCGCGGCCTTCGTCCTCGGCTGGCTGATCGCCGGCCAGTCGATCGCCTGGGGCGCCGGGGTGGCCATCGGGGTGGCGGTGCTGCTCGGCGGGTACCGGGTCGCGCGCGGCGACAAGGCGCGCGCGGTCGTGGTGAGCCTCGCCGCGGTGATCGCCGCCGCGCTGATCGCCCTGCACACCGGCCGCGCCGAAGACTTCTTCCTCATCCAGCTGCTGTCCAATGTGGCCAGCGCGCTGCTGTGGGCGGCCAGCATCGTGGTCCGGTGGCCGCTGCTCGGCGTCGTGGTCGGGCTCGTCATCGGGCAGAAGACCCGCTGGCGCCGCGATCCCGAGCTGCTGCGCGCGTATTCGCGGGCGAGCTGGGTGTGGGTCTTCCTGCAGTACACGCTGCGGGTCGTCGTGTACGGCTCGCTGTGGTGGAGCGGGCAGGTGGTCGCCCTCGGCATCGCGCGGACGCTGCTTTCCTGGCCGCTGGTCGCGGTGACCGTCGCCGTGAGCGGCTGGGTGCTGTACCGGACGCTGCCGCCGGAGCATCCCGGTCTGCGGGTCGTGGAGGACGACGGCGACGCGGGAGCGGCGGGCAAGAACCCCTCCGGCTCCGAGCCTGACGGGCTACCCAGGACATAAGGCGGCCCCCGGCGAGGGGGGAGGGTCCGGGGGCCGGGTCCTACGGTACCCGGAGTTCGCCCCCGGAGTCGATGGTTTGGTCTTTTAGGGCGCGTTTTTGGTGATTTTCCGGGGTGGCACCGGGCGCGGCGCCCCCTCCCCGTACGCGTCGACGGCGGCGAGCCAGGCGGCACCCAGGACGCCATCGGTGCTGGTCAGGACCTCGAACCCGGCTAGTTCGGCACGGACTTTCGCCCCGACCGGGCCGTCCGGGGACAACACACTGCCCACGAGGACGATCGGCGTGGTTTCGCCGGGATCCCGCGCGGCCATGACGTTCGTCACCAGATGGGCCGCCGCGCGGGTGGTGATCCCGTCGGCCGCCGGGTCGCCTGCATGGTCGGCCTCGCTGACGAACGGGGCGAACCTGGCGAGCCGGATCGGCGCTTCGGAGTTGGCGCTCGTGATGAGCGCGCGCCACAGTGCGCCCCGATCGCCCGGGGAGTCCGCTGAGTCCACTGAGTCCATTACGGACGGACCGAGCGCCTCGGTGAGCACGGCGCGCGCGAGCGGCCCGGGTTCGCCGCCGAGGCTCAGAACATCCAATGTGGAGCGAACGGCTTCCCTGCCGAGCCAGTACGCCGAGCCTTCGTCACCCAGCAACCAGCCATAGCCGCCGGCGGTGGAAACCACGCGCCTGCCGCGGACCCGGCCGGCGATCGACCCGGTGCCCGCCACGAGTACCGAACCGTCCGCCGCGGAAGTGGCCGAGGCGTAGGCGACCTCGGAGTCGGGGACCGTCCGTACCGGACTGATCCCCACGCCCTTCCAGGCGGTCGCGAAGATCTCCGCGATCGCCGGATCGCTCAGCTTGCTGACCCCCGCCATGCCGACGACGCACGCCGCAGTCCCGGCCGGGTCCAGCCCGCCCAGCGCTTCGGTGATCGCGCTCGCGATCCGCGCCGCGGCTTCCGCGGGCGGATGGGAGTTGGGGTTCGCCCCGCCCGCGCGCCCGGTGCCGAGCACGACGCCGGAGGCGTCGACGGCGATCGCTCGCGTCGACGTGCCTCCGGCGTCCACACCCAGGACGTGACTCACCGGGTCTTGGTCACCTTGAGCAGCCCGCGGGGGCTGTCCGGGTCACCGCCGCGCGCCAGCGAAAGGCCGAGCGCGATCCGCTGGATGGGCAGGATCTCCAGGATCGGGGCGACCTCTTCGGCGGAAGGGGCGACCCCGATCCGCAACGCCGCGGGGACGTCGGCCGAAGCCGAGCCGACCGCGAGCACGTCCGCGCCGCGTTTGCCGACGGCCTCGAGGACCTCCTGCATCGCGCCCACGCCGTGTCCCTGGCTCGTCACGGCGAGCACCGCCGTCTCGCCGTCGACCGCCGCGACCGGGCCGTGCAACAGGTCCGCCCCGCTGTACGCGCGGGCCGCGAGGTAGCTGGTTTCGGCCAGCTTCAAAGAACCTTCCAGCGCCGAGGCGTAGGAGTAGCCGCGGCCGGTGGTGAGCACCCGGTCGACGAAGCGGTAGCGGTCCACCGCGCGCTGCACGCCTTCGTCGGCGGCGTCGAGGGTCTGCTGCGCGAGTTCGCCCAGCTTCTCCGCGTCCTCGCCCTTGCCGCCGCGGACCGCGTCGATGAGCAGGTAGAGGGAGAGCAAAGTGGCCGAGTACGTCTTCGTGGCGGCCACGGCCTTTTCCAGCCCCGCGCCGATGTCGACACCGAGTTCGGCGGCGGCGCGCAGCGGCGACTCCGGGGTGTTGGTGACCGAGACGGTCAGCGCTCCCTGGCGACGCGCGGTTTCGGTGACCTCGATGAGATCCGGGGAACCACCGCTTTGGCTTACTGTGATGAAGAGAACGTCCCGCAGATCGGGACGGGCGCCGTACAACGTCGCCGTGGAGGGCGAGACGAGACCGCAGGGGAGACCGAGGAGTACTTCGATCAGGTACTTCGCATACAGGGCGGCGTGGTCGCTGGAGCCGCGGGCGGCGAGCAGTGCGAACCTGGGCGGGCGCTTGGAGATGGCTTCGGCCACCTCGGCGATTTCGGCCTGTCGCTCCACGATTCCTGCCAGAATGGCGGGTTGCTGGGAGATCTCCGCGGCCATGTGCTCGCCGGGGCGCTGTTCGGTCATCTCGTTCCCTTCCACCGGGACGTACTTCGTCCCCCGAGTAGGTCTAGACCAATGCTAGCCCGAATGGACGTTTGTGGTGAAGGGTACGTTTCCTAGCGGGGACGGTGCGCGTTTGAGTGGGAAGGCTTAGGGAGTCGGTCATGTTGGAGACAACCACCGCGAGTGAGGCGGGCGCTACGGCTGGGATGCGCGGGCAGCGCGAACCCAAGTACTGGGCGCTGAAACAGCATCTGCTCGATCTGCTCGACGCGTTGCCGCCGGGCTCGCCGATTCCGACGGAACGGGCGCTCGCGGGAGAATTCACCGTTTCGCGCACCACGGTCCGGCAGGCGCTCGCCGACCTGACCGCCGAGGGCAGGCTCCACCGCGTGCAGGGCAAGGGCACCTTCGCCGCCGAGCCGAAACTCGCGCAGCGCCTGCAGTTGTCGTCCTACACCGAGGACATGCGCAAGCAAGGCCTCAAACCGTCGTCGAAGCTGCTGGAGATCGACGAACTGCCGGTCGAAGCCGATCTGGCGAAACTCCTCGGAATCCGGGTCGGCGCGAAGATTCTTCGCCTTCGCCGTCTCCGGCTGGCCGATTCGCAGCCGATGGCGCTCGAGACCACGCATCTGCCGCTCGGCCGGTTCCGCGGTTTGCGCAAACATGTTTCCGCTGGTGGTTCGCTGTACGCCGTGCTGAGGGAGCACTACGGCGTGGAGCTGGAAAGGGCCGAGGAAACGATCGAGACAGCGCTTGCCGGACCGCACGAGGCGGAGATGCTCGGCGCCGATGTCGGGATGCCGATGTTGCTCCTTTCGAGGCATTCTTTCGCCACCGACGGAAAACCGGTCGAGTTCGCCCGCGCGATCTACCGCGGCGACCGTTACAAATTCGTCACCACGCTGCTTCCTTGAGCGCGCTGCGCGCTCTTTGAGCGCGCGCTGACGCAAACGTTTCGCAGGGCGCGGGCGCCCTACAAAACGTTTCCGTGGCCTTCGGCCAAAAGAGGGCGCGCGCTGTGCGGACTCCTCGTCGCGCTGGCGCGCTTCGAGGAGTCAGGTCCCCGGTCCAGTTGTTTCGGTCCTTGAATCTCTGACGTGTCAGGTACTTTGCGTTTCTGCGGTGGCTTGGGGGCGGGGGGCGTGATTCAGTCGACTTATGACTGACGGGGCGGGGATCCGCTGGGGGACGCCGGTGGCGCGCGGGGTACTCGCGACGACCATCGTGGGCTCGGGCATGGCGATGCTCGACGGGACGATCATCAACGTCGCGCTGCCGAGGATCGGCGAAGAACTCAAAGCGTCCGTCGCGGGCCTGCAATGGATCCTCGACGGCTACCTGCTCGCGCTCGCCGCGCTCATCCTCGTCGCCGGTTCGCTCGGCGACCGCTACGGCCGCCGCCGGATGTTCGTCGTCGGCGTCATCTGGTTCGGGATCGCGTCCGGGCTGTGCGCCGCCGCGACGACGACCGAGATGCTCGTCGCGACCCGGATCCTCCAGGGCATCGGGGGAGCTTTGCTCACGCCCGGCTCGCTCGCCATCCTCCAAGCGTCCTTCGCCCACGACGACCGGGCCCGTGCGATCGGCGCGTGGTCCGGCCTCGGCGGTATCGCGGCGGCGATCGGCCCGCTGCTCGGCGGGGTCCTGGTGCAGGTGTGGTCGTGGCGGCTGGCGTTCCTGATCAACCTGCCGCTGGCCGCCGTCTGCGTCCTGCTCGCCCGGCGCTACGTGCCCGAGTCCCGCGACGAGGAGGCGACCGGGCATCCGGACTTCACCGCGGCCGCCGTCGGCGCGATCGGCCTCGCCGGACTCACCGGCGCGCTCGTCGAGGCGCCCGGACGCGGTATCGGGGACGCCGTCGTCCTGGTGGCCATCGTGCTCGGCGTCGCGGGGCTGGGGGCGTTCCTGGTGATCCAGCACCGCTCGGCCGACCCGCTGGTGCCGCCGAAACTGTTCCGCGACCGGACGTTCAGCCTCGCCAACGCGCTGACCTTCGTCGTCTACGCGGCGCTCGGCGGCGTGATGATGCTCATGGTCATGCAGCTGCAGGTGTCACTGGGTTACTCGCCGACCGCGGCCGGGCTCGCCGGGCTGCCGATCACCATCATCATGCTGCTGTTCTCCGGCCGGTCGGGTGCGCTGGCGCAGCGGATCGGCCCGCGCGCGCAACTGGTCATCGGCCCGATCCTGGTCGGCGTCGGCATGCTCCTGCTGATGCGCGTCGGACCGGGGTCGTCGTACCTCGGGTCGGTGCTGCCCGCCGTCGTCGTGTTCGGCGCCGGGCTGGCGACGGTCGTCGCCCCGGTGACCGCGACGGTGCTGGCCGCCGCGCCCGACCGGTACGCCGGCGTCGCCTCCGGGGTCAACAACGCCATCGCCCGCTCCGGCGGCCTGCTCGCGATCGCCGTGCTGCCCGCCGTGGCCGGGCTGTCCGGCGCCGCCTACACCGACCCGGTCGCGCTGACCGCGGGCTGGCGGACGGCGTTGCTGGTGTGCGCGGCGCTGGCGATCGGGGGCGGCCTGATCGCGCTCGGCATCCACAACGGCGTCCTCGACCCGCCTTCCCCGGTCGAGGGCTCCACAGTCGCCGAGGACGAGTCACCGCATCCGGGCGAATGCCTCCACTGCGGGGTCGACTCGCCCCCGACGCACGTCCGTCCCGCCGGTCACGCGAGCTAGACCCCCGATCACGCGTGTCCAGACACGCGAGATCCGGCTTCGAGCACATCAAGCCAAGAGGTCGGCCAGCGTCGCCGGGTCCAGGTTGCCGCCCGAAACGACCGAAACGACCTTTCCCGGCGGCAGCGCGTCGCGGTGGAACAGGTACGCGGCGGTCGCGGTGGCCCCGCTCGGTTCGGCGATCAGGCGGGCGCGGTGCGCCAGCGTCCGGACCGACTCCCGGATCTCCTCCTCGGAAACGGTGACGACGTCGTCGAGCACCGCCTGGAGGTGGGCGAAGGTCAGGTCCGACGGCTGGGCGCGCAGACCGTCGGCGCCGGTGCGCGCCCGCAGGTCCATCGGCCATTCGATCCGCCTGCCCGCGCGCAGGCTCTCGGCGGTGTCGGCCGCGAGCTCGGGCTCGACGCCGATGACCTTCGCTCCGGGGAGCAGCGCCTTGATCGCCGTGCCGACGCCCGAGGCCAGTCCGCCGCCGCTGAGCGGGACGAGTACGACACCGGCGTCCGGCAGGTCCTCGGCGATCTCCAGGCCGACGGTGCCCTGTCCGGCGATCACGTCCCGGTGGTCGTACGGCGGGATGAAGGTGAGTCCCCGTTCGTCGGCGACGGCGAGCGCCGAGGACTGCTGGCGGTCGATCGGGACCTCGATCACTTCGGCGCCGAGCGCCTTGGTGGCTTCGACCTTGGCGCGCGGTGCGACGTCCGGAACGATGATCACCGCGGGGATTCCGAATCGCTTCGCCGAGTAAGCGACCGCTTGCGCGTGGTTGCCGCTGGAGAACGCGACGACGCCGCGAGCGCGCCGGTCTTCGTCCAGTGCGGCGATCGCGTTGTAGGCGCCGCGCACCTTGAAAGCGCCGATCCGCTGAAGGCTTTCCGGTTTGAGCCACAACGGCGCCCACGTCTGTTCCAGCAACGGCGTGCGCACCGCGGCGCCCTTGACCCGGCTCGCCGCGTCGCGGATTTCCTCGATCGAAACCAATTCCATCTGGCCGATTATGTCAAGGGATTGTGAACCATGGACAGTCCTTTTTGGACAGTCAGGGTGGCGCTCCTCACGTGCGGACAACGAAGGGAGCATCCCGCGCGCCTTAATCGTTAGGACTGGGTGAGGACCGACTAGCTGCAGAACGGGATCATGACCAAGGAGACCTCCGAAAAGGACACCGAAAAGACGGAAAAGCAGGGGCGGATCGTCCAGGTGACGGCGGCCGCGATGGCCGCGATCACCGCGGCCCTGCTGGGTTCCACGCTCGGCGTGGCGGGAACGGTGGCGGGCGCCGGGCTGGCGAGCGTGATCACCACGCTCGGTGGCGAGTTGTACCTGCGCTCGCTGCAGCGGACGAAGGACGCGGCGCTGAAGGCGCGAGTGGTGCTGACGGTGCCGGGGCGGAAGCGCGTCCTCGATCCTGACGAGCAGGAGACCGTCCGGCTGAAACCGTCCGAGGACGAGGAGGAACCGTCCGGGCGGAAGTTCAAGCCGCGCTGGGCGGTGATCGCCGGTGTCAGCGTGGTGGCGTTCGTGGTGGCGCTCGTCGCGATCACCGGCTTCGAGGGCGCGACAGGCAAGACCTTCGGCGGCGGGACCGGGACGACCATAGGGAAGATCATCGGCGGCGGGCAGGCCCAGGAGCGGCAGGACAAGCACGACACTCCGCCGGCGACGTCCCCTTCGGAGACTCAGGACAACCAGCCCGAGAAGACGCCGACGACCACGCCGACCCCGACGACGACACCGACGGCTCCCACGACCACCCAGGCGCCTCCGACGACGCCGTCCACGACGCCTTCGACCTCTCAGGCGCCCCCGACGACCCCCTCGGCCCCGGCCTCCGGCACCCCAGCGCCCTGAGACTCCCCGAAGCGCGTCAGGCGAGCGAGGAGCGAAGCGTGCGAGCGGCCGCTCCGGGGTCTTCGGCCTCGGTGATCGCCCGGACGACGACGATCCGCGACGCCCCCGCGTCCAGCACCTCGGGCAGCCGGTCGGTGTCGATCCCGCCGATCGCGAACCAAGGCCGTGACGTGCCGAACGCCCCGGTGGCGCGCACCAGGTCGAGCCCCGGGGCGGGGCGGCCCGGCTTCGTCGGCGTCGGCCAGCACGGGCCGGTGCAGAAGTAGTCCACGCCGGGTTCCTCGGCGGCCGCCTTGGCCTCCTCGGCCGAATGGGTGGACCGGCCGATCACCACGTCCTCGCCGAGGATCCGCCGGGCCAGCGGCACCGGGATGTCGTCCTGGCCCAGGTGCAGCACGTGCGCGCCGACGGCGAGCGCGACGTCCGCGCGGTCGTTCACCGCCAACAGCTTGCCGTGCTTCTCGCACGCCTCCGCCAGCACTTCCAGCGCGGCGATCTCCGGTTTCGCCTCGATCGTCTTGTCCCTCAGCTGAATGATGTCGACCCCGCCTGCCAGCGCCGCGTCGGCGAATTCGGCGAGGTCGCCGCGGCCGGACCGGGCATCGGTGCAGAGGTACAGGCGGGCGTCCGCGAGCGCGGCGCGGATCTGCGGACCAGACAGGGTGGGCATGGCGGCGACGGTACCCGCGCGCTACGGTGGGGTGGTCCGCACGGGAGCCCGAGGACGGGCTGAGAGGGAGCCGAAACCGCTCCGACCGTGGAACCTGATCCGGGTCATGCCGGCGCAGGGAGCGTGCGTTCATGAAGGAACTTTCGGTTGTCGGCGGCGGGGTCATCGGCCTCTCGGTCGCTTGGCGCGCGTCCGCGCGCGGCCATCGCGTCACCGTGTACGACCCCGAGCCGGGGCGCGGCGCGTCGTGGCTCGCGGGCGGCATGCTCGCGCCGGTCACCGAGGCCTGGCCCGGCGAGGAGGACGTTCTCACCCTCGGCGAGGCGTCGCTGCGACGCTGGCCGGATTTCGCCCGTGACCTGGCCGAAGAGGGTGTCGATCCGGGCCTTTCGCCGTACGGCACGCTCGTCGCCGCGCTGGACAGCGCCGACGCTGGCCACCTCGAAATGCTGGCCGCGTACCTCACCGAGCTCGGCCGCGAAGTCGAGCTGCTGACCGGCCGCGAGGCCCGCCGCGCCGAACCGGGTCTCGCCGGGTCTGTCCGAAGTGGACTTCTGGTGCCCGGCGATCTGGCCGTGGACAACAGAAGGCTGCTGCGGTCACTCGAACACGCCTGCGGACGACACGGCGTCGAGTTCCGCCGCGAGACGGTCACCGATCTCGAACACCTCCGAGGCGACGTCGTCCTCGCCGCCGGAGCCTGGACAGGACGCCTGCACCCCGCGCTCGCGGACGCCGTCCGCCCGCTGAAGGGCGAGATCCTCCGCCTGCGGCCGCGCCGGGGCTGCCTGCCGTCGCCGAAGAGGACGGTCCGCGCGATGGTCGAGGGCCGCCCGATCTACCTCGTCCCGCGTGACGACGGTGGCCTCGTGCTCGGCGCGACCCAGTACGAGGCAGGTTTCGACGAGACCGTCACCGTCCGAGGTGTGCGTGAGCTGCTCGAAGGCGCGGAGCGCGTCTTCCCGGGCATCGCCGAGTACGAACTCGTCGAGACCGCCGCCGGGCTTCGCGCGGCGAGTGTCGACACGATGCCCTTCATCGGTGAGCTGGGCGAAGGCGTCTTCGCCGCGACGGGTCACCATCGCAACGGTCTCCTGATGGCCCCGGTCACCGCGGACGCCGCGGTCGCCTGGCTGGACGGCGGGCCGTTGCCGGACGAGGTCGCGGCGGCGGCGCCGTCGCGGCGAAGCGAGGAGCGGGTGTGATGGAGATCCAGGTCAACGGCCAGTGGCGCGAGTTCCCCGACGGGACCACCGTCGAGGGCGTGCTCGAAGCACTCGGCACCGCGACACGGGGCGTCGCGGTCGCGGTGGACGGCGTGGTCGTCCGGCGCGGCGAATGGCCGGAAGCCGTGGTGCCCAAGGGCGCCAGCCTCGACATCCTCACCGCTGTTCAAGGAGGCTGAAAATGGATGGTGACCACCTCGTCATCGGCGAGCACAAGCTTTCGTCGCGGCTGATCATCGGCACCGGCGGCGCGGCGAACCTCGCCGTGGTGGAACGCGCGCTGGTGGCCTCGGGCACGGAACTGACCACAGTCGCGATGCGCAAGGCCGACGCCGAAGGCGGCTCCGGCGTGCTCGAACTGCTCCGGCGGCTCGGCATCCGGCTGCTGCCCAACACCGCCGGCTGCCGGACGGCCGCCGAAGCGGTCCTCGCCGCCCGGCTAGCGCGCGAAGCCCTCGAAACCGACCTCGTCAAGCTGGAGGTCCACGCCGACGACCGCACGCTGCTGCCGGACCCGTTCGAGACCCTCGAAGCGGCCGAACAGCTCACCGCGGACGGTTTCACCGTGCTCGCCTACACCAACGACGACCCGGTGCTGGCCCTGCGGCTGGAGCAGGCGGGCTGCGCGGCCGTGATGCCGCTCGGCGCGCCCATCGGCACCGGTCTCGGCATCCGGAACCCGCACAACATCGAGCTGATCGTGTCGCGCGCGGGCGTCCCGGTGATCCTCGACGCCGGTATCGGCACGGCTTCCGACGCGACGCTGGCGATGGAGCTCGGCTGCGACGCCGTCCTGCTTTCCACCGCCGTGACCAGGGCCGCGGACCCGGAGCGGATGGCGTCGGCGATGCGCGCCGCCGTCACCGCCGGACGGCTGGCCGCCGGCGCGGGCCGGATCCCCCAGCGGTTCTGGGCACACGCTTCGAGTCCGCCTCGATAACCCTTTTGTACGGTTCACGGCCTTAACCGGGAGTACGCAGGGGGAGCCCGTATGGTTGACGGCACTCTCCGGCGGCGCACCCGTCGCCGTGTACCCAGAGGAGCCAGTGGTGACCACGTCAGCGGTCCAGGATGTTTCGGGCAGGTTGTTCCTGGCGGTGGGCCGGTTGTCACGGTCCTTGCGCCAGGCGGGCGTGCCCGGACCCGGCCACGGCGCGATCTCCGCGCTCGCGACACTCGTGAACTACGGCCAGCTCCGTCTGGGTGATCTCGCGGCGAAGGAAGGCGTCGCCGCGGCCACCATGTCGAGGATCGTCGCTTCGCTCGTTGAAGCGGGCTACGTCAGCCGCGAATCGGACCCGATCGACAGGCGTGCCTGGCTCGCGGAGGCCACCGAAGAGGGCGAGAGGCTGGTTTCCGGCGTCCGGTCGACGCGCGTCCGCGAACTGGGTACGCGCCTCGACAGGCTGACCCCGGAGCACCAGGCGGCGCTCGCGGCGGCCTTGCCCGCCCTCGAAGCGCTCATCGCTGACGAAGAGCGCTGACCTCAGCACGAAGAGCGCGAAGCTCGTCGAGGATCTCCTTGTTCGCCTGAGCCTGGGTCTCGGCCTGCTTCGCCTCTTCCTCGCGGATGTCCTGGCGAAGCTCGTCCTCCATCCCGCTGACCACAACGGCGATGAAGAGGTTCAGCACCGCGAAGCTGGACACGAGGATGTAGACCACGAAGAACACCCAGGCCATGGGTGCTTCCTTCATGATCTCCTTGGCGATGTCCGGCCACGCCTCACCGGTCATCACCTGGAACAGCGTGAACAGCGAAGTGCCGAGATCCCCGAAGTTCTCCGGCGAGATCGCGCCGAACAGCTTCGTCGCCATCACGCCCGCGACGAAGATGATCAGCGCGAGGAGCGCGGCGATCGACGCCATGCCGGGGATCGCCGTGAGCAGGCCGCTGACGACCTTCCGCATCGACGGCACGACCGAGATCAGCCGCAGCACCCGCAGGACCCGCAACGCCCGCAGCACCGCGAACGGGCCGGTCGTGGGGATCACCGCGATGCCGACGACGAGCAGGTCGAAGATGTTCCACGGGTCGCGGAAGAACTTCGCGCGATAGGCGTAGAACTTCGCGGCCAGTTCGAGCACGAAGATCGTGAGCGCGAGGTAGTCGACCGTGTGCAGCAGCTGGCCGTACTCCGCGAGCATTCTCGTCGAGGTCTCCAAGCCGAGTGTGACGGCGTTGAAGACGATCACCGCGATGATGAAATTCTGGAATCCGCGGGCCTCGACGATCTTGGCCACCCGCTCGCGTCCGGACACGCCCCACCCTTGTTCGTTGGTCCGTTTCGGGGCAGATCGTAACCGGACGGGTTCTCAGTGCTCCGGCGCAAGCCGCCAAAACGCCGAAACCGGGCCGACCTTCGCGCCCATGGGGTAGGCGTTTTCGACCGCTTGTGAGACGAACCACTTGCCGTAGCGGGCGGCTTCCACGACGGACATCCCCTTCGCGAGACCGGCTGTCAGCGCCGACGCCATGGTGTCCCCGGCGCCGTGCGTGTGCTGCGTCGCGAACCGCTCACCGGGCAGCTCGACGAACGTGGAGCCGTCGAAGAGCACGTCGACGCACTCGGGGTCGGAGACGAGGTGGCCGCTCTTCACGAGCACGTACTTCGGGCCGAGCCGGTGCAGGACGACGGCCGCCTGGTGCATCTGCTCGCGGGTGGTCACGGTCATCCCGGTCAGCAGGCGGACCTCGTCGAGGTTCGGCGTGAGGACCGTCGCGCGCGGCAGGAGCTCGTCGCGCAGCGCCACCAGGCCGTCCTCGTCGAACAATGGATGCCCGTGCATCGACGCCGCGACCGGGTCGACCACGAACGGCACCTTGGCGTCGCGGCCGATCTCGGCCTTGTCGCACGCCGCGGCGACGGCGTGGATGATCCCGGCCGAGGCGAGCATGCCGGTCTTGGCCGCGTTGACACCCATGTCGGCCGCGACGGCCTCGATCTGCCCGGCGACGATATGCGGCGGGATGTCGGTGCGGTCGTGCACGCCGAGGGTGTTCTGCACGGTCACGGCGGTGACCGCGACCAGACCGTGCACGCCGCAGGTGAGGAACGTGCGCAGGTCCGCCTGCAGGCCTGCGGCGCCGCCGGAGTCGGAGCCTGCGATGGTCAGCGCCGACGGCGGGCTCGGGTTCTCGCTCATGGGTTCATTTTCCCGACTGGTCCTTTTGGTTCAACAGGGGTTCGGCCGCACCCGATCACGGTGGCACAGTGTGTGAGCCATTGCACTTCCCGCGTGCGAAAGGGCTCGGATGAAACTCCTCCCCACGGTATCCCTCGTCGGCGCGATCATGGCGGCGTCGCTGTCCGGAACGGTCGCGAACGCCGATGCCGCCAAGATCTCCCACGTCACCACGATCGGCGTCCACAACACCTACGAGACCGGCGCCTACGACTACCTGGCGCGCTCGCTGGACGCCGGTACCTCGCTGATCGAACTCGACGTCTGGCCGAACATCATCACGAAGGAGTGGAAGGTCAGTCACTCGAACCCGTTGGGGAACAACAACAACTGTGTCGCGGCGAGTTCGCCGTCGCAGCTGTACTCCGGTGGGCGGAACAAGAACCTCGAACACTGCCTCGACGACATCCGCGTCTGGCTGGGTGCGCATCCGGACAGCGAACCGGTCACGCTCAAACTGGAGATGAAGACCGGTTTCGCGGACAACCGCGGCCTCGGCCCGGACGAACTCGACGCCTCCATCAGGGCACATCTCGGCAGCGCGGTCTTCCGCCCGGCGGACCTGCTCGGCGGATACGTGACGCTCGACGACGCGGCCAAAGCGGACAACTGGCCGTCGCTGGACGCGTTGCGGGGCAAGGTGATCATCGAGGTCATCCCCGGCACGGTCGAAGAGGGCAATCCGACGGACACCCTCAAAACCGATGTGGAGTACGCCCGGTATCTGCGGTCGCTCAAGGACGCGGGCCGCGTCGGCGAGGCGCAGATCTTCCCGACGGTGCACGGCGCGGCGCCCGGCGACCCGCGGACGAAGTACGCCGACGCCGGGCTGCGGCCGTGGTTCGTGGTCTTCGACGGCGACGCGAACGCGTTCCTGACGCAGACCGGGCCCGGCTGGTACGACGACAACCACTACTACGTGGTGATGACCGACGCGCACAACGTCGCGCCGGCCATCGACTCCCGCGCGCCCTCCGTGGAGCAGGCGAGCGCACGGGCGGCCCTGCTGGCGAAGAACCACGCGTCGGTGCTCACTTCGGACTGGACAGGGCTGACCACCGTGCTGCCGCAGGTGCTTCCGCGCGGTTAGACCGTCAAGACGAGCTTCCCGGTGACCCGGCCGCCTTCGCCGACTTCGTGAGCCTTCGCGACGTCCTCCAGCGGGAAGGTCCGCTCGACGTGGACGCGCAGTTCGCCCTTCTCGATCAGGTCGGTCAGTGCCTGCAGGCCGACCTGATCGGGCTCGGCGAGCATTCCCGACGTCCGCACGCCGAGCTTCTCGGCCTTCGCGGCGACGGCCTCGCTCACACCACCGGGAACCGCGATCAGCAGGCCGCCGGGCTTCACCGCGTCCAGCCAGCGCAGGTCGCTCTGCTCGCCGACCAGCCCGAACACGACGTCCACCTCGGACGCCGTCGCGGTCTCGTCGCGGTAGTCGATCGGCTCGTCGACGCCGAGTTCGCGAAGGAAGTCGTGCTTCCCGGCGCTCGCCGTGCCCAGGACGTACGCGCCAAGCGCCTTCGCCACCTGGACGGCGAGGTGCCCGACACCGCCCGCGGCGGCGTCGATCAGCACACGCTGTCCAGGCCGGACGTCGGCGATGTCCACGAGGCCCTGCCACGCGGTCAGTCCGGCGAGCGGCAGCCCGGCGGCCCGCTCGTGGCTCAACGCGGCGGGTTTGCGCACGAAGTGGCGGGCGGGCGCGGTCACGTATTCGCCGTAACCGCCGGCTTGCCGGGGAACCACGGGAAGCCGAGGACCTCGTCGCCGACGGCGAAACGCGTGGTGCCGACGCCGAGTTCCTCCACCACCCCGGAGACGTCCCAGCCGAGGACGAACGGCGGCTCGCCCATGAAGACGCCGTACGCCCGGGTCTTCCAGTCGACCGGGTTGATCCCGGTGGCGCGAACCCGCACGAGCACCTCCGTCGGGCCGGGGGCCGGACGGTCGGTCTCGGTCACCTCCAGCACTTCAGGGCCACCAAGCCGCTGCTGGGTCACGACGCGCATCGAAAGCTCCTCCGTTGTTGGTGCGCTGCTCGCCAACAAGTGGACCGCGCTGGTGCTCGGCACGCTGTCGCGGCGGCCGCACCGGTTCGGTGAACTGCGCCGCGCCGTCGGCGGGATCAGCCAGAAGATGCTGCCCCAGAACCTGCGCGCCCTCGAACGCGACGGCCTGGTCACGCGCACGGTCTTCCCGACCACGCCGCCGACCGTCGAGTACGCGCTCACCGAGCGCGGTTCGAGCGCGAGCACGCTGCTCATGGCGGTCAGCGAATGGTCGGTCGCCAACTTCGACGGGATCCTCGAATCCCGGAAGGGCTACGACTCGCGGGTGATGGAACCCGTCGGCTGAAGTCCTTCGCGGAGGCATGCGGACTTCATCGGGAAGACAGTTCGGAGCGCTAACTTGACGAACAATTGGTTCGAACAAGTTATCCGGAGGCTTTCGTGCGCAGAACGCTTTCCCTCCTGTCGGCCTTGGTGGCCCTAGTCGGGCTGACGTCCGGTGTCGCCACCGCCGCGGCCAAGACGCCGAAGGTGCTGGTCATCGGCCTGGACGGCGCCCGGTTCGACAAGTTGATGGCCGCCGACACCCCCAACGTCCACGCGCTGGTGAAGCGCGGGTACGCCTCGCGCAGTTCCCTGTACGGCAGCGGGATGGCGCCGACGGTCAGCGGTCCCGGCTGGTCCACGATCCTGACCGGCGTCTGGCCGGACAAGCACAAGGTGAAGGAGAACTCCTTCGCCGGCAACGATCTCGCCTCGCATCCGAGCTGGCTCGCCCGCGCCGAGACGGCGAACCCGGCGCTCGACACCTACGCCGCCGTCGACTGGACGCCGATCGGCGACAAGATCCTGCGCACCGGCCAGGACCGCAAGGTCGTGCTCAACGGCGACAGCGCGGGCTACGAGAAGACCGACGAACAGATCACCGTCGACGCGGAGAAGCATCTCAAGCAGGACAAGGCCGACGCGTCGTTCGTCTACTTCGGGCAGACGGACATCGCCGGGCACGACCACGGCGCGGACTCCGCGCAGTACCAAGCCACTCTGCGTACCGACGACGCGCTGATCGGCCGCCTGCTCGCCGCGGTCGACGCCCGCGCGAACCGCGACGGCGAGGACTGGCTGATCATGATCTCCGCCGACCACGGCCACACGGCGTCCGGCGGCCACGGCGGCGACAGCCCCGAGGAGCGGATGACCTTCGTGATCGCCGCGGGCGGTGCCGTCCCGGCCGGAACCCCCGCCGTGGCACCGAAGATCGTCGACATCGCGCCGACGGTGCTGCGGCATCTGGGCGTCGCCGCACCGGCGGTCTACGACGGCTACCCGCTCGGTGCCGCGCCCTCGGATGTCTTCGACACAGCCGCCTTGAAGCCCCGGCAGGACGAAACAGGTGTCCCGGCGGGTGTCCTCGGCTGGACGCACGACGCGCCGGGCGGCTGGACCGTGCGCAACGCCGCCGGGATGCCCGCCGGGGTGACGGAGTGGCAGGGCTGGTCCTTCACCACCGACGACTTCTGGACCCGCACCGCCCCCGGCCAGCAGCGTGAGGCGAACGCGCGGGCGCGCGGCGTCTTCGCGGTCGCGGACGCCGATGAGTGGGACGACAAGGGCTCGCCCTCTTCGCGTGGAACTTTCGACTCTTCGCTTGTCTCGCCGGCTGTCGACGTCGCCGGTAAGTCCACTGTGGACGTCTCGTTCGTGTCGCACTACCGCCAGGAGGGGACGCAGCGGGGTGCGCTGACAGCGTCGTTCGACGGCGGGCCGGAGCAGAACGTGCTGGCCTACGGGCCGGAAACGGGGACGGCGAACAAGGGCGGTGACGTGCTTTCGGTGCCGACGTCGGCTTCGGTGAAGGTGCCCGCCGGGACCCGGTCGATGAAGCTGACCTGGCGGCTCTACGCGGCGGGCAACAACTGGTACTGGGCGGTCGACGCTCCTCGCCTCACCACTCGCTGACCGGCACGAGGGTGGTCCGTGAACGCCTCTTTGAGGGACGCAGAGTCCCTCAAAGAGGCGTTCACGGACTTACGACAGGATCAGGCGTCGCTGAGCCGCCAGAATGGGGACACCGGACCGACCCCCGCGCCCAGCGGGTAGGACTCCGCCACGCACCGCTCGATGAACCGCTTTCCCTCGGCGACCGCCGTCGGCACATCGGCCCCCTTCGCCAGCGAAGACGTGATCGCCGAAGCCATCGTGTCCCCGCCGCCGTGCGTGTTCCGCGTGTCGAACCGCGGCCCGCTCAGTTCCACCCAAGAAGTGCCGTCGGACAACAGGTCCACGCAGTCTTGAGCGGCGTCGAGATGCCCGCCCTTCACCAGTACCCACTCCGAACCGAACTCCAGCAGCGCTTCCGCCGCCTCCCGTTGGGATGCCGGGCCGGTCACGAGAACGCCGGTGAGCAGCCGTACCTCGTCGAGGTTCGGCGTGATCAGCGTGGCGCGCGGGAACAATTCGGTGCGGATCGCCTCCAGCGCCTCCTCGCGCAGCAGCGCGTGCCCGGTCATCGAAGCGGCCACGGGGTCCACGACGAACGGCGTGCCCGACGAGCGTCCTATGTGGACTTCGTCGAGCGTCTTCGCGACCGCGTTGATGATCTCGGCCGTCGCGAGCATCCCGGTCTTCGCCGCGTCGACGCCCATGTCCCCGGCGACGGCCTTGATCTGGCCGGTGACGACGTCGACCGGGACCTCGCTGAAACCCCGCACGCCCAGCGAGTTCTGCACGGTGACCGCGGTGAGCGCGACCAGCCCGTGCACCCCGTTGGCGAAGAAGGTACGCAGGTCGGCCTGGATGCCCGCACCACCACCGGAATCCGATCCGGCGATGGTGAGGGCCGTCCGAGGCGTTTCCGTCACTGATTGACCACTGGCAGGTAGACCTTGTTACCCTGCTCGGCGAACTCTTCCGACTTCTCCGACATGCCCGCTTCGATCGCCTCCACAGTGGACAGTCCGTGCTCCTCGGCGTACTTGCGGACGTCCTGGGTGATGCGCATCGAGCAGAACTTCGGCCCGCACATCGAGCAGAAGTGCGCCGTCTTCGCCGGTTCCGCGGGCAGGGTCTCGTCGTGGTACGCGCGGGCGGTGTCCGGGTCCAGCGACAGGTTGAACTGGTCGTTCCAGCGGAATTCGAAGCGGGCCTTGGAAAGCTCGTCGTCCCAGTCCTGCGCGTACTGGTGCCCCTTGGCCAGGTCGGCGGAGTGCGCGGCGATCTTGTAGGTGATGACGCCGGTCTTGACGTCGTCGCGGTTCGGCAGGCCGAGGTGCTCCTTCGGCGTGACGTAGCAGAGCATCGCCGTGCCGTACCAGCCGATCTGCGCCGCGCCGATGGCCGAGGTGATGTGGTCGTACGCCGGCGCGATGTCGGTCGCGAGCGGGCCGAGGGTGTAGAACGGCGCCTCGCCGGTCAGCTTCTCCTCGAGTTCGACGTTCTCCTTGATCTTGTGCATCGGCACGTGGCCGGGGCCCTCGATCATCACCTGGACGTCGTGCTCGCGGGCGATGTGCGTGAGCTCGCCGAGGGTCTCCAGTTCGGCGAACTGCGCGCGGTCGTTCGCGTCGGCGATCGAGCCGGGACGCAGGCCGTCGCCGAGGGAGAACGTGACGTCGTACTCGCGCAGGATCTCGCAGAGTTCGGCGAAATTGGTGTACAGGAACGATTCCTTGTGGTGGGCGAGGCACCACGCCGCCATGATCGAGCCACCGCGAGAGACGATGCCGGTGACCCGGCGCGCGGTCAGCGGGATGTAGCGCAGCAGCACCCCGGCGTGCACGGTGACATAGTCGACGCCCTGCTCGCACTGCTCGATGATGGTGTCGCGGTAGACCTCCCACGACAGCTTTTCCGGTTCCCCGTTGACCTTTTCCAGCGCCTGGTAGATCGGCACGGTGCCGACCGGGACCGGCGAGTTGCGCACGATCCACTCGCGCGTCTCGTGGATCCGCTTGCCGGTGGAGAGGTCCATGATCGTGTCGGCGCCCCAGCGGGTGGCCCACACCATCTTGTCGACCTCTTCCTCCACAGAGGACCAGACGGCCGAGTTGCCCATGTTGGCGTTGATCTTCACCAGGAACTTCTTGCCGATGATCATCGGCTCGGTCTCCGGGTGCTTGCGGTTGGCCGGGATCACCGCGCGACCGCGCGCGACCTCGTCCCGCACGAATTCCGGCGAGCAGCGCTCGCGTGCCGCGACGTACTCCATCTCGCGGGTGATGACGCCCTGTTTGGCCCAGCCGAGCTGGGTGTTGTGCTCACGACCGTCGGCCCAGCCGGCGCGCAGCCGGTGTAGTCCACTGTGGACGTCGATCTGCGCGTCGTCGTCGGTGTACGGGCCGGAAGTGTCGTAAACGTCGAAATGCTCGCCGTTCGAAAGATCGATCCGCCGGACGGGGACCCGGAGACCGGATTCCGTCTGGTGGTAGACCTTCCGCGAACCGGTGATCGGTCCGGTGGTGACGGTCGGCGTGATGGCAGACTCGTTCTCAAGAGTCGTCAACGACGTTCACTCCCTACGCCGGCATTACCCGGTCAGGTTCATGCGGTCGGCGGCGCCGGGTCCCCTAGAAAGACTCCAGCCGCCCTCTCAGCCCGCCATGGTGCGAGCTCCCGCGGTTGTTTGGTTGTGCCCCGACCATGCCACGCCGGGGCCGTCTCAATCAACCCGCCCTCGGGTGACGACTTGTCGACAGCGTTGGTGGTTCACCGGTTCGGATCCTGTGCTCGCGGGGGATTCACGACAGAATCCCGGAGGTTCTGCACCGTTACAGAAGTCTGGGGTGGATATGCGCGAACTCATGCTTCCGGCGTTGGCGGCCGTGCTGATCGCGGGGCTGGTCCCGGCGGTCGCCGTGGCCCAGGGTGATGAGGCGCCCGGTGCGCCCGGCGCCCATCCGAGCTGGCTCCCGGCGAACAAGACCGGCTTCGGCACCGCCCGCGAACGGGCGAGCAACGTCTGGTTCACCCTGCAGGGCGGCCGGATGTCCGAGGTCTACTACCCGGATCTGTCGACGCCGAGCGTCCGCGCGCTCGACCTGGTCGTCACCGACGGGAAGAGCTTCGCGACCGTCGACTCCTCGGCCAAGGCGCAGCAGGTGCGCCGCACCGGCGGCCTCATCTACGAACAGACCATCACCGACGACCAGCGCCGCTGGAAACTCCGCAAGACCTACGTCACCGACCCGGCGCGCACGAGCGTGCTGATCGACGTCGACTTCGTTTCGCTGACCGGCCGCCCGTACCGGGTGTACGCGGTCGCGGATCCCGATCTCACCAACGAGGGTTCCGACGACTCCGCCCGCACCGGCGGCACGAGCGCGGTCTCATCCGACGCGAAGACCGCGGCCGCGCTGACCGCGGAACCGGCGTTCTCGCGTACTTCCGTCGGCTACGCGGGTTCCTCCGACGGCATCACCCAGCTGACGAAATCGTTCACCCTCAAGGACTACGCGACCGCGGCCAAGGGCAACGTGCTGCTCACCGGGCAGACGTCCGCCGACGGTGTCCGCTCGCGGGACTTCACGCTTTCGCTCGGTATGGGCGCGAAGGACGCCGACGCGCTCACGAACGCGAAAGCCTCGCTGCGACGCGGATTCGCCGACGCCGCCCGCGCGTACGACCGTGGCTGGAAGCAGTACCTCCGCCAGGTGAAGGACGCGCCGTCTTCGCTCAAGACCAAGCAGGAACGCGACCTCTACCAGGCGTCCGTGCTCATGCTCGCGGCGAGCGAGGACAAGCTCCACCAGGGAGCGCTCATCGCGTCGCCGAGCATGCCATGGCGATTCGGGAACAACGACCCGGAATGGTCGCCGTCGGGTACGTATCACCTGGTCTGGCCGCGTGACCTCTACCAGATCGCGACCGGCCTGCTCGCCGCCGGCGACCGCGACGCCGCCAACCGGTCGGTCGACTACATGTTCGGCACGCAGCAGTTGCCGGACGGGCACCTGCCGCAGAACAGCCACGTCGATGGCACGCCGTACTGGACGTCCATCCAGCTCGACGAGACCGCGCTGCCGATCGTGCTCGCGCAGCAACTCGGCCGCACCGACGCCAAGACCTGGCAGGGCGTGCGCAAGGCGGCGGATTTCCTGGTGTCCTACAAGGCGGACAACGGGCACGCGTCGCCGTACAGTCAGCAGGAGCGCTGGGAGGAACAGGACGGCTACTCGCCCTCGACGATCGCCGCGGTGATCGCCGGGCTGGTCTGCGCGGCGGATCTCGCCAAGGCGAACGGCGCCGCCGCCGACGCGAAGCGGTACCTCGACACCGCTGACGCGTTCAAGGCGAAACTCACCCGGTGGACGGTGACCACGAACGGTCCGCTGTCGAAGGACCCGTACTTCGTCCGGCTGACCAAGGACGGCGACGCGAACAGCGGCACGAAGTACAACCTCGGCAATTCCAGCGTGACCATGGACCAGCGTGCCGTGACCGACGCCGGTTTTCTCGAACTGGTGCGGCTGGGCATCTACCGGGCCGACGATCCGGTGATCCGCAACAGCATCGCGGTCACCGACGCCGACATCGCGTTCACCACCCCGACGGGCCAGTTCTGGCACCGGTACACGAAAGACGGGTACGGCGAGAAGGCCGACGGCTCACCGTGGGACTACACGTTCCCGGCCGAAAGCCGGACCACCTTCGGGCGACTGTGGCCGCTGCTCGCCGGTGAACGCGGCGAATACGACCTCGCCGCCGGTGACCGAGGTACGGCCGCGAAGCGGCTTCGCGACCTAGGCCGCGTCAGCAGTTCCGGGGGCACCATGCCGGAGCAGGTCTGGGACGAGAACGCGCCTTCGGGGCAGACGGGCTTCCCGGCGGGCACTCCGACGGCGTCCGCGACGCCGCTGGCGTGGACGCACGCCCAGTACCTGCGGCTGGCGTGGGCGGTGCAGGCCGGGAAGGTGATCGAGCAGCCTCGAGTCGTGCGCTGTCACTTCCTGGGCTGCTGACCCTCGCGTAGACGCTATGAAAGGTCCTTTCCTTGCAAAATTTGCAAGGAAAGGACCTTTCATAGCGCACTGGAGGAGACGCGGTTCAGTCGTCGGCGGTCTCGGGCTGCGCCTCCGGCAGCCACGAGTTGCCAGGAACGCCCCACTGGTTCGCCTTGAGCATCTTCTTCGCCGCACGCGCGTGGCGTCCGACCAGCCGGTCGAGGTAGATGAAGCCGTCCAGGTGGTCGGTCTCGTGCTGCAGGCAGCGCGCGAGGTAACCGGTGCCTTCGACCTCGATCGGATTACCGTCGACGTCGAAGCCGGTGACCTTCGCCCACGAAGCGCGCCCTGTCGGGTACGACTCGCCGGGAGCCGAAAGACAGCCTTCCCAGTCGTCGTCCGGGTCCGGCATCGTCTCCGGGATCTCCGAGGTCTCGAGCTTCGGGTTCACCACGACGCCCTTATGGCGCGTGCCCTCGTCGTCGGGGCAGTCGTAGACGAACACGCGCTGGTCGAGGCCGATCTGGTTGGCCGCGAGGCCGACCCCTTCGGCGGCGTACATGGTCTCGAACATGTCGTCGACGAGGGTGCGCAGCTTGTCGTCGAACTCGGTGATCTCCCGAGTCGGGTTGTGCAGCACGGGCTCGCCGGCGATCACGATGGGATGGACGGTCACGCGCGCAGTTTAGTCGGACCCTTCTGGTAGACCCTTACCCATGACGCGCCGACGCCGATACCGAGGCCGGGCGCAGGATCCGTGGTCTAATGGCGCCGCGGAATGACAAGCCTGTGGTTTCACGCCGCCGAGCACTGACCTGATTGCGAGGAGTCGGATGGACGCCGCGGAGTCGATGGCCGAGCCCGACCAGCCGTCCCCGTCGGAGACCGTGAACGGCCTCAGCGAGCGCGAGCTCGACATGCTCGCGTTCGAACGTCAGTGGTGGAAGTACGCCGGCGCGAAAGAACAGGCCATCCGCGAACGCTTCTCGATGTCGTCGACACGCTACTACCAGTTGCTGAACCGGCTGCTCGAGAAGACCGAAGCCATGCAGGCCGACCCGATGCTGGTGAAGCGCCTGCGCAAGACGCGAGCGGCCCGGCAGCGCAATCGCGCGGCCCGGCGACTGGGGATCGATCTCTCATGAGTCTGTTTTCGGGTCTGTCCCGGCCGATGAAGGCCGCCGGACTGGCCTTGGTCGGTGTCGCCGTGATCGCCGCCGTGATCGGCGGGATCACTCTGACCAGCGGCGGCGGTGACTCGGACACGGCGACGCCGCCCGGCACGACGCCCACGACCTCGGACGGCGCGACCCCGCCGTCGTCAGAGCCGCCGGGCACGCCTCCGGCCAGCTCACCGCCCGCCTCGTCGGCGCCGCCGTCGAGCGCGCCCGCGAGCTCCGCGCCGCCCGGGAGCCAGCCGGGTCAGCCCGGCCAGACCGGCCAGCCCGGTCCGGGGCAGCCCGGTGGAGACCAGCAGGCGTCGCACAAGTGGGTGATGGTGCGCGTCTTCAACAACAGCACGATCCAGGGCCTCGCCGAGCAGGCCGCGAAGGATTTCCGCGCCTCCGGCTGGAATGTCTCCGAGGTCAAGGGCTATCCGGGCAGGCTCCCCGAGACGGTGGCGTACTACCGGCCAGGCACCGACGAGGAAGCGGCCGCGAAGGCGCTCGCGCTGGAGTTCGGGTTCCGCGCCGAGCCGAGGTTCAAGGAGATCGAGAACATCGGCCCCGGGGTGATCGTCATCCTCACCAAGGACTACAAGGCCAACGGCAAAGACGGCGGCTCCTAGCCAGTACGTGAAAGGGCCCTCTTCCTCGCGAGGAAGAGGGCCCTTTCACGTACTCAGGCCTGGTTCCGCGCGTACGCCTCCAGCGCCGCGAGCTGGGCCGGGTCGAGTGACGGCCGCACAGTCTCCGCCGCCTTCGTCAGATGCGCGGCGGTGACCTCCTTGGCCTCCAGCGACTCCCGCATCGCGGTCAGCGCGGCCTCCCGGATCAGCGCCGCGCAGTCCGCCGCCGAGTAACCGTCCAAAGTGGCCGCATACGCCGCGAGGTCCACATCGGACGCGAGCGGCGTGTTCTTGGCGCTGGCGGCCAGGATCGCCTCACGCGCGTGCGCGTCCGGCGGCGGGACGTAGACGCGGCGCTCCAGCCGTCCCGGCCGCAGCAGGGCCGGGTCGACCAGTTCCGGCCGGTTCGTCGCACCGAGCACGACGACCTCGCGCATCGGCTCGACACCGTCCAGTTCGGTCAGCAGGGCCGCGACGACCCGGTCCGACACGCCGGAGTCCGAGGACTGGCCGCGGCGCGGGGCGAGCGCGTCGATCTCGTCGAGGAAGATCAGCGACGGCGCGGCCTCGGCGGCGCGGCGGAACAGTTCGCGCACCGCGCGCTCGGACTCGCCGACCCATTTGTCCATCAGCTCGGCGCCCTTGACCGCGAAAACGTTCAGCGCGCCGGTGCCGGCGAGCGCGCGGACCAGGAAGGTCTTGCCGCCGCCGGGCGGCCCGTACAGCAGCACGCCGCGCGGCGGGTCGACGCCGAGGCGGGCGAACGAGTCCGGGTAGCGCAGCGGCCACAGCACCGCCTCGGTGAGCGACTGCTTGACGTCGGTCATGTTGCCGACGTCGTCGAGGGTGAGCCCGCCGGTGGCCAGATTGTCCGAAGTGGACATCGAGATGGGGCGGACGGTGGTCAGCGCGTCGAGCAGGTCCTGCTGGGAGATCCGCGGCTCGTCGGCCTCACGCTGCCGCAACGCGGCGCGGAGGGCGGCGTCACGGCGGAGCGCGATGAGGTCGGCGGCCACGAAGCCGGGGGTGCGCTCGGCGATCGGGCCGACGTCGACGCCGGACTCCAGCGGGGCTTCGCGCAGGAGCACACGCAGCAGCTCCGTGCGGGTCTTCGCGTCCGGGAGCGGCAGGCCGAGCTCGCGGTCGAGCAGGTCGGCGGCGCGCAGCCGGGGATCGGCCGACTCGGCCCGCCCGGTGGTGGCGATGACGGCGAAACCCTTGTTGCGCAAGGCCTTGCGCAGGTCGTCGAGGACGACCGTGGCGAGCGGCGGCGGCTGGGACGCGGGCAGCAGCGCGTCGATGTCGGTGATCAGCAGGACGGCGGGTTCTTCGTCGCGAGTGGCGTTCTCGATGGCCTCCCGCAGCCGCGCGGCGGCCACGTTCGGGTCGAGGACGGCGATGTTCGGCGCCGCGAGCGACACCACGCGCACCTTCTCGGCCTGCGCCACGGCGCGGACCAGCGTCGCCTTCCCGACGCCCTCCGGCCCGGACAGCAGGACCCCGAGATGCGCCGACGTCCCGAGTTTGGCCAGCAGCTCAGGGCGGTGGAAGGCCAGGTCGAACCATTCGGCGAGCTTGCGCGCGGCCGATTCGGAACCGGCGAGATCCGACAGCGGAGGCACGGATTCCTCGGCGACCTCGTCGATCTGCTCGTCCTCGACGATCTCGGCGTCGATGAAATCCTCGTGCGGGGTGGCGGGCGTGCTGCGGACCAGCGTCGTCCCGGCGCGGGCCGGAGCGGCGGCGGGCTCGGCCTCGCCGGTGCGGGCGCCGTCACGCCAGCTGACCACAGTGGACGGTCCGACGGCGACCGGTCCCGACGGCTCGGTGGCGGTGACCGTGAGCAGTTCGTTGGTCCACGTCATGCCGATGGCGCGGGAAAGCTGGCCGCGGACGGCGGGGACGTCGGAGCCCGGCGCGGGCGCGAGATCCTGGGGGAGCAGGGAAACCGCGTCGCCGACGGTCAGCACCTTGCCGATCAGGGCGAGCCGCAGGGTGTGCGGGGAGAGCGACACGCTCGCTATCCGCGAGCCCGCCACGGTGACCGTTTTCGCGGCCGACACCTCCGCCGGCGCGACGACCACCTCCGACCCCTCGGTCACGCCGAGGTTCGACATCGTGACGTCGTCGAGAAGGATCACGCCGGGGATCCCCGCCGCGTCCGACGGGGCGGCCAGCGCCGAGCTGACCCGCGCGCCGGTGACGCGGACCGCGTCCCAGGCCAACAGGCCGAGCGCGTCGAGGACTTCGGGGTGCAGCCGGACGACGCCGCGGCGGGAGTCCAAGGCGGACGGGGTGTGCCGGACGGTCAGCGTGATCTGGGGTGCGCTCACCCCGCCACCCTATCTACGCGGACCGGTCCCAGCGGTCGAAGGACAGGATCTCCCGGGCGGGTCGCCGGACGGCGGGGGAGAAGTCGCGCTGGGTCGTTTACGCGACGGCGAGCAGGTTGATCTGCGCGACGTCGCCGGGGATCCCGAGCGGTTCGGCGACCTCGGCTTCGCGTGTGGGCAGGTGGTACGCGCACATCGAGCTGCCGAGCCCCTTCGACCGCAGCGCGAGCTGGAAGCTCCAGATACCCGGGTACGCCGAGCCGTAGTAGCCGTTCAGGATGACGGGGCCCGAGGGCGGGCGGCCGACCATGCGGGGGATCGCGAGGGCCGGGACGCGCCCGAGGTTGTCGACGAGGTGGCGGGCCGGCCGCATGACGGCTTCGGTCGTCAGGTGGCCGTACTTGGCCATGGTCGGGATCGCCTCGGCGCGGACGATCACCCAGCGCTGGGCGTCGAGCAGCATGCCCGTGGCCGCGAGGATGCTTCGGGGCGTTGAATGTCCGATTGATGTCGGTGTGCACGGTTCTGCGTGGAGTCGTGAGTGGCAAAGAGCGTTAGAACACTCTTTGCCACTCACGACCCCCTCGCGAAGTCGCGCAAAGCGCTCAAACCAGGCAAGCCCCGCCACGCCTCGATAGCTGCGAAATAACCGCGGATCAGCGCTTCCGGAGGCCGATCCGGCGCCACGAGCGTCGCCGCGGGCCTCGGCTGCCGTCCCGGTCCTTGTCGTTGGTGAGGGTGCGCGGCGCGCGTGCGACGTGCTGTTCGCCCCGCTGCAGCCGGACACGCTGGGCGGCACCGGCCACCACGCGCCGCAGCGGCGGGCGCAGGCCCAGCCGACGGCGGCTCGAAGAACGCCGGATCGCGCGCCGTTCCCGCGGCGGCGCCATCCACGCCTCCGGGTGACCGGCCAGCCAGCGTTGCCGGTACACCGAGTACGGGATGTGCGCCAGGTACAGCACCAGCGCGATCGCCAGCGCCATCAGCGGGAACTGGATGATCGCGGCGGCCAGCAGGCCCACCCCGACCAGCAGCGGCGCGATGGCCTTCGCCGGCGCCTTCACGGTCTTCAGCGAAAGC
Organism: Amycolatopsis speibonae; assembly: GCF_042647925.1. NCBI lineage: Bacteria > Bacillati > Actinomycetota > Actinomycetes > Pseudonocardiales > Pseudonocardiaceae > Amycolatopsis > Amycolatopsis speibonae. The sequence goes on from NZ_JBHRWK010000070.1 coordinate 27,866, forward strand.
GTCGGGATCCGGCTGATCAGCAGCGCGGCGACGGCGATCGTCCACACCCACACCGTGTACTGGTGCGACCACCAGCCCTGCCCGAACTGCAGCTCCAGGATCAGCGGCAGCATCGCCAGCAGGCCACCGGCGGGCGCGGGCACACCGACGAAGAACTCGCCCGCGTACGGCGGCTGTTCGGTGTCCTCGATCAGCGTGTTGAACCGCGCCAGCCGCAGGATCATGCACACCGCGAAGATCAGCGACGCCACCCAGCCGATCCGCTCGCCCTCGGCGTGCCAGACGTACAGCACCAGCGCGGGCGCGACACCGAACGAGATGCCGTCGGACAGCGAGTCGAGCTCCTGCCCCATCTTCGACGTCGCGTCCAGCAGCCGCGCGATCCGGCCGTCCAGACTGTCGAGCACCGCGGCGATCCCGATCGACGCGATCGCCATCGGATAGTTGCCGATCAGCGCGAACTGCACCGACGACAGACCGGCGCACAGAGCGAGCACCGTGATGGCGTTCGGCAGCAGCCGCACGCCGGGAGTGGTCACGCGGACCATGGATCAGCCTTCCGAGTGCGGCGCCGAGGGCAGCTCGGCGATCGGGGTCTCGCCGCCGATCGTGCGCTGGCCCTTCGAGACGAGGACCTTGCTGCCCGGAGGCAGGTACAGGTCGACTCGCGAGCCGAAGCGGATGATGCCGTACGTCGAACCGACGCCGACCTTGTCGCCCTCGCGGATCTCGCAGAGGATGCGCCGCGCCACCAGCCCGGCGATCTGCACCACGACGAGCTCGTGACCGTCTTCGGTGCGCATGAGCACGGAGTTGCGCTCGTTGTCTTCGCTCGCCTTGTCCAGGTCCGCGGACAGGAACTTCCCGGGCCGGTACGCGACCCGCTCGATCACACCCGAGGCCGGGATCCGCTGGACGTGCACGTCGAACACCGACAGGAACACGCTCACCCGCATCCGCGGTTCGGCGGACAGGCCCAGCTCGGGCGGCGGCACGGCCTCCTCGATCAGCGAGACCAGGCCGTCCGCCGACGCGACCGCGAGGCCGGACTGTGCGGGCGGGACACGCTTCGGCTCACGGAAGAACGCGGCCGTGGCGGCCGTCGTGAGCGCGCCGACGACACCGAGGCGCTTGGAGAACCTCCGCAGCACCAGCGTCGCGGCGAGACCGCCGAACACGAACGGCCTGCCGGCCGGGTGCATCGGCGGAACGGTCTCGCGGGCCAGCTTCACGGCGTGCGCGAGTGGGTTTCCAGTGGATTCCGGCCGGTTGCCGCTCATTGGTCGGGTTCACCGCAGTTCGTGTCGGGGGGTTGGGGCAGGAAGAGCCACCACGCTACCGCCCTGTCCGGGGCCGGGCCGTGGCCTCCCCCGGAAGGGTTTCCCCGGCCAGGGTGGGAGGGACCACATCCCGGTAACGGAAGGTCGAAATAAGCGATGACTCTAGGTAATTGACGCCGACAGACGACTTTGAGGACCCGCGAATGCCCGCCAGCCCGGACTCCGCAGGCGAGCGACTCGCCGAGCTGTTCCGAGCCTGGAAGAGGGACATTTCGGCGGCGCCCATGCCTGCGCTCATCGACCCCGTCCGCGCCGCCTCGCTCATCGCCGAGGCGCGAGCGTCCGGGTGCATATGCCCCCCGACGGCACATGCACCCGGAAGCGGCCACTGGAACTGAGCGAACGTCCCACTCTAGTTCGCCGGACGCCGGTGATCGCCGGTCGCGAGAAAACCGTTACCAACGGTCACTCCGCGATCACCGACGATACGGCGGCCGCGAGTCGCGCCGTCCCGAGCCGCGCACCAGCCGCAGCAGGGCGAGCAGCACGATCGAACCGAGAATGGCGACACCGAAGCTGGGGAAGTCGAACTCGAAGCTCCGCTCGGTCCCCGTCGCGAGCCGGTAGATGAAACCGCCCAGTGCCGCGCCGAGCACGCCGATCAGGATGCTGAACAAGCAGCCACCCCGCCGGTCCGGCCCGCCCACCACGATGTTGGCCAGCCAGCCGGCGATGGCGCCGAACACGATCCACGAGAAGAAACCCATGCCCCGAGATTACCGACGCGGATGGAGTAGCGCACAAGAGGACTTGTACAAGAGTTCTTGTGCAACTACTGTTGTGCGTTATGGCCGACCGTGATGTCCACGAAGTCCACGATTCGAAGGTGCTCGCCGCGATGTCGCATCCGCTGCGGCGCCGCCTGCTCGACGTCCTCCGCCTCGACGGTCCCTGCACGGCGTCCGTGCTCGCCGAGCGGACCGGGCAGGCGGTCGGGAACGTCAGTCACCACCTGAAGGTGCTGGCCGCCGGCGACCTGGTCGAAGAAGCGCCGGAGCTCGCCCGCGACCGGCGCGAGCGCTGGTGGCGCCGCGTGGGGTACGCGGTTTCCTGGTCGCCGTCGGACTTCCCCGACGACCCGGTCGCGGCCGCCGCCGAATCCCTCGCCCTCGAACGCCAGGTTTCCATGGCGCGCCAATGGTTCGCCGAACGCGAGACCTATCCCGAAGAGTGGCATCGAGCCGCCTTCGCCACCGACAGCTGGGCGAAGATGTCGGTCGCCGAACTGGCCGAACTCGAGCAGAAGGTCCACGAGCTGATCAAGTCCTACAGTGGCCGTGAGCTCCCCGACGACGGCCAGGAACGCCGCCCCGTCTTCATCTCCACCCGAGCCGTCCCGGCCCGGCCGTGACCGCCCGCGAACGCGGCGGATTGCTGCGCTCCCGGGATTTCCGGCTGCTGTGGACCGGGGAGACGACCAGCGTGCTCGGCAGTTCGATCGCCGTCGTCGCGCTGCCGCTGGTCGCGGTGGTCACCCTGCAGGCGAGCACCTTCGCGGTCGGCCTGCTGACCGCGGCCGCCTGGCTGCCGTGGCTGCTGATCGGCCTGCCCGCCGGCGCCTGGGTCGACCGATGGCCGAAACGGCCGGTCATGCTGGCGTGCAACACCTTCTCCATGCTGGTGTTCCTGAGCGTCCCGATCGCCGCGTGGTCCGGCCTGCTCACGATGACCCAGCTGCTCGTCGTCGCTTTGGCGGGTGGCGCCGCCAAGGTGTTCTTCAACGTCGCGTACCGCGCGTACCTGCCTTCGCTGGTCGACAAGGAGCAGCTTCAGGAGGCCAACGAAAAGCTTCAGGGCAGCGAATCCGTCGCGCAGATCGGCGGACCGGGGCTGGCCGGTCTCCTGGCGCAGGGTTTCGGTGCGGTCACCGGAGTGCTCGCCGATGCCGTCAGTTTCGGGATTTCCGTGCTGTGCCTGCGTTCCATCCGGTACCGCGAGCCCGAACGCCCGGCGAAGAAACGCTCGCGGCTGCGAGACGAGATCCGCGACGGCCTCGCGTTCGTCGTCCACGACCCGTACATGCGTGTTCTCGCGGTCTTCGGCGCGGTCTCGAACGTCGCGCTCATGGGCTACCAGTCGATCGAGGTCGTGTTCCTCGTCCGCGAACTCGGCGTGGAGGCGGGAACCGCCGGGCTGGTGCTCGCGCTCGTCGGCGCGGGCGGCGTCTTCGGCGCCGCGCTGTCGGGCAAACTCGCCGCGCGGATCGGCACCGCGCGCGCTTTCGTGCTCAGCGAGGGGGCCGGATCGCTGGTGATGTCGCTGGGTCCGCTGGCGAACGGCGGCTGGGGGCTCGCCCTCTTCGTCGTCGCCGGGTTCTCGCTCAGCGCCGGGGTCGTCGGCTCGAACGTCCTCAACGCCACCTTCAAACAGCGCTACGTCCCGGCGGAGATGTTCGGCCGGGTCACCGCGAGCATGTCCATGCTGAGCCTCGGCGCGATCGCGCTCGGCGGCCTGCTCGGCGGGCTCCTCGGTGAGATCGCCGGCGTGCGGCAGACCCTGGGGATGATGGCCGGGCTGGAGGTCGTCGCCGTCTTCGCCCTGCTGTTCACGCCGATCGGACGGCTCCGCGACTTCCCGGCTTGACCCCGCAATTAGTCACCTACTTGCGCGACAACGACACTGGCGCAGGTACGCGACCACGCAAGTAGGTGACTAATTGCGGGGGTGGGGTGGGCGTCAGAGCAGGAGGACGGTCACCTCGTCGCCCTGCTCGGCCGAGTCCACGTCCTCCGGCAGCACGATCAGGCAGTTCGCCTGCGTGAACGACGCCAGCAGATGCGAGCCCGGCCCGCCTCGCGGTCCGACGATCCCGGTGACCTCACCCTCGGAAGGCGTGTAGAAGCCCCGCCGGAACTGACGCCGTCCGGCGGGGGACTTCATCGCCTCGGTCAGCCGGGCCCGCACCTGCTGCCTGTCGACGCCCGTATGTCCCATCGCCGCCAGCAAGGCCGGCCGCAGGAACGCCTCGAACGAAACGAGGACGCTCACCGGGTTGCCCGGCAGCGTCACCACCGGCACGCCGTTCCACCGACCGCAGCCCTGCGGCCCGCCCGGCTGCATCGCGACCTTCCGGAACTCCACGCCCTGCCCGGTCAGCGCGTCCTTCACCACTTCGTACGCGCCCGCGCTGACCCCGCCCGAGGTCACCAGCAGATCCACGTCCGCCAGCCGCGGCTCGATCACCGCGCGGAACTCGTCCACGTCGTCGACGACACTGCGCACGACCTCGGCCTCGCCGCCGAGCGCGCGGATCGCGGACGCCAGCATGATGCTGTTCGACTCGTAGATCTGCCCGTGCCGCAACGGTTCCGGCGCGTCGACGAGTTCGGTCCCGGTGGACACGACGAGCACCTTCACCGGCCTGAACACGGGGACCTCGGCGAGCCCGACGGCCGCCGCGAGCCCCAGCTGCGCCGGGCCCAGCACCGTCCCCGCCGAAAGCGCCACCGTGCCCTCGACGACGTCTTCGCCCAGGCGCCGGATGTGCGCGCCCAGGACGGCCGTCCTGAGAATCCGGACGTCCGTCACGCCGCCGTCCGTGTGCTCCACCATCACCACCGCGTCGGCGCCGGGCGGCAACGGGGCGCCGGTCATGATCCGGTGCGCCGTCCCCTGCTCCAGTTTCCCGATCTCGACGCGGCCCGCGGGGATGTCGTCGGCGACGGGCAGCGTCACCGGCGGTTCCGCGACGTCTTCGGCGCGGACGGCGTAACCGTCCATCGCGGAATTGTCGAACGGTGGCAGCGAAACTCCCGCGTGCACATCTTCGGCCAGGACGAGCCCGGCGGCGGAGGCGAGCGGAAGGCGGATGACGGGGGCGGTTCCGAGCAGGCCGGTGACGGTCTCACGGTGGGCGTCGACGGAGATCACGCCGACCATCCTCCCGCCTCGGGGCCCGCATGCAACACTCTGCGCGTCACAACGAACCACCGGGGAGAAGAAGACATGCAGGTTCAGATCCGTCACCAGCCATCGTTCGCGGTGGCGAGGCTCATGCTCGCGCCGGGCGAACCGGCGCAGGTCGAGTCCGGCGCGATGATGGCGACGAGCTACGGCGTGCAGGTCCAGTCCCAGGCGCAGGGCGGCATCATGAAGGGCCTCGGCCGCGCCTTCCTGTCCGGCGAGTCCTTCTTCATCTCCACCTACACCGCCCCGCAGAACGGCGGCTGGGTCGACGTCGCCGCGAACCTGCCGGGCGACATGCAGGTCATCAACCTCGACGGCCGCACCGGCTGGTGCGTCACCCGCGGCTCGTGGCTCGCGTCGTCCCACAGCGTGCAGACCGAGACCAAATGGGGTGGGCTCAAGAACCTCGTCGGCGGCGAGGGCGGCTTCCTCACCCACGCGACGGGACAGGGCCCGCTGGTCGTGGCCTGCTACGGCGCGCTGGAGACGGTCACCCTCCAGCAGGGTGAGGTGATCACCATCGACACCGGGCACGTCGTCGCGTTCGCCGACACCGTGCAGTACCAGATCCGCAAGGTCGCCACCGGCGTCATCCAGTCGATGAAGAGCGGTGAAGGCCTCGTCTTCGACTTCGCCGGACCGGGCCAGCTGCTCACCCAGACCCGCAACCCGTCGGCGCTGTCCGCCTGGGTGATCGCCCAGGTCCCCACCCGCTGAGCGCATGCGGATCCAGACGAGGCACACCCCGAACTTCGGGGTCGCACGTGTGCTGCTGTCCCCCGGCGAGGCCGTCCAGGCCGCCGGGGACACCATGCTGGCCAGCAGTTTCGGCATCACCGAAACCGTGCCCGCGCGCGGCGGCTCCCGGGCGGGTAAGGCCGCCCCGTCGGTGTTCAACGCGCCCGAGGGCGGCGGCTGGATCGACTTCGCGCCGCTGACCGCCGGAGACGTCTACCCACTGGAGTTCACCGGCGGCGCGGGCTGGTGCGTGAGCCGGGACGCGATCCTCGCCCGGCCGGCGACCATCCGGGCCGACCCCGGCTGGGCGCCGCTGCAGAAGCTCTTCGGCGCCGATTCCGGTTTCCTGGAGCACTACAGCGGAAGCGGTCCGCTCGTGCTGGCCGCGCAAGGCCCTGTCGACGCCTTCGAACTCACCGCGGGCGAACTCGTCACCGTGCGGCCGGACTTCCTGCTGGCCTACCCGGACACCGTGCAGTGCCGTCTCCGCGCCGTCGACCAGTCCGGACCGCAGTCGGTCCGCACCGGTGAAGGGCTCGCGCTGGACTTCGCAGGACCAGGACGCGTCCTCGTGCAAGCGCGCAACAGGCGGCTTTCTCGCGGGTGACCTTGGGACGAATTGAGCATTGCCGCCGCCGGTAATTCGGGTAGCGTGAACTGCACTCGAAACCGCCGTCCGGGGCAGGCAGGGTCGGCGGGTCCCGTGCTGAGGGAGTGCGCCGTGGCAGTCGGCACCGTCAAGTGGTTCAACTCGGAAAAGGGCTACGGATTCATCGAATCCACCGAAGGGCCCGACGTCTTCGTTCACTACTCGGCCATTCAGGCCGATGGATTCCGGACGCTCGACGAGGGTGATCGCGTGGAATTCGAAGTCCAGTCCGGGCGTGACGGGCGGAGTCAAGCAGCGGACGTACGCAAGGTCTCCTAAGTCCATCCATGCCCCGCCGCCACCCTCAACGGAGGCGCTGACGCGCCGCGGAGCCGGATTCTGAGGCGACCCCCGGCGGCCCCGGGAACTGGCGCGTTAGGCTGCGCTGCGTGACAGGCGATGAGTCGGGGGACCTGACCGGTCGCCGGCTGGGCAACTACCGCATCGACGGTGTGCTCGGCAAGGGCGGCATGAGCGTGACCTACAAGGCCACGGACGTGCGGCTCGGACGCAAGGTGGCACTGAAGGTCATCGGTGATCACCTCGGGGCCGACGCCGAGTTCCGCGAACGCTTCGTCGACGAGGCGCGGAACACGTCCGCGATCGACCATGCCAACGTCGTGCCCTTGTACGACTTCGGCGAGCTCGAAGGCATGCTCTACATCGCCATGCGGATGGTCGACGGCGGGGATCTCGCCGGGCTGATCTCCGGCGGCCCGATCGCGCCCGTCCGCACCCTGACCATGCTCGACCAGGTCGCCGACGCGCTCGACACCCTGCACAACCGGGGTCTCGTGCACCTCGACGTCAAACCGGCCAACGTCCTGGTCACCAGCAAGGAGACCTCGCGCGAGCACGTCTACGTCGCCGACTTCGGCCTGACCCGCCGCGGCGCCACCGGGCACCGGACCCGCGGCGGCGACTTCCTCGGCTCGCCGACGTATGCCGCCCCCGAGCACCTGCGCGGCGAGCCGCTCGACGGCCGCACCGACCAGTACGCGCTCACCTGTGTCCTCTACGCCTGCCTGACCGGCAGCCCGCCCTTCAAGGGTGACGTGCAGACCGTCATCAAGGGTCATCTGAACGGGGAACCCCCGGCCATCTCGCGGATCGTCGGCGTGCCCGCCGGCATCGACGAGGTCGTCCGGAAGGGAATGGCGAAGAATCCCGCGGATCGCTACCCGAACTGTGTTGAGATGATCGCGGCCGCCAGGCGCGCTCTCGGCCCGCTCGCGACCTCGAACGAGCCTCCGGGCCCGCCAGGGCAGGCGGCGGCCGCGACCGTCCAGCAGGCGGTACCGCAGCAGGCGCCACGGCAGCACACGCCGCCACAGGGAGAGGGGGGCCCCGTGCACCCGTACGGAGGACAGCAGCCCGGCTACGGCCAGCAGGGGCCGGGACCGCAGGGTCCCCCGCCGCAAGGCCCGCCCCCGCAGGGCCCGCCGCCCGGCTACGGCCCGCCGCCGCAGCAGGGTGGCTACCAACAGGGCGGCTACCAGCAAGGACCGCCCCCGGGTTACGGGCCGCCGCCGCAGCAAGGCGGGTTCCCGCAGCAGGGTGGCTTCCAGCAGGGTCCGCCTCCGGGTTACGGCCCGCCGCCCCAGCAGCAGGGCGGTTTCCGGCAGCAGCCCAAGAAGGGCGGCGGCGCCAAGTGGATCTGGATCATCGTCGGCGTCCTCGTGGTCGCGGGCGCGATCGTCGCCGCGATCCTCGTCTTCGGTGACTCGAGCAGCGGCAACGGCCCGCAGACCACCGCGCCGAACATCCCGGTCGGCCCCGGCAACTCGCAGTCGCAGGCCCCGGGGTCGTCGGCGAAGGCTCCGCCGACGTCGATCTCGATCAAACCGGGCAACTGACAAAAGCGCCCCCGCTGACCTGCGGTTCTTGCACTCGACCCTGGAGAGTGCTAAACACGGTATTGGCACTCGACGCCGTCGAGTGCCAGGCAGGCGGTCACCGACCGCTCGCCTGAAGGTCGGGACGGTGAGGCCGCACCCTTGATCGGGTGGGTCGTCCGTCGCGGGCACCGAGCCTGGCCGAGGAAGAGTCCTGCCGCCGCGCTGTAGCAGTAAGCGTGCGGCGGCGCCCAATACCGGAGGACCACACCGAAATGGCCAAACTGATCGCGTTCGACGAGGACGCCCGCCGCGGTCTTGAGCGTGGCTTGAACATCCTCGCCGAAGCCGTCAAGGTGACCCTCGGCCCGCGGGGCCGGAACGTCGTGCTCGAAAAGAAGTGGGGCGCGCCGACGATCACCAACGACGGTGTCTCCATCGCCAAGGAGATCGAGCTCGAAGACCCGTGGGAGAAGATCGGGGCCGAGCTCGTCAAGGAAGTTGCCAAGAAGACCGACGACGTCGCGGGTGACGGCACCACCACCGCCACCGTGCTCGCCCAGGCTCTCGTCCGCGAGGGTCTGCGCAACGTCGCCGCCGGGGCCGACCCCATCAGCCTGAAGCGTGGCATCGAGGCGGCCGTCGAGGCCATCACCGAGCAGCTGCACAAGATGGCCGTCCAGATCGAGACCAAGGAGCAGATCGCTGCTACCGCCTCGATCTCGGCCGCTGACCGCACCATCGGCGAGCTCATCGCCGAGGCGCTGGACAAGGTCGGCAAGGAAGGCGTCGTCACCGTCGAGGAGAGCAACACCTTCGGACTCGAGCTCGAGCTCACCGAGGGCATGCGCTTCGACAAGGGCTACATCTCCGGTTACTTCGTGACCGACCCGGAGCGTCAGGAAGCCGAGCTCGAGGACCCGTACGTCCTCCTCTTCGGTTCCAAGATCTCCACCGTCAAGGACGTGCTGCCGCTGCTGGAGAAGGTCATCCAGTCCGGCAAGCCGCTGCTGATCATCGCCGAGGACGTCGAGGGCGAGGCTCTGGCCACCCTGATCGTCAACAAGATGCGTGGCACCTTCAAGTCCGTCGCCGTCAAGGCCCCGGGCTTCGGTGACCGCCGCAAGGCGATCCTGCAGGACATCGCGATCCTGACCGGTGGCCAGGTCATCTCCGAGGACGTCGGCCTCAAGCTCGAGAACGCGGACCTTTCCCTGCTGGGCAAGGCGCGCAAGGCCGTCATCACCAAGGACGAGACCACCATCGTCGAGGGCGCGGGCGACGCCGACCAGATCCAGGGTCGCGTCAACCAGATCCGTGCCGAGATCGACAACTCGGACTCGGACTACGACCGCGAGAAGCTCCAGGAGCGTCTGGCGAAGCTGGCCGGCGGCGTGGCCGTCATCAAGGCCGGTGCCGCCACCGAGGTCGAGCTGAAGGAGCGTAAGCACCGCATCGAAGACGCGGTGCGCAACGCCAAGGCCGCCGTCGAAGAGGGCATCGTCGCCGGTGGTGGCGTCGCTCTCATCCAGGCTGCCGAGGCTGCCTTCGCCGGTCTGAAGCTCGAGGGCGACGAGGCCACTGGTGCCAACATCGTCAAGGTCGCCGTCGAGGCGCCGCTCAAGCAGATCGCGATCAACGCCGGCCTCGAAGGCGGCGTCGTGGCGGAGAAGGTCAAGTCCCTCCCGCAGGGTCACGGCCTCAACGCCGCCACCGGTGTCTACGAGGACCTGCTCGCCGCCGGCGTGCCGGACCCCACGAAGGTCACCCGCTCCGCGCTGCAGAACGCCGCTTCCATCGCGGCGCTGTTCCTGACCACCGAAGCCGTCGTGGCGGACAAGCCGGAGAAGGCCTCGGCCGCTCCCGCCGACCCGTCCGGTGGCATGGGCGGCATGGACTTCTGAGTTCGAGCCCGTAACACCGGAAAGCCCGGACGCGCCTCGCGCGTCCGGGCTTTTCTTATGTCGTGAGTGTTTTGGGTCGTTCTAACGACAGTTACCACTCACGAGGCCCTGAGGGGGCAGGGGGCGGTCGTGAGTGGCGAGTCGGCGTGTTCGTCGGGCGATCAGCGACTCTGGGCGGCACCGGCCCTGCGGCTCCGACTGTGTGGAACACGTCCCTATTTCCCCACACCTCTCACCCTGGGCGACAGATCACGCTCTCGCTGGCCACAACGACCCACTCACGACTCGACGACGTACTTGCCGCCCTGGTTCCGCCGGTCCTTCTCGTACGGGTTGGTGGAGTTCGGCTCCGAAGGTTTCCTCGGTTCGAGGTTCGTCCGGTCGGTTCCGCCCGCTTCCTTGGCGGCGCTTTCCCGTTCGGCCGTCTCCGGATTGGGGTCGATCTTGTTCCGGTCCTTGGTGGCGTTTTCCCAGGCCGCGAACGTCTTCTTGAGATCGTCCGAGAGCTCGCCGTCCGTTTTGGCGTACGCTTCGGCCGCCTTCCTGAGCTGCTCACCGGCGAGAAGGAACCGCGCGCAACTCGTCCTCATGAACTGTTCGACGGCGTCGCGGATCTCCAAGGTCGTGTCGTCGCCCGTGCACGTCTGCTCGTCGCGGCCCGCGAGGTGCCGGTCGGCGCCGTCGGCCCCGGCGAGGATCCGCAGTTGATCCGAATATCCCTGTGCCGCTTCGAAGCAGGTTTGCGCCACCCTCAGGAGGAAGTGGACCTCGACCTTGATCCCCTTGTACTTCGCGCGGTCGGTCTGGTTCGGCAGCGTGTTCGCGGTGAGGTCGTAGAGCTCGAGGTTGTAGCTGTGCACCCCGGCGATCGCCTTCTGCAGGGCCAGCACGTCCCCGCCGAAGTCGGATTCGAGGCCGGACAACGCGTTGTGTTCATCCTGGATCGAGGTGGTGAGCTTCTGCAGGATGTCCTGGAGGGACATGGCGTCCTGCTCGACGCTGAGTCCCTTGATGACCCCGCCGACGAAGCCTGCCAGGGTGAGGACGGCGCCGGCCGGGCCGAGGAACTTCCCGCCCGCCTCGTTGACGGTGTTCACGACCTTGCTGAGTTTCGCCCCCGCGGACAGCAGGCTGCTCACGATCCCGTGGATCGCTTGCACCCGATCGACCTTCTCCAGGATCGCGTCCGCGGTGAAGACCTTGAGCGTGACCTTCTCGTCCAGTTTCTTGGTGGCCCAGATGATTCGTTTGACGATGTTGAGCCGGGTCGCCTGGATCGTCGCGGCGCGCGTGGAATACAGGGTGGACAGGCTGGCGAGGATGAGTGCCTGGTTCAGCATGGTCGGCGCGATCGAGGCGAAGAACCCGGCCCGGAACTGCGCCGCGGCGAGTCCGGTCCACTGGATGAACCATTCCTCGTTCTCGCTGGTCGTACCGTCCAGCCACTCGACGTTCCGGACGACCGCGCCCTGCCCGAGCAGCTCGGTCACCCGCCCGTTCTTGTCCTGGAAGCCGAGGTTGCCGGCGACGTTCAGGAACGTGTTGTGGGCGGCCTCGAGCTTCGCGAGGTCGGGCCCTTCCAGCTGCGGGACGAACTTGGCGATCTCCTGCCGCCGGTTCCACGCCAGCCGCTCGATCTGTGCCAGGTTCCGGTCGACATGGCACTCGACGGTCATCCCGGTCTGCGGGTTGTGACCGTCGCAGTGGACGTCCTTGTAGTGGCCGAGCATGCCGTCTTCGACCCACGTGAGGTATCCGCAGAAATCCTCGGAGCCCGACAGGTGCCCGTACGCTTCGGTGGGCCACTGCCAGGCCCAGGGCTCCGCCGAGCACGGGACGGCGGGCGAGAGATGCGTCATGGCGTCGACGGCGTCTTCCGACCAGCGCTTGGTGAGCGCCTTGTGGAAGTCGTCCAGCGCGCCGTCAAGCATTCTTTTGTACTCGCTGAGACTGAGATATTTGTCGGCCATGGAGGCCCCCGCTTCCGCTCCCTGTGACAAAGGCAAGCGAAGTGTAACGGCGATGCCGGGTTTCCGCGCCCGAACTCCGAAAAAGCGAAGGGCCCGGACATCCCCATGTCCGGGCCCTTCGTCCATCCCCCTTGCCCCCTACCCCCTTGCCCCCTGTCGCCGGATCGCGTTTAGCGGGCTAAACGCGATCCGGGACGGGCGGACGCCGCGTCCCCTGCGCGCGACGTCCGCCCCCGATCAGGATTCGCCCGGCTGTTCCGGAGTCAGGAGCCACGCGGCGGCGTAGAGCGGGATCGCGAATCCGGCGGTGAAGAAGATGCCCGCCACGAGGGCGATGCGCAGGATCGCGGCGTCGACGCCGAGGTAGGCGGCCCAGCCGCCGGCGACGCCCGCGAGCATCTTGTCGGTCCGGCTGCGGTAGAGCTTCTTGGTGGCCTGAGGGGTGTACACGCTGTTCGTCATGGATCGATACTCGCCTGGGACCGACCCTCGGCACATCGGGGAACGGCCCTGGGACGACCCTGGAATCCGACCCTGAGACCCCGAAAATCGGATGCCCGCCGGGTGGGCGCGCCGGTATGACTTCTCGGGTGAAACACGACAGCCCCGAATTCGCCGCCATCGCCGAGCAGGGCACGATCCTGCGCTGCCAGGTCGGGTCCGGGCTGCACGGCACCGCCGTGCTCGGCCAGGACGACCGGGACGAGCTCGGCATCTGTGTCGAGCCGCCCAGCCACGTGATCGGCCTGAAGCGGTTCGAGCAGTACATCTTCCGCACGCGGCCCGAAGGCGTCCGGTCCGGTCCCGGCGACCTCGACCTGACCGTCTACTCGCTGCGCAAGTGGCTGCGCCTCGCGCTCAACGGGAATCCGACGGTGCTGCTGCCGTTGTTCGTGCCGGAAGCCGAGATCGTGGCGATCGACGAGCTCGGCGCCGAACTGCGCGAGAACGCGCACCGGATCGTCTCGCGCCGCGCGGGCCTGCGGTTCCTCGGCTACTCCCGCGCCCAGCGCGAGCGGATGCTGGGGCTGCGGGGCAAGGCGGGCAGGCCGGAGCTGATCGAGAAGTACGGCTTCGACACGAAGTTCGCCATGCACATGGTGCGCCTCGGCGTGCAGGGCGTGGAGCTGCTGGAGACCGGGCGGATCACGCTGCCGGTCCCTGAGCCGTGGCTGGGCTGGCTCCGGGATCTGAGGCAGGGCAAGAAAACCCGCGAGGAGGCACTGGAAGCGGCCGAATCGCTTGAGCGCCGGCTCGACGAGCTGGTGCGCGGGGCGTCGCCGCTGCCGGACGAGCCGGACACCGGCTGGGTCGACGCTTGGCTCGTGCAGGCCTACCTGAGGACGTGGAAGATGCCTTGATGACGATCAAGGCGAAAGCGCTCATCTTCGGGGTCGCGGTGCTGACCGTGCTGGGAATCGGCACGGCCGGCGCCGTGCCCGAAGGCCATGGCGCGCGAAGCAGGCTCGACGCCGTCCAGGCGCGCGGCGAGATCCGCGTGTGCTCGACGGGGGACTACCGCCCGTTCACCTATCGCGACGCCGCGGGCGCGTGGAGCGGGATCGACATCGACCTCGCGGGGGATCTCGCCCGGCGGCTCGGCGTCCGGCTCCAGTTGGTCCAGACCACTTGGAAGGCGCTTGCTGACGCCGTCGGGCGCGAATGCGACTTGGCGATGGGCGGGGTGTCGGTGACCCTGGACCGGGCGAAGAAGGGCTTCTACACCGTTCCTTATCTTCGTGACGGCAAGACCCCGATCACTTTGTGCGAGAACGAAAAACGATTCCAGACGCTGGAACAGATCGATCAGCCGGGCGTCCGGGCGATCGTGAACCCGGGCGGTACCAACGAACAGTTCGCCGACGCCAACATCGAGCGGGCGACCATCGTGCGGCATCCGGACAACAACACGATCTTCGCCGAGATCATGGCGGGCCGCGCCGACCTGATGATCACCGACGCGACCGAAACCCGTTGGCAGGCAAAGCAGAACCCGCGGTTGTGCGCGGTGCATCCCGACGAGCCGTTCACTTTCTCGGAGAAGGCGTACCTCCTGCCGCGCGACGTCGTGTTCAAGGAATGGGCCGATCAGTGGCTGCGTCTCGCGCTGAACGACGGTACCTACGCGCGCATCGCGAAGCCGTGGCTCGGCTGAAACCGGTTTGAACCACTTTCGTTATCCGGCCGTATCTCTGGATGTGGGTGAGGAGGAACCAGACCGGAGGAACACGGATGATGAACAGCGCCGGGAAACACCGCAAACGGGCGACGATCGGCATCGCGTCCGTCCTCGGGGTGGCCGCGATCGCCGCGGCGATGTTCGCGGTCAGCACTCCGGACGGGCAGGCCGCGGAAAGCTGCCAGGGACTGGACACCGCCCTTCGGAACAACCTCAACTTCATCGCGGACCAGCAAGCGAAGCCGGACGCTCTTTCCGGGGCGCGGATCGGGAATCGGCAGGCCGTCGTCGACCTCATCCAGCAGCGTCGCCAGACCGCGGGCTGCGCCGAGGACGTGCGGGCCGACGGCGGGAAACAGGAGCAGGACAAAGCCGCCGACGAAGCGGAGAAGGCCGCCGAAAAGGACGCGGCAGGGCAGGACGACGCGGCCGCGGGGGGCGGCGAGGTCGTCTGTCAGGGCTCCACGGTGACGCTGTCCGGCGAGGGCGGCGCGCCCGCCGCGTCCAGCGGCGAGTTCCCCGAGGGCACCAAACTGAAGGTGACGAACCTGGACAACGACAAGTCCACGACCGTCGAGGTCACCGGCACTTCCGGCAGTTGCGCGCTGCTGAACAACGCGGCCTTCGAACAGGTCCGCGAACCGGGCAAGTTCCTGATCCGCCGGGCCACCATCGAGCGGGTCGGCTGAGACACCCGCACCGGATCGGGGAAGGCGCGAACAGATCCGGTGCGGCGGCGGCACGAGTCCTCCTGGTCCCCTCGGCCAGGAGGGCTCGTGGTCGTTTGTATCTCGCTTGTACGCCCTTTCGGGACGCTTCTCGCGAAACGCCGAGAAAGGACATTCTGATGAGACTCAGACGAGTGGTCACCGCGGCCGCCACCGCGTTGCTGGGCATGGCCGGGCTGGCGATCACCGCGACGTCGGCCGAAGCCGCCGTCGGGCCGCGTCCCAACTTCCAGCTTCCGTTCCCCTGCAACCAGGTGTGGAACGGCGACAACGACAACAGCAGCGCGCACCGGGCGTACGAAATCGACTTCAACCGTGGCAGTTCCGCGGGGGCGGACCTGGGCGACACGGTCGTCGCGGCGGCGGCCGGCAAGGTGGTCACCTCGGCGCACCAGGGTTCGGAGAACGGCTTCGGCAACCTGGTGAAGGTCGACCACGGTGGGGGATGGTCGACCTATTACGCGCATCTGAAGGTGCGTTCGGTCGCGGCCGGCGCGCAGGTCACGCAGGGGCAGAAGATCGGCGAGGTCGGCAACACCTCCAAGCCGGGCAACAACATAAGCCCGCACCTGCACTACGAGGTCCGCACCAACGACGCCCTGTGGCCCGACAACATCAAGCCCGCGTACTTCAACGGCGTGAAGTTCGGCTACCCCAACGCCAACGTGACCTCCAAGAACACCTGCAGCGGCAGTGGGAACCCGAACCCGTACGACGCCGTCGAGGTGTGCGGCGACGGCTACAAGGTGATCGACTCGCAGGCGCTCGGCAGCGCCGCGACCACGTACCTGCTGTACAACGGCACGAGCAAGAACAACTGCGTCACCACCATCAAGTCCACCTCGGTCGGTGCGGCCAGCGCGGTTTCGGCCTTCCTCGAAGTGGAAGGCGCGGCCAGGAAGACCGATTCCGGCAGCTTCGAGTACTACGCGGGCCCGGTGAGCGCGGCCGCGGGCGCGAAGTGCGTCAAGTGGGGCGGCTCGGCGGGGTCCTCCAGCTACGAATCCCCGCTGGAACACTGCGGCTGATCCCGTATCACGCGCTATGAAAGGTCCTTTCCTTGCAAAATTTGCAAGGAAAGGACCTTTCATAGCGTCGGGAGGTGGGCGCGGACGCGAGTGAAGCGAGACTCCCAAGCCGCGCGGACGTCCGGAGCGGCTGCGTGACCGGCGAACAGGTCGGGCGCGGGAGCCTGAAGCGGCACCGGCAGGCGTCCGTCCACAGGGGACAGTGAAGTCCCGCAGACGTCACCCGTCAGCAAGGACATCGTGCCCAGTCCGCAGGCGAAGTCCAAAGTGGGCAGTGCGCCCGCGAGCGCCAGTCCGGCGGCGAGCCCGACGCTCGTCTCGACGGCGGAGGACACTACGCACGGCAGGCCGCAGGCTTCGGCCACCTCCAGCGCCCGCCGGACCCCGCCCAGCGGCGCGACCTTCAGCACGGCGATGTCGGCCGCCCCCGCGACGGCCACCTTGAGCGGGTCCTCGGCCCGGCGGATCGATTCGTCCGCGGCGATCCGCACGCCGACCCGGCGCCGGACGCCGGCCAGCTCCTCGATCGACGGGCACGGCTGCTCGACGTATTCGAGCCCGCCCGCCGCGCGGTCCAGTTCGCCGATGGCCTTGATCGCGGTGTCCACGTCCCAGGCCATGTTCGCGTCGACGCGGACCGCGCCTCCCGGACCCAGCGCCGACCGCACCGCCTCCACCCGGGCACAGTCCTCGGCGAGGCTCACCCGCGGGTCGGCGACCTTCACCTTCGCCGTGCGGCAGCCCGACGCGGACACGAGTTCGTACGCCTTCTCCGGGGACACCACCGGGACGGTCGCGTTCACCTCGACGCTCTCCCGCACCGGCGACGGCCACCCGCGTTCGCTCGCCTCCAGCGCGGACGCGAGCCATGGCGCGCTTTCGGTGTCGGAGTAGTCGGAGAACGGGCAGAATTCGCCCCAGCCCGCTTCGCCGCGGATCAACAGTCCTTCACGGACGGTGATGCCGCGGAACCGCGTGCGCAGGGGGATCGAGTAGACGTCCATCGGCACCGATCATGCCACCGGTGGAATCGCGTGCCGTTTCGCGCGATTCCGGACAGAATGAGCGACGTGGCACTCGACTTTCGCGTGCTGGGACCCACCGAGGTCACGGCCGACGGGCTGCCGGTGCCCTTGGGCGGCAGCAGACCGCTCATCGTGCTGGCAGGCCTGGTGCTGCGCGCGAACACGGTGGTGCCGGTCGAGGAGCTGGGCCGCTGGCTGTGGCCGGACGATCAGCGCCGGTCCAAGGGCGCCCTGCAGACCTACATCCTGCGGGTCCGCCGCGCGCTCGGCGACGAGGTCACCATCCGCACCGAACGCGGCGGCTACCTGC
The DNA here is from genome assembly GCF_042647925.1 of Amycolatopsis speibonae. Taxonomy (NCBI): domain Bacteria; kingdom Bacillati; phylum Actinomycetota; class Actinomycetes; order Pseudonocardiales; family Pseudonocardiaceae; genus Amycolatopsis; species Amycolatopsis speibonae. The sequence continues at coordinate 45,478 of NZ_JBHRWK010000070.1, forward strand.
TCGAACTCGACGAGAGCCTGCTCGACCTCGCCCGTTTCCGCGCCTCCGCCGCGGCGGGAGCGGAGGCCGCGGGGGACGGTGACCTGCGTCAGGCCGCGGATCGGTTCGCCGCCGCGCTGTCCGAATGGCGGGGCCCGGCGCTGCAGAACGTCCACTCTGAAGCGCTCCTTCGGGACGAAGCCGACCAGCTGGGCGAAGAGCGGCTTCGCGTCCGCGAGCAGTGGGCGGACGCGCTCATCGCCCTCGGCGACCACGCCGCCGTCGTCCCCACGCTGACCAGGCTGTGCCGCGAGAACCCACTGCGGGAGCGGCTGCACGAGCAGCTGATGATCGCGCTCTACCGCTCGGGGAGGCAGGCCGAGGCGCTGAACGTCTACCGCCGGATCGGCGCGGTGCTGGCCGAAGAGCTCGGCCTGGACCCCGGCGCGTCGTTGCAGCGGGCGCACCAGGCGATCCTGACCGGCGAAGAGTCCGTCGAGACCACATTGGACTCCGAGCTGACGCGGTACCGCCTCGGCGCCGAACCGCTGATCCCGCGTCAGCTTCCGGCGGATCTCCGGGTGTTCTCCGGCCGCCAGCGCGATCTCAAGGCGCTGCACGGACTCGTCCCGGAGGCGCTGGAAACCGAGTGGTCGACGTCCATCGCCTCGATCGAGGGCATGGGCGGCATCGGCAAGACGACGCTCGCCGTCCATTTCGCGCACGAGGTCGGAGAACGCTTCCCTGGCGGTCAGGTGTATCTCAACCTGCGCGGATACGGTCCCGGAGAGCCGGTGGAAGCCGCCACCGCGCTCGAAACCATGCTCGTGTCCGTCGGTGTCCCCGCCGACCGGATCCCCGCCGACGTCGACGGCCGCGCGGCGACCTGGCGCACCTACAGCGCCGGCCGCCGGATGCTGATCCTGCTCGACAACGCCGCGAGCACCGAGCAGATCCGGCCGCTGCTGCCCGGCCCCGGCTGCCTGGTGCTGGTGACCAGCCGCTGGCAGCTGCAGGCGCTCGTGGCGACCCACGGCGCGCGGCGCGTCGCGCTGGAGGAGCTGCCGGACGAGGACGCGATCGCCCTCGTCGCCTCGACGATCGGGCTCGACCGGGTCACCGAGGATCCCGAGGCCACGGAACGGTTCGTCCGGTACTGCGGCGGGCTGCCGCTGGCCATCCGGATCCTCGCGGTGCGGGCGGCGCAGTTCCCGGATCTCGCGCTGCGGGAGTTCGTCCGGCTGCTCGAAGCCGAACAGGACAGACTGGACTCGTTCGACCTCGCCGACGGCGACGAGACGAACATCCGGGCCGTGTTCTCGTACTCGTACCGCGCGCTCGACGAACGGGCGGCGCGGCTGCTGCGGCTGCTCGGCCTGCCCACCGGCGGCGACTTCAGCGTGCCCGCGGCCGCGGCGGTGGCCGGGATCGACATCGCGGAAGCACACACCGACCTGGCGAAACTGGCTTCCGCGCATCTGATCGCGCGGGCCAGACCCGGCCGATACCAGTTCCATGACCTGATCCGCGCCTACGCGGCCGAACTCTCGGCGGAAATCGACGGGCCCGAGGCGCGGACGGCAGTGCTGGACAGGCTGCTCCACGCGTCGCTGGCCTCCGCGCTGAACGCGTCGAGGCTCTTGCGTTCGGACCGGCACTACCGGCTCGTCGACCCGGAGCGGTTCGACGGCGCGGGGCTGAAGTTCGGGCACTACGAACAGGCGCTGGACTGGTTCGACGAGGAGGCGGGAAACCTCATCGCCGCGGTGAACGTCGCCTACCGGGAGCGGCGATTCCGGGAGTGCTGGCAGCTTGCATGGCTGCTTCAGTCGTACTTCATCGTGCGGGCCCGGTTGGAGGACTGGCGTTCGGTGTTCGGCGTCGCGCTCCGCGCGGCTCGCGATCTGGGGGACCGCTCCGGCGAGGCCGCCATGCTCAGCGGACTCGGCGTGGCCTGCGGAGTCGCCCGCCAGTACGAAGACAGCATCGCCTACCTCAAGCAGGTCGTCGAGCTGCAACGGCAGGTCGGGGACCGGCAGGGCGAGGCACGGGCGCTCTACAACCTCACGCTGGCCAGCCAGGACCCCGACACCGGCTGGGAATACGGGACGCGCGCGTTGGCGCTCATCCGGGAGTCCAACGTCGGCGCCGGCATGGAGGCCAGCGCGCTGCAAGCCCTCGGCGACATCTGCACCCAGGCCGGCCGCTTCGAGCAGGCGCTCGACTTCGCCGACCAGGCACTGGCGCTGGAGGCGCACGCGCTCCCCGACGAAGCCCGCTTCACCTTGCACACCAAGGGGACCGCGCTGGTCGGGCTCGGCCGGCACGGCGAGGGCATCGCCTGTATGAAGCGGGCCGTCGACATGTTCTTCGCCCACGGCGAGCTCTACGAGGCGGCCGACGTGCTGGCCCAGCTCGGCGGAATCCATCTGCGGTTCGGCGATCCCTCGTCGGCGCGGGACTGCTGGCTGCGTTCGGTCCGGGTGCTGACCGAGCTCGCGCATCCGGACGCCGAGGACGTCCGCACGAAGCTCGCGTCGCTCGTCGCCGGCCAAAGCTGAGCGAGGCACGGGCGCCCGGCGTGCCGACCCCCAGTAACAGCAGCACGCGAGTACGCCCGTGCCTCACGCCCCACCTAACAGGACACCGCTCACTGTGCGCTGACTGTGCAGCTCGCGCGGTTCACGCCAGGAGTTTCGCGAGGGCGATCGCGTTCTTCGGGGCTTCGACCTCGACATCATTGTCGAAGTAGACGTACGTGTCGCGACGCCAGCCTTCGATCTTGCGGGCCCACTGCTTGAGCGCCTTTTCGCTGTACCCGCTGACGTACAACTCCTCCGCGCCGTGCAGGCGGACGTACGCGAAGTCTTCGCTCGTCATCTCGTCGACGAACGGGAACTTCCCGGCGGTGTCGGCGACCACGAGCGCGATGCCGTGCTTCCGGAACAGTTCGAGGCTCTCGGGTTCGGCGAAGCTCGGATGCCGTACTTCGACGGCGTGCCGGAGCTTCCGGCGAGGCTTCCCGTCAGTGTGCGGCTCGGCCTTCAGCTTGTCGTCGTGCTCACCCGCGAGCTTGGCGGCGGCGTGACTGGTGCGCGGCAGCAGCTTGAAGAACGTCTCGACGCGCTCGGCGTCGAACGCCAGCCGAGGCGGCAGCTGCCAGAGGATCGGCCCCAGTTTCCGGCCGAGCGCCAGCACCCCGGACGCGAAGAAGTTCGCCAGCGGCGTCTCGACGTCGCGCAGTCGCTTCTGATGCGTGATGAAGCGGCCGCCCTTGACGGCGAAGACGAAGTCGTCCGGTGTCTGCTCGGCCCACGCCCGGTACCGCTCGGGCCGTTGCAGGGAGTAGAACGAGCCGTTGAGCTCGGCCGAGTTCATGCGGCCCGCCAGGTATTCCAGCTCGCGCCGCTGCACCAGCCCGCGGGGATAGAAGTCCCCGCGCCAGGACGGGTAGCGCCAGCCCGAAGTGCCGATCCTCAGCTCCGCGACGTCGATCACCGCCTTCCGAAGCCCTGATTCCCCCTCTCCTCCCGGCGCAAACGCCCGCTCACGCCCACGAGAACCGCCACCGGCGGGTCTGGACCAGGCTGGCGGCGAACTCGCGCAGATTGCCCGGCTGACCGGCGAACGCGGGCAGGCAGAACGAACGGTGCTCGGCGGCGACGGTGAGCGCGCGGCCCTGGGTGCGCGGCGGCGCGGCCACCGACAGCTCCATCGAGTCGAAGCCCAGCACCGTGAGCGTCGCGCCGAAGCGGTCTTCCCAGCTGCGCAGGATCGCGGACAGCTCGTGGACCTGATCGGTCGCCTTGATCATGCCCGTCCAGCCGAGGATCGCCGGGATGTCGGCGGGCCGCTCCGTCTGCACCAGCGCGAGCCGGTGCTGCCCGCGCGCGGCCAGGATCGACCCGGTGTTGCCCGCCTCGGCCAGCGGATCCGCCCGGCGAGACGGGCGGCGCGCGAGGCCGGGGAACTTCGCGCCGAACGGGCGCAGGCAGGCGCCGTCGCAGCACGACGTGTCCCACCAGCGGGCCAGCACCTCGGCCGGGTCCACCGAGGAGATCCGGTGGTCGGCGGGGGCGAGCCTGCCGCGGTCGTCGAGCCAGTCCTCGCCGTTGGCCGCGAACCGCTGGTCGTGCGGGATCAGCACCGGCCACAGCCCGGAGCGGTCGAACTCGGCGACACAGCCGGTGTAGCGCTCCGGCTTGGCCAAAGGCAGATCCGAAACCCAGATCCGGCCGTGCCAGCGGCCGGGCGGCAGGGTCTGGACGGGCGGCGTACCCGGTCGGAACGGTGCGATCGTCATCGGCTTCCCCTCGAACTGGTGTTCGGTCAACTCTACCCGAACACTAGTTCGAAGCACCGACAGTTTTCGATACCCCGTTTGCGGGATTTCGGGACCGGCGCCCCAGGCGTCCCTGAAGTCACAGGCGCCACATCGGTACCGTCCACAGTGGACGGTGCCCTCGCGCCGTGCAAGGACCGCGGCCAGAGGACTAGACGCGTGAGGTCACATCGGGCGCAGCAGGTCGTCCGCGTCCACGATCCGGTACGCGTACCCCTGCTCGGCCAGGAACCGCTGCCGGTGCGCCGCGTACTCGGTGTCGACGGTGTCCCGCGAGACGACCGAGTAGAAGTGCGCCTGCCGCCCGTCGCCCTTGGGCCGCAACAGCCGTCCGAGCCGCTGGGCCTCTTCCTGTCGCGAACCGAACGTCCCGGAGATCTGGATCGCGACCGAGGCCTCCGGCAGGTCGATCGAGAAGTTGGCGACCTTCGAAACGACCAGCGTCCTGATCTGACCGCGCCGGAAAGCGTCGAAAAGCTCCTCGCGTTCCTTGTTCCGCGTCGCGCCCTGGATCACCGGCGCGTCCAGTTCGTCGCCGATCATCTCCAGCTGGTCGAGGTAGGCCCCGATGACCAGCGTCGGCTCGCCGGGATGCCGGTCCACCAGCGTTTTGATCACCTTGGTCTTGGTGTCCGCGGTCGCCGCCAGCTTGTACCGCTCCTCGGCCTCGGCCGTCGCGTACGCGAGCCTCTCGGCGTCCGTCAGTGTTACCCGGACCTCGGTGCACTCCGCGGGCGCGATCCAGCCCTGCGCCTCGATGTCGCGCCACGGGACGTCGTACCGCTTCGGGCCGATCAGGGAGAACACATCGCCTTCGCGGCCGTCCTCGCGCACCAGGGTCGCCGTCAGCCCCAGCCGCCGCCGCGACTGCAGGTCCGCGGTCATCCGGAACACCGGCGCGGGCAGCAGGTGGACCTCGTCGTAGACCACCAGGCCCCAGTCCCGCGAGTCGAACAGGTCCAGGTGCCGGTATTCGCCCTTGGTCTTGCGGGTGACCACCTGGTACGTCGCGATGGTGACCGGCCGGATCTCCTTCTTCTCCCCGGAGTATTCGCCGATCTCCTCCTCGGTGAGCGAGGTCCGCGCGATGAGCTCCCGCTTCCACTGCCGCCCGGCGACGGTGTTCGTCACCAGGATCAGCGTCGTGGCCTTCGCGTGCGCCATGGCCGCCGCGCCGACCAGCGTCTTGCCCGCGCCGCAGGGCAGCACGACGACGCCGGACCCGCCCGCCCAGAACGCTTCGGCGGCTTTGCGCTGGTAGTCGCGCAGTTCCCAGTCGTCCTCGGCCAGCTCGATCGGGTGCGCTTCACCGTCGACGTAACCCGCGAGGTCCTCCGCCGGCCACCCGACCTTCAGCAGCGCCTGTTTGAGCCGTCCGCGTTCGGACGGGTGCACGATGACGTTGTCCTCGTCGATGCGCGCGCCCAGCATCGGGCTGATCTTCTTGTGCCGGAGGATCTCCTCCAGCACCGCGCGGTCGGTGGTCGACATGACCAGGCCGTGCGCCGGGTGGTTGGCGATCTGCAGCCGCCCGAACCGGCCCATCGTGTCCACGATGTCGATGAGCAGCGGCTGGGGCACGGGGAACCGCGAGTACGTCGTCAGCGCGTCGACGACCTGTTCGGCGTCGTGGCCGGCCGCGCGAGCGTTCCACAACGCCAGCGGCGTGATCCGGTAGGTGTGGACGTGCTCGGGCGCGCGTTCCAGTTCGGCGAACGGCGCGATGGCGATCCGCGCGTCGTCGGCCTGGCTGTTGTCGACCTCGAGCAGGACGGTCTTGTCGGACTGGACGATCAGCGGGCCATCGGTCACATCCTCCTTTATACGTTCCGGCCACACCGGCTCCCGCCTCGGCACCGCTGGTGGAAGGATGTGTGTCAGGTGAGGAGGAGGGGACTTTGACGACTACACCGACCGGCGGGATGCCCGAGTACGACCCGTTCAACGCGCCCGCGCCGCTGCCCGCGATGCCGGAGGTGGGGCCGCCGACGCCGTTCCCGAAGCCACCGCCGATCAGCGTGCTGGCCAAGGTGTCCATCGTCTTCGGTGTCGTCGTCGCGCTGGGCGTGGGGAGCCTGGTCGCCTGGGGGATCTCGCAGTCGGGCAAGTTCACCACGGTCGAGGCGGGCAAATGCGTGTACCTGACCGACGAGGCGGGCGGCGCCCAGAGTTACACGACCACCAGTTGCACGTCGAGCCGCGCGACCTTCCGCATCGACGAGGTGCGTTCCGGCTCGTCCGGATGCCGTGATTCGGACTACGTCCAGTTCGAGCTGTACGGGAGTTCGTCGAGCAAGAAGGCCGAGAAGACGCTCTGTCTCGCGCTGAACGTCGAGACCGGGGACTGCCTGCGTGACGTCGTGCACGAGACGCGGATCGCGAAGGTCCGCTGCACCGACATCAGCGCGGAGGCACGGGCCGTCGTGACGAAGGGGTCGTCGGAGACGGCCTGCTCGTCGGACGACACCGAACTGCACTACACCGGGCCGCCTGAGCGCACGGTGTGCCTCAGGCCGACCGGGGAGAATATTTAGGAGCGAGGCACCATCGACTGCACGTCGAGCCGCGCGCCGAGCATGCCGGAGTTGTGCATCAGGTCGGCGACCCGCTGCAGCCGGATGCCGTTGAGGGAGACCGGGTACGACCCGAGCGAGATCAGCGACGCCGTGGTCCGGTCGATGTCGGAGAACGTCGGCAGCGCGTCGCGGACGACGGCCGGGTCGGCGGCCCGCACCTGCGCCTCGCCGAGCACTTCCCGGAAGGCCGCGAGCGTGCGGGCGTTGCCCTGGCCGAAAGTGCCTGTCGAGACGTAGGACGACATCGGGAAGTCCAGCGTCGCGCCGCGCGCGCCGTCGGCGAGGATGCTCGCCCCGAGTTCCTTCTCGGCCCTCGTGATGTACGGCTCGACCATCCACGCCGCGTCGACCTCGCCCGCCTGCAGCGCCTGCGGCATCCGGTCGAACGGGTTCTGCTTGAACTGAATCTTGTTCACGTCCACCCCCGCGGTCCCGAGCACCGAACGGGCCGCGAGCACGCCGACGTCGTCGAGCATGTTCACCGCGATCTTCGGTGCCTTCTTGAGCGTCGGCTCGGAGTAGTCGGAGCCGGGGAGTGTGACGAGCGCCATGGTGTTGCGGCCGGCGGTGTAGGCCTCGCCCTGCAACTGGAGCGCCGTCCCGGCCGCGGCGGCGCGGAAGATCGACACGTCGCTGGCGAACGCCAGGTCGATCTCGCCCGCGGAAAGTTTGCCGATCGACTGGTCGGCCGGAACATCGACGAGGGTCACGGCGAGGCCCGCGGCGGTGAACTTCCCTTCGGCGACGGCGACCCTCAAGGGCGCGGTGTCGATGGGGCTTCCGACACCGATGCGTAGTTCCGACCGTTCGAGTGGCGCGTCGCTGCTTGCGTCACCGCCGGAAAACACTCCGCAACCGGCTGTCGCCAGCAGAGCCGCTACCAGCGGAATCGCCAAGACGCGCATCTTCGTCACCGCTCACCTACCGAGAGAATGTGCTCCTCCTGCTGGATCGTATGGTCCGGGCCCCATACGATCGCGTGCGGGAGACGCCGGATTGCGCGGCTTTCGATCGTTCTCGAACCTTGTTACTCTACAGTAGGTTCGGGCTCTCGTCCCCGATGTCAGCCATGGGAAAGGGTCCCGTGGTGGGAAAAGGAAACCAGGTGGCCCGTCGCGACAAGCGTCCCCGTGGGGGCGACGCGGCGGAACGGCACCCTCGCGTCGGTGGCCGCTGGCGGCTGCGGAACTGGCACCTGCGTACCAAACTCTTCGTGGTACTCCTGATTCCCGCGCTCGCGGTGGTCGCCCTCGTCGGGCTCCGGGTCAACTCGGATCTGCGGGATGCGCGGCAGCTGGCCGAATTCGCCACCCGCGGCCGGGTCGACAGCACCGTCGCCGAGGCCGTGCACCAGCTCCAGCGTGAACGGGACCTCACCGTCCGGTTCGTCGCGGGCGATCGCAAGGGCGACGTCTCCGAACTGACCGAGCAGCGCAAACGCGTCGACGAGGCCATCGGCACGTTCGACCGCACACTCGGCGAGAGCAAGAGCAGGCTCGGCGACAAGTCCGCGACCAGCCTGCAGCTGACCAGCGACCGTCTGCGCGTGCTGACCGGGCTCCGCTTTTCCGCGGAACACTCGGCTTTCCCCGCCGACGCGGTGCTGCGCTCCTACAGCGAACTGATCTCGGGCCTGCTCGACATCAGTGATTCCACCGCCGCCGACGTGTCCGATCCGGATCTGGGGAAGCTCCGCCTCGCGGGCAACGCGCTCGCGCGGATCAAGGACCAGATGTCGGTCAAGCGCGCGATCATGGCGGCCGCGCTCGCCCAGGGCGGCCTCAACCGGGACAGGACCCGCGCGCTGCTCGGGGCGGAGGCCGAACTCGCCGCCGCCCGCAACGACTACCGCACCTTCGCGACCCCCGAACAGCAGCGCATGTACGACGACACGGTCATCGGCCTGATCGTCGACATCGGCAACGACATGGTCGAATCGGCGCTCATCCGCGCCGAGAACAACCAGGGCCTCGGCGGGCTGGACCCGAACCAGTGGGACACCTCGGCCACCTACACGGTCAATCTGGCCCATCAGGTGCAGCAGGGGCTGCTCGTGCAGCTGCAGGAACGCACCGACGCCCTTGCGGCACAGGCGAGAACGTCCGCGATCTGGGACGGCGGCATCGTGCTCGCCGTACTGGTGGTCGCCGGGGTGCTCTCGGTGATCATCGCGCGTTCGCTGTTGCGACCACTGCGGATCCTGCGCCGCAGCGCGCTCCAGGTCGCCGAACACCAGCTCCCGGCGGCCGTCCAAGGCCTGCTCAGTGATCCCGAGCCGCAGCCGGAGAACCTGCGACGGCGCCTCGCCGTCGCGCCGGTGCCGGTGTTCAGCCGCGAGGAACTCGGCCAGGTGGCGCGGGCGTTCGACGCGGTGCACGGCGAGGCCGTCCGGCTCGCCGGGGAACAGGCCATGCTGCGGGAGAACATCAACGCGATGTTCGTGAACCTGTCGCAGCGCAGCCAGGATCTCGTCGAGCGCCAGCTTTCCGTGCTGGACCGCATGGAGGCCGACGAACAGGATCCCGACACGCTCGCCGGGCTGTTCGAACTGGACCACCTCGCGACGCGGATGCGGCGCAACAGCGAAAACCTGCTGGTGCTCTCCGGGACCGACGTCGTCCGCGAGGACGGCGGATCCGTCGTCGCCGACGAGATCATCGGCGCCGCGCTCTCGGAGGTCGAGCACTACCAGCGCATCGAACTCGGCGCGGAGCCCCGGATCGCGGTGCGCGGCGAGGCCGTCAACGACCTCGTGCACGTGGTCTCCGAGCTGCTGGAGAACGCGACCCGCTACTCGGACCGGAGCACGATGGTGCAGGTCGAGGGGCACGAGACCGATCGCGGCGAATGGCAGATCGAGATCACCGACCACGGCGCCGGGATGCCGCAGGCGGAGATCGACCGGACCAACACGCGGCTGGCGAACCCGCCGGACGTCGATGTCGAGGTCTCGCGGCGGATGGGCCTGTTCGTGGTCGCGACACTGGCCGTCCGGCACCGCATCGACGTCCGCCTGCGGTCCGCCGACGGCGGCGGGATCACCGCGGTGGTCGTCGTGCCCGCCGGGCTCATCGTCGAAGCGCCGCGGCCCGCCCCGATGCCGGAACCCCCGCCCGTCGCCGCCACCCCCGAGCCGGAACCCGAACCGCCGCTGGAAGTCCCGCCGCTGCCCGAACCGGAGGAGAGCGACGCGGAGTCGCGGTTCGCGCCCGTATTGGACCCCGGGCCGCTGCGGCGCGCGCCCGTCGTCGAACGCGAGACCCCGCCAGAGTGGCCTTCGTCGGACGACGACGCCGCCAACCATCTCGAACTGGACTCGCCGACCGAGCGGATGCCGAAGTACCAGAGCGTGCTTTCGCAGTGGTTCGACCACGGTGGCCCGCGCGAGGGGCCTTCGCCCGCCGAACCCGGCCCGCCCTCCTTGCCCTCGTTCGAGCCGGTGAAAGCGGCCGAGGCGAGCGCCGCGAGCCAGGAACCCGCGCGGGAACCGGACGAGCCGACCGAGCCGGCGCTCAAGCCGGTGAAACCGAAAGCTCTGGTGCCGAAAGAAGAGGCGCCGGCGCCCGAGCCGGAGCACGCTTGGCCGACGTCCGCCGAGCTGGAACAGGAGGACGGGGCGGAGGAGACGTGGCCGGTGCTGCCCGCCGTCGTCCCCGAGGCCCGGTCGCAGGACGACAGGCCGGAGAAGCCGCGAGGGGAGAGGCCGATACTCTCACTTTCCCCCGAAGCGGTTCGCGAACGGATGACCAGCCTGCAAGGCGGATTCCGGCGCGGTCGCCACGCCAGGGGTGAAGACAACCCCTCGGATTGAGCGAAACGGAAGATCCATGAGTTCGAAAACCGGCCTGCTGGAAGTGATCGCGCTGACCGCGGCGGACGCGGAGCGCGCACAGGAGGGCGGGGCCGATCGCCTCGAACTGGTCAGCGACATGGCCAGCGACGGTCTGACGCCGTCGGTCGGGACGCTGCGCGACGTGCTCGCCGCCACCGATCTGCCGGTGCGGGTCATGCTGCGCGACAACATGTCGTTCGCCGCCGGTGACCTCGACGGGCTGCGCGCGGACGCCGTGCGGCTGATCGAAGCGGGCGCGCGGGAGTTCGTCCTCGGATTCCTGGACCTGGAAAGCGAAATCGACGTCGACGCCTGCGAGACCCTGGTGAAGGAGCTGGACGGTCTGCCGTGGACCTTCCACCGGGCCATCGACCGCGCGCGGGACCCGTTGCGCGCCTACGACCAGCTGGCCGCGCTCGGGTGCGACACGGTGCTCGCGGCCGGGCATCCGCACGGCGTGGCGCACGGTCTCTCGGTCCTGCAGCGGCTCGCCCGGCGTGAGGACGGGCCTCAGCTGCTGGTCGGGGGCGGTCTGCGGGCCCAGCAGGTGCATCTGCTGCGGGCAGGCGGGGTGCGCGCGTTCCACGTCGGCAGCGCCGTCCGGCCCGGCGGCTGGGAGTCCGATGTGGACGCCGCCGCCGTGCGCGAGTGGGCTGCCGTGGTCAAGTGAACACCGGGTCAGGTCCAGACCACACACGGTGATATGAGGTTGCATCTTCAACTATCGGCGGGTGACGAGATACCGTGTGCGCCATGGCTACCCGCACCGTACGTGACGCGACCAGGGAACTGCTGCGAGAACTGGGCCTGACCACGGTTTTCGGCAACCCCGGCACGACCGAGATCGCCTTCCTCACGGAATGGCCGGACGACTTCACCTACGTGCTCGCGCTCCACGAGGCGTCCGTCGTCGCGATGGCCGACGGGTACGCCCGCGCCTCGCGACGGCCGGCGCTGGTGAACCTGCACTCCGCGGGCGGGGTCGGCCACGCGCTCGGGCATGTCTTCACCGCCTATCGCAACAACGCGCCCCTGATCATCCTGGCCGGACAGCAGACCAGGTCGCTGCTGCCCGACGACCCCTTCCTCGGTGCCGTCGAGGCGACGAACTTCCCCAAGCCGTACGTGAAGTGGAGCTGCGAACCGGCCAGGGCCGAGGACGTCCCGGCGGCGCTGGCGCGGGCGTATCACATCGCGACGCAGGCGCCCATGGGTCCGGTGTTCGTCTCCGTGCCCGTGGACGACTGGGACGTCGAGACCACGAAGCCGATCATCTCCCGGCCGCCGATCCGCGGCTTCGCGCCCGATCCGTCCGCTGTGGACGAGCTGGTGTCCGCCTTGGACGCCGCCGAGCGCCCGGCGATCGTGGTCGGCCCAGGCATCGACGGTGAAGGCGCCGTGCCGGACGTCGTCGCGCTGGCCGAGAAGGTGGGCGCCGGGGTCTGGGCGCCGCCGATGGGTGCGCGCAGCTCGTTCCCCGAGGACCACCCGCAGTTCTTCGGTTTCCTGCAGCCGGAACGAAAGATGCTCGCGGGCGCGCTGGCCGAGCACGACCTCGTGGTCGTCATCGGCGCGCCGGCGTTCACCTACCACGTGTACCGGGGCGAGTCGGAAACCGCGCTGCCGCCGCTGTTCCTGATCAGCGACGACGAGCAGGTCCTCGCCAGGGCCGCCGAGGGCACCGGGATCCGGTCGACGCCGAAGCTCGCGATCCGCGCGCTCCTGGACCGCGCCGCGCCGCGGGAAGCGCCGAAGTCCCGTACCCGGCTGGAAAAGCCCGCCGAGGCCACGCCGATCACGCCCGGTTTCGCCTACGCCACGATCTCGGAAGTCCTGCCGGACAACGCGATCGTCGTCGAAGAGACGCCGAGCCACCGCAACGAGCTGCACGACCACCTGCCGATCAAGTCCACCGACACCGGCTTCCTCACCGTCGCCAGCGGCACCCTGGGCTACGGCCTCCCCGCCGCCGTCGGTGCCGCGCTGGCCCGCCCGGACCGCAAGGTCGTCGCCATCCTCGGCGACGGGTCGAGCATGTACTGCGTCCAGGCACTGTGGACGGCGGCGCAGCACAATCTGCCGGTGACGTTCGTGATCTTCGACAACTCGGAGTACGCCGCCGTGCGCATCCTCGGCGAGGCGGCGGGCGGCGAGAAGGTGCCGGGCGTCGACCTCGGCGGCATCGATTTCCCGGCGCTGGCGAAGAGCCTGGGCCTGGGGACGTCGGTCGTCGAGAAGGCCGAGGACCTCAAGCCGGTGCTGGAAGCCGCGCTGCCGGACGAGCACCCGCACCTGGTGCACGTCCGCATCGACGCGAACCCGCGCACGCTCTACTGACGAGCCGAAGGGCGCTTTCGCGCGCTATGAAAGGTCCTTTCCTTGCAAAATTTGCAAGGAAAGGACCTTTCATAGCGCGTGGGTCAGGAGGGCTGAAGGCTCCGGCCCTGGGCCCAGAAGTAGCGAAGGCCTCCTTCCCTACCCTGAAGGTAGTGAAGGAGGCCTTCACGGACTTTGGCCGTCAGGAGCTCTTGGCGCGAGCCTCAGCGGCAGCGTCGGTCGCGGCGTCCTGCTGCGCCAGCTCGTACTCGGCCGCGTCCGAAGCCGCGGTGACGGCAGCGGCGTTCTCGGGAGCACCGCCGTGCAGCAGCCGCGCCACCTCACCGCGCAGCGTCACGAACTCGGCGGACTCGCGCGTGGTGATCTGGTTCCGGTCCGCGGGCAGCCCGACAGGCAGGTCCGCGACGATCGTGGCCGGCGACTTCGACAGCACCAGCACCCGGTCCGACAGGTAGACGCTCTCGTCGATGTCGTGCGTGACCACGAGGATCGTGCTCCCGTTCTCGCGCTGCACGCGCCGGGTCAGATCCTCGAGTTCGAACCGCGTCTGCGCGTCGACGGACGCGAAAGGCTCGTCCATCAGCAACAGCGCGGGCCGGCTGGCCAGCGCCCGCGCGATCGACACACGCTGCTGCATACCGCCCGAGAGCTGCCACGGGAACTTCGAACCGACCCCGGCCAGGCCGACCGACTCCAGCGCGTCCTGCGCCCGCGTACGACGCTCCGAGCGGCTCAAGTTGCGCCACCGCAAGGGGAACTCGACGTTCTTGGCGACCGAGAGCCACGGGAACAGCGAGCGGCTGTAGTCCTGGAACACCACGGCCAGATCCTCCGGCACCCCGGCGGAGATGTCGTCGCCGTGCAGGCTGACCCGGCCGGACGTCGGCTTGATCAGCCCGGCGATGCAGCGCAGCAGCGTCGACTTACCGCAGCCCGACGGGCCCACGATGCTCGCGAGCTGCCCCGCTTCCACGGTGAACGACAGGTCGTTGACCGCGACGTGCGCCTTTTCTCCCGCGCCGTACCGGTGGTTCAGCCCGGAGACTTCGAGCATGGTTGACATCTTGCTGACCCTTCGAAAGAACTAGATACGGCCGTTGCGGGTGGGCTGCCAGCGAAGCACTCTCTGCTCCACCGCGAGGAACGCCGCGTTGAACCCGAAGCCGAGGAGCCCGAGCAGGACCAGCCACGACCACATGAGCGGGAAGTCGAACGCCTGCTGGGCGTCCATCAGGGACCGGCCGATGCCGTTGTAGGAACCGACCAGCTCCGAGATCACCATCAGCAGCAGGGAGATGGACAGGCTCAACCGCAGGCCGGCGAAGATCTTCGGCCCGGCGGCGGGCAGCACGATCGAGCGCACCCAGTACGACCGAGGGGTCCGGAACGACTTCGCGGTGTCGACCTTCACCTGGTCCACCGACCGGACGCCGTCCACGGTGTTGAGCAGCACCGGCCAGATCGCGCCGAAGATGATCGAGCCGGTCTGCATCCCCGGTCCGAGTCCGAAGAGGACGATGAACACCGGGATCAGCGCGGGCGGCGGCACCGAGCGGAAGAACGCGAACAGCGGCCCGACGTAGTCCATCCCGTGCCGGGACCGTCCCAGCGCGACACCCAGCGCGACGCCGAGCGCGCCGGCCAGCAGCCAGCCGCCGAGCGTCCGGCCGAGGCTCGGCAGGACGTTGTCGAACACGGTGTCGGTCAGGAACAGCTGCGAGGCCGGACCGGTGAACCACAGCTTCACCGAAGTGGCCGCGATTTCGGTCGGCGGTGGGAAGAACGGGCTCTGGCCGAGCCGGGTCGAGAGCTCCCAGAGTCCGAGCAGGGCGAAGAACAGCAGCCAGTTGCGGACCAGGATGCCGAGGCCCCGGCCCACGCGCCTGCCGACGCGGCTGGTCAGCGTGAGGGTCGTCACGAGATCGCCTCCCGGTCGACCGTGCTCCAGCGGAACGCCCGCCTGCCGATCATTTCGAGTCCGCCGTTGATGAGGAAGCCGAGCGCGCCGACCACCACGGTGCCGGCGAGCACGAGGTCGAACCTGGTCGAACCGGTGCTGGCCTGCATGATGAAGTTGCCGATGCCGAGTTTGGCGCCCGCCAGGAACTCGGTGCTGACCACCGCGATCAGCGCGATGTTGGCGGACAGCCGGACCCCGGTGAACACGAACGGCGCGGTATGCGGCAGCGCCACCGACGTCAGCGTCCGGAACTTGCCCGTGCCGCAGGCCTTCGCGGTCTCCATCAGCACGGGGTCGATCTCGCCGAGCGCGTAGATCGTGTTGAACATGATGGGCCACAACGACGCGTACACGGCCAGCGTGATCTTCGCCTCGGGGCCGCCGCCGATCAGCAACAGCACCAGCGGGATCAGCGCGACGGCGGGGATCGGCCGCAGGAACTCGACGACCACCGCGGTCGCGGTGCGCAGGCCGGGGATGCTGCCCAGCAGCAGCCCGGCGGGCACGGCGACGGCGACCGCGATGAGCAGGGCGATCGCCCACGCGAGGAACGTGGCGATCAGATCCCGGATGAACTGCGTCTCCCCGAACTGTTCGAAGATCGTCACGAGGACGACGGACGGCGGGGGGAGGAACTCTTTACGGACCAGGCCGGCCTGGACGATCACTTCCCAGACGAGGAAGAAACCGGCCAGACCGGCCAGGGCACGGAGAAGTCGTGGCACCTTGACCTTTATCCAGCTTGAGGGGCGAGCATCGGAGCGGCGTCGAGCTTGGCCGTCAGCACACCGGTCTGCAGCAGCAGGTCCGGCACGCGCTGCAGACGGCGCGGGTCCAGGGTGGACCCGAACGTCGGCAGCGTGAGCAGGGACGCGGTTTCCGCGTCGACCTTGGCGTACTTGACGATCAGGGGCTCGATCTTGGAGCGGTCGGCCGAGTCGCGCACGGCCTTGCCCAGTGCGCGCTGGAACGCGGCCAGCGTCTTGGGGTTCTTGTCCACGAAGGACCCGAGCGCGCCGAAGCCCGCCAGGGGGAAGTCCTGCGTGGCGCCGGTCGCGATGTCGACGACCGGGGTGGCGCCGACGACCTTGGAGGCCTGGGTCAGGAACGGCTCGGGCAGGTAACCCGCGTCGACCTGGCCCGAAGCGAGCGCGGCAGCGATGTTCGGCAGTGCCATCGGCACCCACTGGACCTTGCTGGTGTCGACGCCGTGGTCCTTCATCACCGAGACGGTGAGCAGGTGGGAGGCGGTGTTCTTGTCGGTGATCGCGATCTTCTTGCCCGCGAGGTCGTTGATCGTCTTGACCGACGAGGTCGGCACCGTGACGACCGCGTTGCTCTTGGGGCTGGCCGAAACGGAGTCGGCGACGAGCCGGACGTCGGCCGCGCCCTTGCTCTTCGCGACGAAGAACGGCATGTAGGTGGAGAAGGCGATGTCGACCTCGCCACCGATCATCTTGGTCATCGACGCCTGACCACTGGGGGCGTCGACAGCTTCGACCTCGAGACCCTCGGCCTTGAAGTAGCCGCCTTCCTGCGCCAGCCGCAGCGGCGCGAGGTCGACGACGGGCAGCAGGGACACCTTGATCTTCGGCTTCTCAAGAGCACCGTCACCACCACTGGATGCCTTGGACGTGTCTTCCCCGCCGAGGGCGCCACAGGCGCCCAACGTGGCGAGCATGAGCGCGCTCAGGGCGACGCCGATGGCACCCTGTCCTCTACGTGACCGACCCCTGCTCATGGCGTTTCGAAACAAAGCCAGCTCCTCGGAAACAATGAATCACCGTTGGGTTTTTTCATCCGTGTCGTGGCTTCGTTTCGCCAGGCACGCGGTCACCTTAGAGATTTGCCCACCTGCTCACAATGGGTGTCGTGAGCGGGTGATCATTTTAGGCCATTCGCCCGATCCTATGATCACCCGCTTGGACAGCATTACTTTAAGTAAGCAAATTGCGAGCAAAGCGGCTATTCGGAGTAACCGCGCGTCATCAACTCGTGGCCTGGGCCGCGATCATGGGAGCGACGTCGATCTTGGTCTGGATGGCGCCCATCTGCAGGAGCAGGTCCGGGACCCGCTGGATGCGGCGGGGGTCCAGGGTGGACTGGAAGGTCAGCAGCGTGGTCAGCGCGGCGGTGTCCTGGTCGATCTTGGCGTACTTGACCAGCAGCGGCTCGATCTTGGAGCGGTCCGCCGCGTCGCGAGTGGCCTTCTGCATGGCGCGCTGGAAGGCGGCCACGGTCTTCGGGTTCTCGCTCACGAACTTGCCGAGGGAGCCGTAGCCCGCGGTGGGGAAGTCCTGGGTGGCGCCGGTGGCGGTGTCCACGACCGGGACGGTGCCCGCCTGCTTCGCGGTCTGCGTGATGAACGGCTCGGTCAGGAAGCCGGCGTCGATGTCGCCGTTCTTGAGCGCGGCCCCGACGTTCGGCAGCTGGATCGGCACCCAGGTGACCTTGCTGGCGTCGACGCCGTGGTCCTTCATGACCGATTTGGACAGCGTGTCGGACACGGTGTTCGGTGCGGTGATGCCGATCTTCTTGCCGGCCAGGTCACTGACGCTCTTCACCGACGACGTCGGCAGCGTGACCAGCATCGTGCTCTTCGGGCCGGCGGAGGAAGCGTCCGCGACCAGCTTGATGTCGGCGGTGCCCTTGCTCATCGCGATGAAGAACGGCGTGTAGCTCGCGTACGCGACGTCGACCTCGCCGCCGATCAGCTTGGTCAGGGAGATCTGACCGGTGCCTGCCTCGATCGCCTCGACCTCGAGGCCTTCGTTCTTGAAGTAGCCGCCGTCCTGCGCGAGGCGCAGGGGCGCGAGGTCGATGGTCGACATCACGGCGACCTTGATCTTCGACTTCTCGAGGTTTCCGGAGCCGCCGGAGGAGGACGACTCGTCCCCGCCGAGCAGGCCGCAGCCACCGACCGACGTCGTGACGACGACCGCCATAGCGAGCGCGAGCGCCTTCGCTTTTCCACGAGACGGCCGCCCGAGGCGGGCGCTCAAGGCGTTCTTCGAAAGCAAGTGGTGCTCCTGATCGAGGGGGAGGACACGTGACGACGTGCCCTGATGTGGAATTCGGAAGTGACTCTTTGCCGGAGTCACGGCCTCACTGTAGAGAACGGACAACGTGCTCACAATGGGTGGTCATCCTATGATCCCCAGTGGTAACGATCACCCGAACAGGTTGTTTGTCAGAAGTGAACACAACTCGGCGTGTTCGCGCCGTGGGTTTGTTGACAACTGAGCGCGGACAGGTCAAGGGCCGTCCGGTGTCTTCTTGTGCGTCTTGTCCGAAGGGTTACATCTGGGGCTACCGTTCGCTACCCTCATGCACCGGTAGTGAGGTGTGGACCACTGATGTAGTGAAAGAGAGTGCCTTGGATGGCCGAACGCTCTGGACCTTTCCCGAGGTGCAAGGCACTCTGTGTCGAACATGTCGAACACGACCGTGCTTCACTGGTGCGTACCCGCGCACTGGCGGGTTAGGCCGAACGGACCAATGACGCCAGGCAGGGTTTCGGTCAAGTGCACTTGAGAGACTGCGTCGAAGACGACTTCCTCATTCGGAGGACCGAGTACTCACGCCCTGAACGTCCCTGCCGGGTGGCAGGAGCGTGCGGGTAGTGGTCTCCGACAAGCGACCCAGACAGCAGCAGTACGGCCAGCTCGAGAACGGCATGTCCAAAATGGGCTTTCCCGGCCCGAATGAAGATGATGGTGGTGCGGCGGTGCCGAACGAAGACACCGCGGGGGTGGGAGGGACCCCTGCGCGGGAAACCGGAGACGGTCCTGGCGGGAAGGTGGCCGGGTCGTTCCTGGGCCTGCGGAACTGGCGTCTGCGATCCAAGCTCGCGGCAGTCCTGATCATCCCGACACTGACCGCGCTCGCGCTCGGCACGCTGCGCGTGATCGACGACAGCAGCGAGGCGGCCCGGTTCCAGGACACGGCCGACCAGGTCGCGTTCGCCGACAAGATCACCCTCGTGGTGCACGAGCTGCAGAGCGAACGCGCGCTCGCCGTCGCCCGGATCTCCTCGCAGGACGGGTCGCGCCAGACCGGCCTCGACGCGCAGATCGCCAAGGTCGACCGCGCCGTCGACGACCTGCGGTCCTCGGCGAACCAGATCAACCCGGACGACCAGGACACGAGGGACCGTTACTCGCGTGGTCTGCAGCGGCTCGACGCCCTGCGCCCGCTGCGCGGCGCGATGAACACCTCGCTGCTGGGCGACACCCCGGTCCTCATCGCCTACTCCGGCATCCTCGACTCGCTGGTCCAGCTCGGCCGCGAGGTGACCACCGCGGTGGCGAACCGCGACGTGCTCCGGCTCGGCGTCACCGTGCAGGCCATCAGTGAGAGCAAGGAGTTCATCGCCCGCGGTGACGCGGCGCTGCTGATCGCCTCCTTCCGCTCGTCGTTCCCCGGCGACCTGTTCGACCAGGCTCGTTCGGCGGTGGCCAGCGGCGACGCGTCGACCGCGGCCTTCGTCGCCAACGCCAGCCCCGAGCAGCGGCAGCTCTACTCGGACACCTTCTCGGGACCCGAGGTCGACGACCGCCGCCGGATCACCACGATGGCGTTCTCGCTCTACCAGCAGAACCAGACGCCGTCGATCGACAACGCCGCCCTCGGCAACGACAGCCGGGTCGCGCTGGACAAGCTGCGCGCGGTCGAGACCAACCTGCTCGGCCAGCTGCGGGCCCAGGCCGACGGCCTGGCCACCGACGCGATCAACTCGGCGTGGATCGGCGGCGCGGTCGTGCTGCTGGCCCTGCTCGCGGCGCTGTTCCTGATGCTCGTCATCGCCCGCCTGATGCTGCGCCCGCTGCGGGTGCTGCGGAAGACGGCGCTCGACGTCGCCTACACCCGGCTGCCGGAAACCGTGCAAGCGATCCTGGACGACCCGGACCCGGTCAACGCCTCGAAGCGGTCGGTCGAGCCGGTGCCCGTCACTTCGCGTGACGAGATCGGTGAAGTGGCGCGTTCGTTCGACGTCGTCCACGCGCAAGCCGTCAAGATGGCCGCCGAACAGGCCCTCCTGCGCGAGAACGTCAACGGCATCTTCGTGAACCTGTCCCGCCGCTCGCAGCGACTGGTGGAACGCCAGCTGGGCGTGATCGACCGGCTCGAAGCCGACGAGCAGGACCCGGACCACTTGGCCAGCCTGTTCGAGCTCGACCACCTCGCCACGCGGCTGCGCCGCAACGGTGAAAGCCTCCTGGTGCTCTCGGGCGCCGGTCTCGCGAAGTCGGTGCCCAAGCCGGTCCCCGCCGCCGACGTCATCGGCGCCGCGGTCTCGGAGATCGAGCAGTACGCCCGGATCGAGATCGGGATCGTCCCCGAGGTCGCCGTCCAGGGCCTGACGATCCACGACCTCGTGCACGTGCTCGCGGAGCTGCTGGACAACGCCACCTACTTCTCCGAGCCGGAGACGAAGGTGACCGTCCGCGCGGTGATCACCCGCAAGAAGGCGCTCGCCATCCAGGTCACCGACCACGGTGTCGGCATGACCGACGAACGCCTCGCCGAGGTCAACCAGCGTCTGGCCGACCCGCCGGACCTGGACGTCTCGGTGACCCGGCGGATGGGCCTGTACGTGGTCGCGCGCCTGGCGCGCCGCCACGGCATCGAGGTCCGGCTCCGGGAGAACGAGGACATCGAGGGCGGTGTGATCGCGCGGGTCGTCGTGCCCGCCGAGCTGCTCACGCACCTGCGGCCCGGCGTGCGGAACACCCCGCCGCCGGCCAACCGCTCGGAAACGTCGATGCCGTCGATGTCCGAGATGTCGACTTCGCTGCCGAACGTTCCCGCCTCCGACCGCGGCCTGGAGATGACCCCGCCGCCGCCGTCGAAGCCCCCGGCGCCGCAGCCGGTCGCGCAGCAGGGCGGGCTCGTCCCGCTCGACCAGCCGATCAGTCTCGACGACCTGGTCGCGGGCAAGAACGCGGCGGGGCCGTTCCTCAGCCCCGTGACTCCTCCCGAGGAGTCCCCGGCCTGGCCGACGGCCGACGACATCTCGCCGACGAACGGCGACGGCGCTTCGAGCGGCACGGAGACGCAGTTCGCGTCGCTGGTACTGCCGAAGCGGGAGCCCCGGTACACCCCGCCCGAGCCGCCGCGGCAGCCCGAGGAGCCTTCGGACGCCGGCAAGTCGGCGCTCGAGGACGACGTGCCCACCCGGCGCCTGCCGATCTACCAGTCGGTGCTCTCGCGCTGGTTCAGCGAAGGTGACGAGGCCGGGAGCGACACCCCGACCACCTACACCGAGCCGGTCGAGTCCGACGTACCCGCGCAGGCCCGCACCAGTGGCGCCGAAGCGGTGGAACCCGTCGTCGAGGACGTCCCCGAAGAGGTATTGCCCACTCGGACCCCGCAGAGTATTCCGCCGGAGACGGTGCTCCAGGACAATGGCTGGCGCAGCGCGTCGGACGACGGCTGGCAGGCGGCGCAGGTCCTGTACGAAGATCGGAACGACGAGATCACCCCGGCGGGCCTGCCCAAACGGGTGCCGAACCAGAACCTCGTCCCCGGTTCGATCGGCGGGAACGAGCCGAAGAAGGAAGACTCGTTCGCCGACAAGACTTCCGGAATGCCGGGAACGGGTGCGATCGCCCGCTCGGCGACGGCGGCTCGCAGCCGGATGGCAAGCTTCCAGCAGGGCTACAAGTCGGGACGGCACGCGTTGCAGGACCGCCCGCTCGACGCGCTGGATGACAAGGGCGTTCCGGTGACTGGCAGGGGTGCGGATTCCCTTGCCGATGACAGCAGTAAGGAGTGACAGTGACACGGGCGGGTGCGATGCAGCCGGGTGGTCCGGCGCAGCCTGGCGGCCAGGCGCAGGGTAAAGGACACACGAGCAGCTTTGCCTGGCTGATCACGGATTTCGTGCACCGGGTCCCGGGCGCGGCGCATGCCGTGGTGGTGTCGGCGGACGGCTTGCTGCTGGCCTCCTCGAAGGGGCTTCCCAAGGACAGGGCCGATCAGCTGGCCGCGGTCGCGTCGGGGCTCACCAGCCTCGCGCGCGGTGCGGCCAAGGTGTTCGAAGGCGGCACGGTCGCGCAGACGGTGGTCGAGATGGCCAATGGCTTCCTCTTCCTGATGTCGGTGTCCGACGGTTCCTGTCTGGCGGTCCTCGGGTCGCCGGAGAGTGACATCGGCCTGGTCGTCTACGAGATGACCCTGCTGGTGGAACGGGTGGGGCAACAGCTGACACCGGAGATGCGCGCGCAGCTGCAGGGCGCGTCGGTCCGCCGCTGAGCGACCGGGAACCGAGGAGATTGCCGTGGACGACGGGCGCTTGAGGGGCGATGGCCGGCTCGGTGACGACTTCAACGGCGGGTGGTCGGAACGTGACGACGGCCGGGAGGACTGGACGTCCTTCCGGGACCGGGTCGACCGCGAATGGCGCTCGCGCCGGGCACAGGGGTCGGACAACGACCCGGTGTCCTCCGACGAAGCCTCCCGCTGGTTGACCGATTCGAACGCGGGACAGGGACCCGCCGATTTCAGCGTCTCGGACTACCGGGAACGCCTGCTCGGCGGCCCCGGGGCGGAACTGTTCGGTGGTGGCAGTGGTCCGCTCTACGACTCCGGTGAGTTCGCCAAGTTCTCCTTCGACAAGGAGGAGGAGCGCCGGGCGGCGGCCGCGGATCCGCTCGCCGCGGCACTGCCGCAGCAGGCACAGAACGAGTTCGTCGACGAGCAGTACACCACCGACGTCGAATCCTCCGGGTTGGTCCGGCCGTACTTCCGCACGCGGGGACGGACCAAGCCGACGTACGACCTTGCCATCGAGGCGTTGATCTCCACCAGTGAACAGGGACGGGTACTCGACCGGGTACGCGTCCCCGAACACCGGTCGATCTGCGACCTTTGCCTGGACACCCGGTCCGTCGCCGAAGTCGCGGCGCTGTTGCGCCTGCCGCTCGGCGTGGTCCGGGTGCTGATCGGAGACGTGGCCGGCCTCGGTCTGGTCCTGGTGCACACTGCCAGCCAGAACGTGGGTGACCGGCCCAGTATCGAGTTCATGGAGAGGGTGCTCAGTGGGCTTCGGAGAATTTGACTCCGACGCGAATGCGCCGCAGGTGACCGGACCGACTTCGTCGGCCAAGATCGTGGTCGCTGGCGGATTCGGCTCGGGGAAGACCACGCTGGTCGGAGCGGTTTCGGAGATCGATCCGCTGACCACCGAGGCCATGATGACCGAGGCCAGTACCGGCGTCGACGACAATTCGGCCACCCCGAACAAGTCGACGACGACCGTTGCCATGGACTTCGGCCGGATTTCGCTGGACTCGGACCTGGTGCTGTACGTGTTCGGTACGCCGGGACAGCACCGGTTCTGGTTCATGTGGGACGACCTCGCGGTCGGCGCCATCGGTGCCGTCGTGCTGGTCGACACGCGGCGGCTCGCCGACGCGTTCCCGTCGATCGACTTCTTCGAGAACCGGAAGCTGCCGTACGTCGTGGCGATCAACTGCTTCGACCGGCTGCTGCACCATCAGATCGAGGACGTCCGGCACGCGCTGACGATCTCGCCGTCCGTGCCGATCATGGCCTGTGACGCCCGGGAACGTGAGTCCGCCAAGCAGGTGTTGATCTCGGTCGTGCAGCACGCCATCGCCTACGATTCGGCGTTGCGCGCAGGGTAGGCAGGACGAACAAGGATGCGCGCGGGGTAGAAAACAGACGAATGCCCGGAGCGGGTGCGGCCGTTGGAGTGAACTCGGCAGGCTTCACCCGCTTCGGGGAGTGGCGCCACCTGCCGGATTGAACGCCGGGCGATCCCTTTCACGCGATCCGGTGCAGGCATGGCCTGATCGGGTGGCCGGAACGGCGTTGACCTGCGTGGACGCCGATTCGCACCTGGTCGCACCAGGCCACCAAGGGGTGACCCACGAATGCGTGGTCCGCCATGTGTCGACGCGGTGAGCGGCTGGACGCTTACGTTCGGTTAACGCTCTCGGCCGGGTGGCGGGCTCGACACGATCGGCGGGACGAATACGCTGGGTGGAGGCGTCTTTGGGCTCCGCCGGTACCGGATCGGTGCTGGTCGGCGAAAGACGCCCGGACCACGCCGCCCAGGTGGTCTTGACGCAGCGAGGAGGGACTTGTGACGGCATCCGGGCAGCAGCAGAGCTCGTTCGGCTGGCTCATCACGGATTTCGCGCGCCGGGTTCCCGGTGCCGCACACGCCGTGCTGGTCTCCGCGGACGGGCTCCTCCTCGCGCCGTCGGAAGGGCTGCCGCAGGAACGGGCCGAACAGCTGTCCGCGGTCGCCTCCGGGCTGATCAGCCTCACCGCCGGCGCGGCGCGCTGCTTCGACGCGGGCGGGGTCAACCAGACCGTCGTCGAGATGGAACGCGGGTACCTCTTCCTCATGTCGGTCGCCGACGGCTCGTCGCTCGCCGTACTGGCGGCGCCGACCTGCGACATCGGCACCGTGGCCTACGAGATGACCCTGCTCGTCGAGCGGGTCGGGCAGCAGATCACCCCCGAGCTGCGGGCGCAGCTGCAGGGCGGCGTACGTGGGTGACAGCCGATGAAGATCACGGGATTCACCGAACCGGAACCCTCCGGCTGGGACTCCCTCTACCAGGGCACCGACCGTGAGTCCTTCGACTCCCCGAGCCGCTTCGAGTTGAGCTCGATCAGCACGGTCATGCCGCGCCGCCCGGCCGCTCCGCCTGAGCCGCCCCCTTTGCCCGCTTCGATGCCTTCGCCGATCCGCCAGACGCCGCCGCGTTCCAGGGCCGAGAGCGCCGCCGCGCCCGCTTCGGTCTACCTGCCGTCTTCGGGCTCCCGGGTCCGGCCCTACACGCGCACCGGCGGGCGCACCCGCACCGCGCACGACCTGGCGCTGGAAGCCCTGGTGTCGACCAGCGAAGACGGCCGCCGGTATCGCGGCGTCCGGACACCTGAGCACCGGCAGATCTGCGACCTCTGCCTGGACACCCGGTCGATCGCGGAGATCGCCGCGCACCTGCGGCTGCCGCTGGGCGTCGTGAAGGTGCTCGTCGGCGACATGGCGGACGCGGGGCTGGTGCTGATCCACCAGACCGAGCTGATCCTCGGCGACTCCTCCTCGCGCGCCTTCATGGAGCGCGTGCTTCAAGGTCTTCGCGCCCTCTGACGCTGTCGTCTCGCGCGTTTCGTCCTCTGACTGCGCTCCGTCGGCGCTATCGCTCTTCGAGGCCGACCGGTAGGTCCCGCAAGTAGCCCCCGATCTGACTACTTTGAGGTGACTTACCAGCACTTTTGGTAGCGGTCTGTGCTGCTTCTCGATAGAACCACGGTCGTCCGTGAACGGGATCTCAGCGTGACGCCGGTCGTCCTGATCTGCGTTAACCTGGTCGAGGAGTAGCCGGTGGGGTACTGGAGAAAGCATCCTAGGAAGGATCTGGAAGCTGTTCTGGAGCACTTCCATCAGGCAGGATGGAGGATCTTGGATCCGCCGACCTACTACACCGTCCGCTGTCCTTGCGGGCTGCACCAGCGCTGGATCCACCTGACACCGAGCGGCGCCAACTACGGAAAGAACGCGGTGTCCTGGCTGCTTCGTCAACCTTGCTACGAGATCGAGGGGGGTTCCTGATGGGTGTGACGGTCCACGCGCACTGGGTGTTCATCGCCGACGGCGACGGTGATCTCTTCGGCTACTGCGACAAGGTGATGCGAGCGCTGCTCGAACAAGAACGCCGCCTCGGCGGTTTCGCGGACAGCGCGGTCTCCGCGGACGCCGGGCGAGCGGTCATGGAGATCGAGGCCGACGTTTCCGGCGACGATCTCTCACACGCCATCGCGAAAGCTCATGCCGCCGTCCGGTCCGCGTTGCATTCGGTCGGGATCGGGACGCCGGACTGGCCGACGCACGGCGAGGCCATGTCGATGGTGCTGAAAGACCTCCACACCGAGCAGCTCGCGTAGGTCAGTCCTCGACGAGGGCCGCCGAGGTGATCCGGTGCAGCGGGTACCGCTCGTTGTCGGTCCCTTCGAGGACCCCGCCGCCGACCCGCAGCGGCCGCACCACCCGCTGGCTCGCCGTCCCGCGTGAGTCGACGAACCCGATCCACACCTCGCGGCGTTCCATGGTCGCCTGTGACAGCAACGCCAGTGTCGCGGACGTGTCCCCGGCGCCGCCTCCCTGCGGCGCGCGGACGGCCTCGCCGCGACGACGCGCCGAAGCGGCGTCACCGGCCCGGACGTGCGCGACGATCTTGCCGACCTGGTCGTCTGACAGTCCGGCAGGTTCCCCAGGAGCCCGACGAGCGGCTCGTGCCTTCGCGGGCAGACGACGTCCAGACGGCCTGATGTCCATGACGCGTCCGTCGGGCCCTTCGGCGGCTGGGGCGAACCCGGCTGAGCGAAGGGCGTCGAGGACTTCGGCGAGCGGGTACGCGCTGATGAGCACTGTCGGCGCGATCATGCGCAAGCCGTACTCGATCGCGACGGAGCTGCCCAGGACCTCCGCGAGCAGCGACGCGTCGTCGCAGCGCAGGAACGACTCGGCGGCCCCGCCGCGCAGCCGCCCGTGCCGCCGGGCGACGTCGTCGATCAGGTAGCTCAGCGACTGGGGTACCGGCGTCGCCGACTTCGCGGTGAACAGCTGGTGCAGTTCGCCCGCGGTCCGCCCGGTGTCGAGCGCCCGGCGGATGGAGGTCTCGGTGATCCGGTAGACGGTCGCGTGCCCGGCCGATTCGATGTCGGCGACGGCGGTCATCTCGCCCGCGAGTTCGGCTTCCAGTGGACCTGGTGCGACCACGGTCAGGTCGGTTTGGACCAGGACGTGGTCCACCGGACGCGGCAGCGCGTCGAGCATCGCTTCGACCGCGCCGGGCCTGTCCTCGGCCAGCAGCGCGCGCGTCGCCGTGGTGAGCCCGCCGAGCCCGAGCAGGCCGAGCGCGGCCCCCTCGGCCATCGTCCAGCGCACGGTTTCGTCCCGCAGCCGACCGCCCCGCCTCGGCGAGCGCCAGGCGAGCGCGGCGACCAGTTCGTCGGTGCTCTTCACCCCGGCGCCCTCGGGCAACGCGGCCAAAGCGAGGAGGATCCGCCGCCGCGACGTGGGTGCCAGCGGACGGCGAAGGTCCTCCGAAAGCGGCGCGATCGGCTTGTCCTTCGCGTCCCGCCCGCCGGCGAGACCGGGCAGCCGGGGCAGTTCGAGCCAGGCCTGCGCGACAGTCATCCAGCGCTGCGCTGTCGGCGACGCGAGCCACGAATCCGTGAGCGTCGTCGGTACCCATTCAGGTGAAGTCGCTTCGCTGTCGGCCACCAGTCCGGCGCCGACAGCGATCTCCGCGAGCAGGGTCACCCGCGTCTCGTCGGCGTCGAGGTCCTTGGCGAGCTTCTTCAGTTCGCGGACCCCGAGCCCGCCGGACTTCAGCACCGGTGGCGGCGTCTCCGACCATGCGCGGAGCATGTTTTCGGTCTGGCGCAGGAACTCCATCGCCTCGCCCGCCGCCGTCGTGTCCACTGTGGACCGCTGATGCGGATGCACGGGGAGTTCCGGTTCGCGCAGCGACGCCGGTTCGAACACCGAGCCGCCGCGCAGGGCGATCCCGAGTTCACGCGGCAGTTCGACGGTCTGGTCGTCGCGGCGCAGCAGCAGCCCCCTGGCGAGCAGGCGCTGGACCGGGTTCTGCGCCCGCTCCAGCGGGACGTCGGCCGCCGCGTCGCGGGTGCGGCCGATCGGCGGCCCGGCGGCCAGCGTCGTCAGCACGGCGCGCTCGTCCTCGCCGACCTCCGAGAGCGCGGCCGCGATGTCCGCTCCGGCGAATGAGGGCGAAGACGATCCCAGCCCGGCGGGGAAGGGGCCGAGCGCGTCGCGGGCCGACGGCGGGACTCGCAGGGCGTCGTCGTCACCCCAGACCAGTGCCCGCGCGCGCAGCAGCGCCAGCGGCTCGCCGATCTCCGTGCCGGTGAGCCGCGTGACCTCGGCCGCGGTGACCGGATCGGTGTCGGCGCCGGCCAGCAGGAGGGCGTCGAGCACGGCGAGGGTGAAGGTGTCGAGGTCTTCGCAAGCGCGCGCGACGGAACCCGGCGTGCCCGCTCGGGTGGCGAGCACGATGGTGTCGGAAGGGGGTGGCGTGGACAGGTCGCGACGTGTGCGCAGCAGTGCGGCGAGGGCTTCGTCGGACTCCTGGCGCAGCCAGTCCGCCAGGGAGGGCGCGGGCATAGAGGACCAGGATACCGGGCGGGTGGAGGCCCGGCAGCCGCGTTCGGGCAGACTGTGCCGGAGAGAACGGCTTGACCATGCTCTGGAGGACGTTGTGGCGAAGGGCGAGAACAAGAAGCGCGCGGGGATCGACCCGACGTGGCCCGGTGAAGACGGGGAGCACCCCGTCACCGAGCTCGCATCCGATCGGCAGGGCGCGCTGTCCCCGTTCGGCGACGTGACCTTCCCGCTCGAAGCGGTGCCCTACGTGCACCCCGAGACCGAGATCAACCGGTAAGAAGTTACTGGTCAGTCACCCCCTGCGAGGGTCC
This sequence comes from Amycolatopsis speibonae, assembly GCF_042647925.1. Classification (NCBI taxonomy): domain Bacteria; kingdom Bacillati; phylum Actinomycetota; class Actinomycetes; order Pseudonocardiales; family Pseudonocardiaceae; genus Amycolatopsis; species Amycolatopsis speibonae. The sequence continues at coordinate 73,986 of NZ_JBHRWK010000070.1, forward strand.
GTGGCGGTCGTCACGGGAGTAGGTTTTCGATCGACCTATTCGAGCGTTCCTCAGCGGGGGTAGTGCCATGCCGGTTCCCGGTCCCGGATATTCGATCACCGTCCGGGTGGAGGCCCCCGCGTCGTCCACCGCGGCGGGTGACCTGACCACGGCCGTCGGCAGGGTCGGCGGTGTGCTGACAGCCTTCGACGTCGTCGAGTCGCACCCCGACTCGATCGTCGTCGACATCAGCGCCAACGCCCTGTCGGAGAACCACGCGCAGGACATCACGCAGACCCTGGACTCGATGCCGGGCGTCCGCGTCCGCAAGGTCTCCGACCGGACCTTCCTGATCCACCTCGGCGGCAAGATCGAGGTCAGCCCCAAGGTCGCGCTCCGCAACCGTGACGACCTCTCCCGCGCGTACACGCCGGGTGTCGCCCGCGTCTGCCAGGCGATCGCCGCGAACCCCGAGGACGCGCGCCGCCTGACCATCAAGCGCAACACGGTCGCCGTCCTCACCGACGGTTCCGCGGTGCTGGGGCTGGGCAACATCGGCCCGGCCGCCGCGCTGCCGGTGATGGAGGGCAAGGCGGCGCTGTTCAAGAAGTTCGCCGACGTCGACGCTTGGCCGGTCTGCCTGGACACCCAGGACACCGAAGAGATCATCATGATCGCGAAGGCGCTCGCGCCGGTCTACGCGGGCATCAACCTCGAGGACATCGCCGCGCCGCGCTGCTTCGAGATCGAGAAGCGCCTGCGTGAGCAGCTCGACATCCCGGTGTTCCACGACGACCAGCACGGCACCGCGATCGTCGTGGTCGCCGCGCTGCGCAACGCCCTGCGCGTGGTCGGGAAGAACATCGAAGACTGCAAGATCGTCGTCAGCGGTGTCGGCGCGGCGGGCTCGGCGATCATCCGCCTGCTGCTGCGCAAGGGACCGGGCGACATCGTGGCCGCCGACATCGATGGCATCGTGCACTCCGCGCGCGGCAACCTCGACGACAACCTGACCTGGATCGCGGAGCACACCAACAAGGAGCAGCAGGCGGGCACGCTGCACGAGGCGCTCGTCGGCGCCGACGTGTTCATCGGGGTCTCGGCCCCGAACCTGTTCGGGGCCGAGCAGGTCGAGACCATGAAGTCCGACGCCGTCGTGTTCGCGCTGGCCAACCCGGACCCGGAGATCGACCCGCTGGAAGCGGGGAAGCACGCCGCCGTGGTCGCCACCGGCCGCAGCGACTTCCCGAACCAGATCAACAACGTGCTCGCGTTCCCCGGCGTCTTCCGTGGTCTGCTCGACGCGCAGGCGCACCACATCGACGACTCGATGCTGCTCGCGGCCGCCGATGCCATCGCGGACGTCGTGGACAACGGCAAGCTCAACGCGTCCTACATCGTGCCGAGCGTCTTCGACAGCGCCGTCGCCCCCGCGGTCGCCGACGCGGTGAAGAAGGCCGCGAAGGCCGCCAAGCAGTAGGGCGCGATAGCAAAGGTCCCTTGCTCCATTCGGCGGCAGCGTCATCACTGAGGCCGACCTGGAGGCCGACTTCAGGGTGACGACTCCGCCGATGGCCCGCTCATAGGCTCGATTTCGACCACGAAGTCGATCATGACGGGGGTTGGGGATGAATCGCTCTGTCCTGAGCAGGATCGGGACACTCACGGCCGCGGCGGTCACTGTGGCGGTACTCGTACCGGCCACGGCGACCGCCGCGTCTTCGTCGCTGGACTGGGGGCCGTGCCCGGAGGCGGCCACGCTGCAGTGCGCCACTTTGAAGGTCCCGCTCGACTACCGGAACCCGGGCGGGAAGACCATCGACATCGCCGTGTCGAAGCTCGCCAGCACCAAACCGGCGAAGCGGCGCGGGATCATGCTGATGAACCCGGGCGGGCCCGGTGGCCCGGGGCTGACCATGCCGGAGGCTTTGCGCGCGTCGGGTGCGCCGTCGAGTGTGCTCGACGCGTACGACCTGATCGGGTTCGACCCGCGGGGGATCGGGAACAGCACGCCGGTCACCTGCGATCTCAAGCCCGAGCAGCTGGTGAGCAACGTGCCGCCGTACGCGCGTGACGCCGCCGCGGTGGCGGAGCGGGCGAAGGCCGTGGCGGGCATCGCGAAGCAGTGTGGCGACTCGAAGACCGCGGCGAACCTGCCGTACATCACCACGGCCAACACGGCTCGCGACATGGACCGCATCCGCGAAGCCCTCGGCGAGAAGAAGCTCTCGTACTACGGCGTCTCGTACGGCAGCTACCTCGGTGCCGTGTACTCGACGCTGTTCCCGCAGCAGACGGATCGCGTCGTGCTCGACAGCGTGACCAGTCCGGGCGGGCTCGACCCGGCGACCTCGCGTCGGCTCGCGGAGGGTTTCCAGGACCGCTTCCCGGACTTCGCGAAGTGGGCGGCGGCGCGCGACGACAGCTATGGGCTGGGCCGTACCCCGCGGCAGGTGACGGCGAAGTTCTACGAACTCGCGGACAAGCTCGACAGCGGCGCCGTTCCCGGCGTGGACGGCGCGGCGTTCCGGATGGGCACGTTCGGCGCGCTGTACTCGACCAGCGCCTTCCCGGTGCTGGCGCAGCAGTGGCAGTCGCTCGACGGCGAAGGCGTCATGAAGCAGGCGGCGCAGACCGACATCGGCAACGTGCTGTCCGGTCAGCTGCACGTGGTCTGCAACGACGCGAACTGGCCCGAGAACGTCGGGGTCTACCAGCGCAACGTCGAGAAGGACCGGGTGAAGTACCCGATGTTCGGAGCCGCCGGGGCGAACATCTGGGCGTGCGCGTTCTGGCCGTCCGAGCCGATCGAGCCGCCGGTGAAGATCGGCGACCGGGGACCGTCGACGATCCTGCTGGTGCAGAACCTGCGTGACCCGGCCACCCCGCTCAGCGGGGCCAAGGAGATGCGGCGCGCGCTGGGCGACCGGGCGCGGATGGTGTCGGTCGACCAAGGCGGGCACGGGGTCTGGCTGGGCTCGGAGAACGCTTGCGGCAACAACGCCGTCAACCGGTTCCTCGTGGAAGGCAAGCGCCCCGCGCACGACACGGCCTGCGGCGCGGACAAGGGCGGGCTCTTCGATTCGATGAATCCGCAGCAGCGGCAGGACCGGGAGAAGGCGCTCGACGAGGTTCGCTCGAAGCAGCAGGTTTTCTGAGGACTAGCCTGCTGGGCGTGAGTGAACTCAGCCACGTCGACCATACGGGTGCCGCCCGTATGGTCGACGTTTCCGGCAAGACGCCCTCCGCCCGCACCGCGCTGGCCGGCGGCACCGTGCACACCACGGCCGAGGTGCTCGGCCTGCTCGCGACGGACGGGCTGCCCAAGGGCGACGCCCTCGCGACCGCCCGGATCGCGGGCATCATGGGCGCGAAGAAGGTGCCCGAGCTGATTCCGCTCTGCCACCAGATCGCGCTGTCCGGGGTGAAGGTCGAGTTCGCCCTCGGCGAGACCGCCGTGCACATCACCGCGACCGCGAAGACGAACGACCGGACCGGCGTCGAGATGGAGGCGCTGACCGCCGTCGCCGTCGCCGGGCTGACCCTGCACGACATGATCAAGGCCGTCGATCCGGCGGCGACCCTCGACGACGTCCGCCTGATCCGCAAGGACGGCGGCAAGACCGGGACCTGGGAGCGGCCGTGAACCGGAACGCGAGGGTGATCGTGGCGTCGAACCGGGCCGCGAAGGGCGTCTACGAGGACACGACCGGTCCGGTCATCACCGGCTGGTTCGCCGCACGGGGCTGGGACGTACCGGAGCCCGTGGTCGTCGAGGACGGGGAACCGGTCGGCGAAGCCCTGCGGGACGCCGTCGCGGCCGGGGTCCAGGTGATCGTGACCACCGGCGGCACCGGCATCTCGCCGACGGACCGCACCCCGGACGTCACCCGCGCCGTCCTCGACTACGAACTCCCCGGCGTCGCGGACGCGATCCGGGCCGCCGGGCTGCCCAAGGTACCCACGGCCGTGCTCTCGCGCGGGGTCGCCGGCGTCGCCGGACGGACCCTGGTGGTGAACCTGCCCGGCTCGCGCGGCGGGGTGAAGGACGGCCTGGGCGTCCTGGACGGGATCCTCGACCACGCCGTCGACCAGCTGGCGGGCGGCGACCACCCACGGGAGGCACAGCAGTGAGCGTTCGGGTCGCACGGATCGCGGTGGTCGACGAGCCGCTTTCGGTCGAGGAACACGCCCGGCTGGTGGACGACGCGGCCGCGGGCGCCGTCGTCACCTTCGGCGGGGTCGTGCGGGACCACGACGGCGGGCGGTCGGTGGAACGGCTCGCCTATGAAGGACACCCCAGCGCTTCGGAGGTGCTCGCGGAGGTCGTCGCGGACCTCTCGGGGAAGTGGACCGGCGTCCGTGCCGTCGCTGTCAGTCACCGGCTGGGCGCGCTGGCCATCGGGGACGTCGCGCTGGCGTGCGCCGTGGCGGCCGAGCACCGGGGCCAGGCCTTCGCGGCCTGCTCGGAGCTGGTCGACGAGGTCAAGGCACGGCTGCCGGTGTGGAAGCACCAGCACTTCAGCGACGGCAGCGACGAGTGGGTCAATTCGCCGTAGGCCGGCCACCGGGCACGTCGGTCGGGGTGGTCGTGAGTGGTAAGTGTCGTTCTAACGACACTTACCACTCACGACCACCTGTACCGAGGCGTCACCGCCGCTTTGTGGTCACCCGAAGTACGTGAAGGCCCCTTCCCTCGACTGAGCCGAGGGAAGGGGCCTTCACGCGCTGCCGCTGTGACTGCTGGTGCGTGTGGGGCGGGCGTGATGAGCGCAGAGTCCGTGAAGGCCTCCTTACCTACCCTGAACGTAGGTAAGGAGGCCTTCACGGACTTCAAACGGGGCAAGTGGACCGCCTACCGCAGCCTGACCCCCAACCGCCCCCGGACGCGACAAAGCCCCACCGCCGGGGGAATGAGCGCGGTGGGGCCTTGTCAGTCGTGACATGGCCACGCGGGGAGTCCCGCGGGCATCACGACTTACTGGTGCTCAAGAGCTCACTTGGTGGCGAGCTTCTGGCCGACGACGATGAAGTCGGCGTTCGGCACGAATTCCTTGTTCAGGTCCTGCAGCTTCTGGAAGCCGCCCTGGACGTTGAACTTGGAAGCGATCTTGGACAGCGTGTCGCCGGCCATGACGGTGTAGTCACCCGCCGGGTTGGAGTTCGCGACATTGGCGGCCGGCGCCTGGACCGGAGCCTGCTGCTTGGCGACCGGAGCGGTCGACTTCTTCGGGGTCACCTTCTTGGTGGCCTTCGGAGCGGTCGACTTGGCCTTGGCGGGGCTGGCGGAGCCGCCCTTCTTGCCACAGTGCGGCCACGCGCCGATGCCCTGGCCCTGGAGGACCCGCTCGGCGACGGCGATCTGCTGCTCACGGGAAGCGCCGTGCGCACTGCCGGTGCCACCGTAGGCGCGCCAGGTGCTCTGCGAGAACTGCAGACCACCGTAGTAGCCGTTACCGGTGTTGGTGTTCCAGTTGCCGCTGCTCTCGCACTGCGCGATGGCGTCCCAGTTGGTCGCCGACGCGGGGGTCGCGGCGATTGCGAGGGGAGCGCCGACCGCGACGCCCGCAATGGCAACGCGAGCGATGTGACGGGTGGCGGCGGACATCTTGCGGTGCTTGCCTCGGTACGACATGTGAGTAAATCTCGCTCCCTGCGCCTACGAGTCTGTGCTGAGGGAAGACCCAGGGGTCTGGCCGGCCGTCTCAGGCCGGCTGACTTCGCCTGACGCACGCCGCGTCGGCTCGGTCCCCTCGTCCCTGTCCGGAAATGCTTTCGCTCGGGGTTGGGTCCGGGAATCCGTTGGACAGGGCTCGGCGCTACGGGTTCCCGGTGTTGCGTGGTCGGTCGGGGCCAACCGAAAAGCGACGGTACGTAACGAACGGGCCCAGCGGAAATTATTCGAGCCGTGACCTACATCACAGTAACAGCACGCAACCCTGAGCGATTCGACTGTTTATGCAGGTCAGCTGGCCGTTACCTGGCCGTTTCCTAGTCGAGATAATTCACGGATCGTGAGGCTTGCATCACGTGGATTAAGGGATGACTGGCCCATTCGTGCGCCTTCGCGCGCTAATGGGCCGCGCACTTTAGCGAGCCCTCAAGAAGTTCGCCAGCCCTGACAGGTCATCCGTATTCAGGTGGTCGACACCGGCGGCGGCCAGTACCTTCCAGAGAGCTTCCCGTGCAGGTCCAGGGGCATCCGGCGTGGCCCAAAAACGGACCCGCTGGCCCGCCGCGTGCGACCGTTCGACGATTTCGCGCAGCTTCGCGCGTTCCGCGGCCGGGAATTCACCGACACCGGTCCAGGTGAACAGTCCGGTCCACGAGTCGGACACCAGCGGGGTCACGCGGGGGTCCGAGCCGATGCCGAGGTCGTTCCCGTCCTTGATCCGCCCGTCGTAGAACGCGAGCCGGAACTTCTGCCCGAGCATCACGTCCTTGGGACGCCCGCCGGAGAGCACAGCGGTGATGGCCCGCTTCTGGACGTGCCCGAACGCGTACAGAGAGAAGAGGAAGGAATAGCGCGGGTCGTACAGCCGCTTCTCCAGCGCCGCGTAGGTGCTGTTCGCGTCCCCCTTGACGTCGATCAGCAGTTGGAACTCCGTTCGCTGCCGGTAGACGCCCACCCCGTGGTTGGCCAGGACACGCTTGCGCAGCGGCTCCAGGTAGAGCGACTCCAGGGTGCGGTCCGGGCGGGTGTCCGCGAGATCGTGCGCGACCAGCAGTTGCCCGTCCACCAGGTAGATGTCGGCCTCGACGCTGGTGAAGCCCTGATCGAGCGCGTCCTGCAGCGGGCGCGTGTGCTCGTAGTCGTTGTGGCTGTGCGCCTGCGGCAGCGGCCGGACGCCGCGCTCGTGGGCGGAGGCCGGGGCGGTCGCCAGGCTCGTGGCGGCGACCGCGGCGAGCAGCGCGGCGAGGATACGGCGGGGAGTGATCACTGGCGCATCCTCGGCGGCTTCGGCGTCCGGACGGTGAATTCGAAACGGCGAGCAGGGGACCTTTGCTATCACTTTCGCCGTTCGCGCAGGTCAGCGCAGGTCAGCCGCCGGCGAACGGGGGCAGGACGTCCAGTTCGGCGGCGTCGGTCAGCGGCCGCGTGAGATCCCGCACCGCGACGCCGTCCAAGAGAAAGGAGACCGCGTCGAGCAGCTTCGCCAGCTTTTCCGGGTGGAGTTCGCGCAGGCGGGCGACGGCGTCGGCGACGCGGGCGCCGTCCGGCAGGGCCACCTTCTCCTCGTCGAGGCCCGTGGCCGCGCGGGCCGACGCGAAGTACCGCACCACGATGGTCACCATGTCAGCCGCCGATCGCGCTCATCGGCCGGATCGGCTGCGCGAAGCCGGCCTCGTTGATCTCGTGCCCGGCGAGCTTGCCCCACATCGTCGCCCGCCACGCGTCCGCCACCTCTTCTTCGCGCGCGCCCGCGCGCACGAGGGCGCGGAGGTCGGTCTCGTCGTTGCTGAACAGGCACGAGCGCACCGCGCCGTCCGCGGTCAGGCGGGTCCGCTCGCAGGCGCCGCAGAACGGCCTCGTCACCGAAGCGATCACGCCGACGTCGCCGGGCCCGCCGTCGACCAGCCAGCGTTCGGCGGGCGCCCCGCCGCGCGCGGCGGGGAACGGCGACAGCGAGAACTCCTCGCCGAGCATGCCGAGGATCTCCTCGGCGGTGATCATGTCGCGCCGGTTCCAGCCGTGCTGCGCGTCCAGCGGCATCTGCTCGATGAACCGCAGGTGGTAGCCCTCGGCGAGGCAGAACCGCAGCAGCGGCACGGCCTGGTCCTCGTTCAGTCCGCGCATCAGCACCGCGTTGACCTTCACCGGGGCCAGCCCGGCTTCACGCGCGGCGGCCATGCCGTCGAGCACGTGCGAAAGCCTGTCGCGGCGCGTGATCGTCTCGAACAGCGCGCGGTCGACTGTGTCGAGCGAGACGTTGATCCGGTCCAGCCCGGCGTCGGCGAGCGGCTTCGCGCGCTTCGCGAGCCCGATCCCGTTGGTGGTCATGGAAAGGCGCGGCCGCGGTTCGAGGGCCGCGATCCGCTCGACGATCTTCTCCAGCCCTTGGCGCAGCAGCGGTTCGCCGCCGGTGAGCCGGATGTCGGTGACCCCGAGCCGTTCGATGGCGATCCGCATCAGGAGCACGAGCTCGTCGTCGGTCAGCACGTCCGCGCTCGGCATCCATTCGAGCCCTTCGGCGGGCATGCAGTAGGTGCAGCGCAGATTGCACTTGTCGGTGAGCGACACCCGCAGGTCGGTCGCCACCCGGCCGAAGGTGTCGATCAGAGCGGGGTTGTCCGGCCTGGGCGCGTTTGCGCGGCCTCGTGTGCCGGGGACACGGGGGAACCCGAGATCGATCGCTGTCATTGTCCCCAGACTAACCCCGAAGCGGGCGAAAAGCCGACTGTCTAGAATCCAATTCCCAGCGAATCGGTTTCTTCCCGAAGGGTTTTCCGGATGGCGAAATATCCGCTTTCGGCGGAGGAATTGGCCCGGTTCGCCCACCTCGGCCGGGAAGGCAGCACGCTGACCGTCCTCCGGCACGCCAGGATCGCCGAGCGGATGGGGCTGTCGGCCACCGATCACAAGGTGCTCGAACTCGCCGGCCAGGCGCCGGGACCGTTGACAGCGGGCAGGATCGCCGAACTGACCGGGTTGTCGACGGGCGCTGTGACCGGCGTCATGGACAGGCTCGAGAAGGCGGGTCTCGCCCGCCGCGTCCGTGACACCGTCGATCGCCGTAAGGTCCTGATAGAGGTCGTCCCCGGCGCCATGGAGCGCCACGCGCCGCTCTTCGAATCCGCGTACACGAACATGAAGTCGGTCCTTGAGGAGTTCTCTCCCGAGGAACGGAAAGTGTTGGAACGTTTCCAGAGCGCGGTGCTCGATGGCCTCCGCGACGAACTGCCCGGCAATTCCTCACGACCGTAGCTTTTCCGCATCTGCGGCAAGTAGTGTCCAGGCATGCCGCAATTTCGGTTGTCTGAGGCCGCTCGTCTGCTCGGCGTCAGCGACGACACCGTCCGCCGCTGGGTGCGCGCGGGCCAGTTGACCGCGTTCGACGACTCGGCGGGCCGCAAGGTCGTCGACGGCGCCGAGCTCGCCGCGTTCGCCAAGGCGCAGGCCGAACAGCCCGAAGATCCCTCGAACATCGGCCGCTCCGCGCGCAACCGGTTCGTCGGGCTGGTCACCGAGGTCATCACGGACAAGGTGATGGCGCAGGTCGAGCTGCAATGCGGCCAGCACCGGGTGGTCTCCCTGATGAGCGCCGAAGCCGTCCGCGAACTCGGGCTGCGGCCCGGGGTGCTCGCGGTCGCCGTCGTCAAGGCGACCACCGTCGTGGTCGAAACCCCGGAAGGAAGCCGATGAGGAGACTCGTCCCCACCCTGCTCGCGCTGGCGCTGGCCGCGACGGCCTGTGGTTCCGAGGAGCCCGCCGCCCAGCAGGCGGAGGCCAAGACGCTGACCGTGTTCGCGGCGGCGTCGCTGACCGAGTCGTTCGGGGCACTCGGCAAGCAGTTCGAGGCGCAGCACGCCGGGGTGACCGTGAAGTTCAGCTTCGAGGGCTCCTCGGCGCTGGTCCAGAAGCTGACCCAGGGCGCGAAAGCGGACGTCTTCGCCTCCGCCGATCAGGCCAATATGGACAAGGCCACCAAGGGCGAGGTGATCGACGGCCAGCCGTCGGTGTTCGCCACCAACCGGCTCGCGATCGCCGTCGGCAAGGGCAACCCCAAGGGCATCAAGGGGCTGGCCGATCTCGCGAAGGACGGGCTGACCGTGGTCGTCTGCGCGCCGCAGGTGCCGTGCGGGTCGGCGGCGAAGAAGGTCCAGCAGTCGTCCGGGGTCACGCTCAAGCCCGCGAGCGAGGAGCAGGACGTCAAGTCGGTGCTCGCGAAGGTGCAGTCGGGCGACGCCGACGCCGGACTCGTCTACGTCACCGACGCGACGTCCGCGGCCGCGAAGGTGGACAAAGTGGACTTCCCCGAAGCCGCGGGTGCGATCAACAACTACCCGATCGCGGTGGTGAAAGACGCTCCCCAGGCGGCTCTCGCGAAGCAGTTCACCGACTTCGTCCTCGGCGCCGAGGGCAAGAAGGAACTGGCGAAGGTCGGTTTTGGCGCGCCCTGATCCCGCACTTACCGCATCCAGAGGACGAAACGCGGGAGCCGGGGTGCCCTGGGTGCTCTGGCCACCGGCCGTATGCGCGCTGGCGCTGGTGGTGCTGCCGGTCGTCGGCCTGCTGGTGCGCTCGGACCTGACCCGCTTCCCGGACCTCATCACCTCGACGTCCTCGCTGAACGCGCTCAAGCTCTCCCTGATCACCGCCGGACTGTCCACTGTGGCCTGCGTGCTGCTCGGCGTCCCGCTCGCCGTGGTGCTCGCGCGATCGAGGACGCGGGGCATCCGCGTCCTGCGCGCGGTGGTGCTGCTGCCGCTGGTCCTGCCGCCGGTGGTCGGCGGTCTGGCACTGCTGTACCTGCTGGGCCGCAAGGGTTTCCTGGGTGTGCTGGTGACCGCCCTGACCGGTGAGCAGGTGCCGTTCACCACGGCCGCGGTGGTCATCGCGCAGACGTTCGTCGCGATGCCGTTCCTGGTGGTCAGCCTCGAAGGCGCGCTGCGCGGTGCCGGTGACCGGTACGAACGGGTCGCTTCGACGCTGGGCGCCAAACCGTGGACGGTCTTCCGCCGGGTCACGCTGCCGCTGCTGCTGCCCGCCCTCGGTTCGGGCATCGTGCTGAGCTTCGCGCGGGCGCTGGGCGAGTTCGGCGCCACGATCACCTTCGCCGGCAGCCTCGAAGGCGTGACCCGGACTTTGCCGCTGGAGGTCTACACCCAGGCCGAGGTCGACGTCGACAGCGCCGTGGCGCTCGCGCTGCTGCTCATCCTGGTCGCCGTCGCGGTGATCGCGCTCGCCCGGCCGCGTGCGCTGGAAGGAGTCCGGTCGTGACCCTTTCGGCCGAGATCGCCCTCCGGCGCGGCGAGTTCGCCTTGGACGTCGAGTTCGAGGTCCCCGACGGCGGTGTGCTCGCCCTGCTCGGGCCGAACGGCTCGGGGAAGTCCACCGTGCTCGGTTGCCTGGCGGGCCTGCTCCGGCCCGACCGCGCGCGGATCACCCTGGACGGCCGGGGCCTGGCGGGCCTGCCGTCGCACGCGCGCGGTATCGGCCTGCTCTCCCAGGACGCCCTGCTCTTCCCGCATCTGTCCGCTTTGGACAACGTCGCCTTCGCGCCGCGCTCGACCGGCGCCGGACGCGCCGAGGCGAAGAGGCGTGCGCGGGAGTGGCTGACCGAAGTGGACGCGCTCGAACTGGCCGGACGGCGGCCCGCGCAGCTCTCCGGCGGGCAGGCGCAGCGGGTCGCGATCGCGCGGGCACTGGCGGCCGAGCCCGGGCTTCTGCTGCTCGACGAGCCCTTCGCGGCTCTTGACGTCGACGCGGCGCCTGCCATCCGAGGCCTGCTTCGACGAGTACTGCGCTCCGGACCGCCGACCGTGCTGGTCACCCATGACCCGCTCGACGCGCTGGCGCTGGCCGATCACGTCGCCGTCCTCGACGGCGGCCGGATCGTCGAACGCGGCGAGACCCGGAAGGTCCTGGCCGCACCCCGCACGGCGTTCACCGCGCGGATCGCCGGGCTGAACCTGGTGCCGGGTGTCGCCGTCGAAGGCGGTTTGCGCACGTCAGGCGGACAGTTGGCCGGAATCCCGGCGGAGGACGTCATCGAGGGCGAAGCGGCCGTAGCGGTCTTCCCGCCCAGCGCCGTCGCCGTGTACCTCAAGGACGGCGAGCACCGGGGGAGTCCGCGTAACACCGTCGAGGGAATCGTCGACGCGCTCGAACCACACGGACCGGTGATCCGCGTCCGGGCTCGCGGCGACGACTGGGCGGCGGGTCTCGCCGCCGATCTGACCCCCGCCGCGGTCGCCGAACTGGCGCTCGAACCCGGCACACCGGTCAATCTTTCGGTCAAGGCGGCGTCCGTGACTGTCCACGCCGTCGCGGATCATTAGGGTGGGACCCATGAACGAGCGCCGTTGGACCTACCTCAGCGACATGGATGGCGTGCTGGTCAAGGAGGAGCACCTCGTGCCCGGCGCGGACGAGTTCCTCAAGGAACTGCGCGCCAACGACATCGGCTTCCTGGTGCTGACCAACAACTCGATCTACACCCCGCGTGACCTGCGGGCGAGGCTCGAGCGGACCGGTCTCGACATCCCCGAGGAGGCCATTTGGACCTCCGCGCTGGCGACCGCGAAGTTCCTCGCCTCGCAGCGGCCGAACGGCTCGGCGTTCGTGATCGGCGAAGCCGGGCTCACCACGGCGCTGCACGAGGTCGGCTACGTGCTGACCGAACGTGACCCGGACTACGTCGTCCTCGGCGAGACGCGCACGTACAGCTTCAGCGCGATCACCCGCGCGATCAGGCTGATCGAGGGCGGCGCGAAGTTCATCGCCACGAACCCCGACGCGACCGGCCCGAGCGTGGAGGGCTCGATGCCCGCCACCGGCTCGGTCGCCGCGCTGATCGAGAAGGCGACCGGCCGCTCGCCGTACTACGTCGGCAAGCCGAACCCGTTGATGATGCGCTCGGCGCTGCGGCGGCTCGGCGCGCATTCGGAGTCGACGCTGATGATCGGCGACCGGATGGACACCGACGTCCACTCGGGAATCGAGGCCGGGCTGCAGACGATCCTGGTGCTGACCGGCATCTCCAGCCGGGAGAGCGCCGAGCACTATCCGTACCGGCCGACCATGATCATCGACTCGATCGCGGATCTGGTCGGGCGGACCGGTGACCCGTTCGGAGAAGGCTGAACGAGGCGATGGCGGGCGGAGGGATTATCGTCACAGAGATGCACGACGATCAGCCTCCGTCCCCGACCTATGTGGTCGGTGACGTGCACGGACACCGGGACGAGCTGGCCGGGGCGCTCCGGGAGAAGGGGCTGCTCGACTCCGACGACGACTGGGCCGGCGGTGAAGCGACCCTCTGGTTCCTCGGCGACTTCGTCGACCGGGGGCCCGACGGTGTCGGCGTCATCGACCTGGTGATGCGGCTGGAACGGCAGGCCGCCACGGCGGGCGGGCACTGCGGGACACTGCTGGGCAACCACGAGATCCTGCTGCTCGGGATGTACCACTTCGGCGACACGGAGGTGCCGTCCGACTTCGGTCCGCGCAGCTTCGCCCGCAGCTGGGAGATCAACGGCGGACTGCTCTCCGACCAGGACAGGCTCACCCCGCAGCATATCGAGTGGCTGTCCTCGCGCCCGATGCTGACGCTGGCCGCGGACCACCTGCTGATGCATTCGGACACGCTCGAGTACCTCGACTGGGGCGAGGACATCGACGGGATCAACGCCCGCGGCCGCGAGATCCTCGAAGGCAGCGACATCCAGGCCTGGTGGGACGTGTGGCGGCGGATGACCACGCGCTACGCCTTCCGCGGTCCGGAAGGCGCCGACGTCGCGCAGCAGCTCATGGACCGGCTCGGCGGCGAGCGGATCGTGCACGGGCACAGCGTCATCGCCGACCAGCTCGGGATCCACCCCGCGCAGATCGAGGGGCCGTACCTCTACGCGGGCGGGAAGGCGCTGGGGATCGACGGCGGGTTGTTCGTCGGCGGCCCTTGCCTGATCATCCCGCTGCCCTGGGAGCCCGAGGACTGAGCGCTTACGGGATTTCGACGATCTCCTTGCCCAGCGGCATCAGCGAGACCGGGATCATCTTGAAGTTCGCCACGCCCAGCGGGATCCCGATGATCGTGATGCACAGCGCGACCCCGGTCAGCACGTGCCCGATCGAGAGCCACAGCCCGGCGAAGAGGAACCAGATGACGTTGCCGATCGTCGACGCGGCGCCGGCGTCGCGCCGGTCCACCACGGTGCGGCCGAACGGCCAGAGCGCGTAGGCCGCGATCCGGAACGACGCCAGCCCGAACGGGATGGTGACGATCAGGATGCAGCAGATGATGCCGGCGACGATGTAGCCGAGTGCCATCCACAGGCCGCACAGCACGAGCCAGATGACGTTCAGGATCAGGCGCATCAGACGTGCAACTCCCCACTGGCCACGGTGACCGCCTGCCCCGAGAGCAGGACGCGGTCGCCTTCGAGACTCATCCGTACGACGCCCCCGCGCGCCGAGGCCTGCTCGCCGACGAGCTTCTCCCGGCCGAGGCGTGCGGCCCAGTACGGCGCGAGCACGCAGTGCGCGGAGCCGGTGACCGGGTCTTCGTCGATGCCGACGCCCGGCGCGAAGAACCGGGTGACGAAGTCGATCCCGTCGATGTCGCCAGGGGCCGTGACCATCAGCCGTCCGGTCCAGTGCGCGCGCAGCGCGGCCAGGTCCGGCTTCAGCGACCTGACCACGGAAGCGTCGTCCATCACCGCGAACAGGTTCTGGTGACTCCGCCCGACGTACTCGAACTCAAGGTCCGGAAAGATCGGCGACAGGTCGTCGTCCGACCCGCGGGGCGGATCCGACGGGAAGTCCATCGACACCCAGCCGTCTTCGGCGCGGCAGCGCAACTCGCCGCTTCTCGTCGTGAAGGTCTGCTCGCCGCCCAGGACGTGCGTGGTCGCCAGCGTCGCGTGGCCGCACAGGTCGACCTCGGTCTCCGGCGTGAACCAGCGAAGCGACTTCGGGCCTTCGCCACCGACCTCGACGAAGGCCGTCTCGGCGTGCTTCAACTCGGCCGCGACGGACTGCATCCAGCCCGCGTCGCCCGGCGAGTCCAGCAGCACGACTCCGGCGGAATTACCGGCGAAGGCCTCGGAGGTGAAGGCATCGACGATGTAGAGGCGCATGTCTTCGACGATATCGGGCACGGCGGGACCCGGCCTCCGGGTTTCCCCTGAGGTGGCGCGGGTCTCCACTTGCAGGTGGCCGCCGTCACGCCGGGTTCTTAGACTCGACGCGTCGATGCCGCCGAACGCAGGAGTCTCCATGTCCGACGCCCCCGCCTTACCGAGTTACGCATCGGGAATCTCGGACACCCCGCTGCTGGGGGACACCATCGGCGACAACTTCGATCGCACCGTCGCCGCCTTCGGTGATCGGGACGCGCTGGTCGACCGCGCGGCCGGGGAACGCTGGACCTACACCGAACTCGCCGCCGAGGTGAACGCGCTCGCGCTGGGCCTGCTGGACCTCGGGATCGCCAAGGGCGACCGCGTCGGCATCTGGTCGCCGAACCGGTGGGAGTGGACCTGCGTCCAGTATGCGACCGCGAAGATCGGCGCGATCCTGGTCAACATCAACCCGGCGTACCGTTCGCACGAACTCGAGTACGTGCTGAACCAGGCCGGGATCAAGCTCATCGTGGCCGCGAACTCGTTCAAGACCTCGGACTACGCGGGCATGATCGCCGAAGCGGGCCCGAAGTGCCCGGCGCTGGAACACGTCGTACTGCTGGACAGCCCCGCTTGGCCGTCGATGCTGGAGATCGGCGGTAAGGCCGACCCGGCGCGGCTCGCGAAGCGCCAGAGCGAGCTGTCCGCGGACGACCCGATCAACATCCAGTACACCTCGGGCACCACGGGTTTCCCCAAGGGCGCCACGCTGTCCCACCACAACATCCTCAACAACGGCTACTTCGTCGGCGAACTCTGCAACTACACCGAAGCCGACAAGGTGTGCATCCCCGTGCCCTTCTACCACTGCTTCGGCATGGTGATGGGCAATCTCGCGGCGACGACGCACGGCGCGTGCATGGTCATCCCGGCGCCCGCGTTCGAGCCGAAGGCCACCCTCGAAGCCGTCGCGGCCGAGAAATGCACGTCGCTGTACGGGGTTCCGACGATGTTCATCGCCGAACTCGCCGACCCGGACTTCGCCTCCCACGACCTGTCGTCGCTGCGCACCGGGATCATGGCGGGCTCGCCCTGCCCGGTCGAGGTGATGAAGCAGGTCATCGACCGAATGGGCATGACGGAGGTGTCGATCTGCTACGGCATGACCGAGACGTCGCCGGTGTCCACCCAGACCCGCGCGGACGATTCGGTCGAGCGGCGGGTGTCGACGGTCGGGCGGGTCGGGCCGCATCTGGAGGTCAAGGTCGTCGATCCGGAGACCGGGCTGACCGTGCCGCGCGGCGAGCCGGGTGAACTCTGCACCCGCGGCTACTCGGTGATGCTCGGCTATTGGGAGCAGGCCGACAAGACGGCCGACGCGATCGACGCGGCGCGCTGGATGCACACCGGCGACCTCGCGATCATGGACGCCGACGGGTACGTCAACATCACCGGCCGGATCAAGGACATGGTCATCCGCGGCGGGGAGAACCTGTACCCGCGCGAGATCGAGGAGTTCCTCTACACCCATCCGGACATCCTCGACGCGCAGGTCATCGGCGTCCCGGACGAGAAGTACGGCGAGGAACTGATGGCGTGGGTCCGCATGCGCGAGGGCGCGGCGCCGTTGACGGCCGAAGCGGTGCGGGAGTTCTGCGAGGGGAAGCTGGCGCGCTACAAGATCCCGCGCTACGTCCACGTCGTCGAGGAGTTCCCGATGACGGTGACCGGCAAGGTGCGCAAGGTCGAGATGCGGGCGGAGTCGATCAGCATCCTCGGCCTGGAATCGGCGGCCGGCGCGAAGCACGCCTGACCGTCGCTTCGGAGGCCTGTCCGCGTCGGATGGGCCACCCGCGCGGTGCGATCGTTCACAGCTTTCGTACGCATGAGGCGGCGCTACGACGGGGAATTCTCATGCGTACGATCCGCCGCACCATCGCCGCTTCGGCAGCACCGAGGTCCAGGCCGGCCCGGACGGCGCAGCGACGTACCAGGAGCACAGCGGCTGGGCGGGGCCAGGACGGTGCCGGGTCCAGTGAGACCCACTCCAGCACCGACGGCGGCCACGACCAGGGCGGCCTGAGCGGCACCCTCGGCGCGATCGGGCTCTGACCGTAAGGGCCCTTTCAACCCGAGTTGACACTTCGGGGCAACCTGTCACATCTACGGGGCGTGTCCTCTACGCGGCAGAAGTTCCCGCAGGGCGCGGGGCGATGGGGAGCCGCGTAGGGGAAACATGTTCGTGCAACGGGGTAGACGGCTACTCGCCATGGCCGCGGTCGCGGTGGCTCTTCCGTTCTCCCTCCCCGCGGTGGCGACCGCGGCGGCGGGGCCGATCGAACTCGGCGTCGTGCCCGGTACCGACGACACGTGGGTGACGGCGATCGGTGACCGTGGGCAGCTCATCGGGGAGTCTTGCGCCAACGGACCGCACTCGCACTCGTGCGTCGCGGCGAAATGGGACAAGGCAGGCCGGGTCACCGAGCTGAAGCCTCTGCCCGGCGGGTTCGCGGCGGCGAAAGCGGTCAACGCGAGCGGGGTGATCGTCGGCGCGTCGAATGTGCGTGCCGTGCTCTGGTCCCAGGACGGTTCGATCACCCAGTTGGCCGCGCCGCCGGGCGGCTCGACCTCGGAAGCGAACGGGATCAGCTCGACCGGCATCGTCGTCGGCTCGGGTTCGACGAGTGACAGCCGTGGACGCGGTTTGCGCTGGGACTCGGCCGGGAACGTCTCGGTGCTCGCCGCGCCGCCACTGGCGGGGAACTACTCCGCGACCGCGATCAGCCGGGACGGCCGGTTCATCGCCGGGCAGCTCCGCGGGGACGACGGCAGCTTCCGGGTCCTGCGCTGGGACGCCACCGGTGCGGTCACCATGCTCGGCCCGGACAGCGAACTCAGCTCGTTCAAGGAGCTGAACGCCTCCGGTGAGATCGTCGGCCGGACGACGATCAACGACCGGTACGCGGCGGTGAAATGGACCGCGGACGGCCGCATGATCGAACTCGGCTGGATCAACTCGTATGCCACGGATGTGCTGGCACTCAACGGATCCGGGGTCTCGGCCGGGTCGGGCTACACCGACGCCACCGGTACTTACGCGGCGGTCCGGTGGGCCGCGGACGGGACGATGACCCGGCTGTCCGCCGAACTCGAAGGCAGTGCCGAGGACATCGACGCGCGGGGCCGGGTCGTCGGCGCGAGCGCGGGGAAGGCCACGCTCTGGGACGCGAACGGCGTACGAACCGACCTCGGCACGCTGCCGGGCGGCGGTTTCAGCCGGGCGCAGCTGATCGGCCTGGACGGGACGATCGCGGGCGGCGCGGTCACCGCGGGCGGTGACTGGCACGCCGTCTACTGGCCCGCCAGGTAAGTCCGTGAAGGTCTCCTTCCCTACTCTCTCAGGGTAGGGAAGGAGGCCTTCACGACCTTTCACGCCGCGGAGTTGGCGGCCACCTCGGCGATCGCCTTCGCGTCTTCTTCGCCGAAGGTCTCTTCGAGGTTCTCCGGCGAGTAGTCGAGGTCGATCTGCTCCACCGGCATCCCGCGCGCGGACTCGATCGCGCCGAGGCGCCGCTGCGCCCGGTCCGCCGCGTACTGGATGATCTCCTGCGGATCGTTGTCGAACGGGATCTCCTCGAACTGGTCCTGCACCCACTGGATCATGTCGAGCGCGTGGGGAAGCAGCTCGCCCATCCGCTGCTGAACCGCGTCCCACAGCGAGTCGTCCGCGGCGACGTGACGTCGGCAGGTGAAGGTGCCCCAGGCCATGTGGCGGCGTTCGTCGTCGCCGATGCGGCGGATCAGTTCCTGCATGCCCGGCAGGATGTCGTGCTGTGTGCAGATCAGCTGCCACGTGTAGTACCCGGTCAGCGCGAGACTGCCTTCGATGACGTGGTTGTAGGTGACGCTCGCGCGGATCTGGTTGAGCGGACTGGGATCGTCCTCCAGCGCGCGCAGGGACCGCGGCAGCTCTTCGTAGAAAAGCTTGCGGTAGTGCGGATTCTCCGCGACGTACGGATGCAGGTCCGCGGTCAGCCCGACGGCGTCCATCCAGCGGCGGAACACCTCGGTGTGCTTGGCCTCTTCGAAACAGAACTGCGTCAGGTACATCTCGTCGCCGAAGCGGCCTGTCGCGGACATCGCCCGCATGAACGGCTGGATGTCTTCGGTGACCGCCTCTTCGCCCGCGATGAACTGCGCCACCAGGTACGTCGTCGACCGCCGCTGTTCCGGGTTCAGGGTCTCCCAGCCCTCGCGTTCCCGCGAGAAGTCGATGTCGGCGGGGTTCCAGAACTTCTTGTTGCCTTTGGCGAACAGCCGCAGCGGGAACGAGTCCCAGTTCAGCCCGCCTTCGCGCAACGAGGAAAAACCGGTCCGCAGCTCGGGAAGCGTGTCGGTCACAAGGTCTCCTTCGAATCGGTGGTCAGCGCCCGGATGGCGGGCGCCAGCACGGCTACGACAGAGGCCGCCGCCTCGCCCGCCGAATGCGTCGGCATGACGAGATGGGACAGGGAAAGCCGCACGACGGTCTCTGCCAGCAGCCCCGCGGACTCCGGTGAGAGCGACGGTTCGAACTCGCGGTACTGCTCGGCCGCGACTTCGGTGGCCGCGGTCAGGATCGGCTCGCCCTTGGTGGTGAGCAGGGGAAGAAGGTCTTCGCCGGCTTCGGTGCCGAGCGTGGTGGCGACGAGCCGGTTCTCCCGGGCGTGCTCGATCGTGTAGACGACAGCCTCGCGGATGCCGTCGAGCAGGTCCCGCGCGTCCTCGACCCGCAGCCGGATGCCTTCCAGGAACTCCGACGTCGTCCGCAGGACCACGGCCTCGGCGAGCGCGGCCTTGTTGCCGAACTCGTTGTAGACGGTCTGCCTGCTCACCCCGGCGCGCGCGGCGACGTCCGCCATCCGCAGCGCCGTGAAACCGCGCTCGGCGAGCAGTTCCGTGGCGGCGTCGAGCAGTGCCTCCCGCAGAGAGGCCTTGGTCCGATCGGAGAAGCTCGTGATCTCGCCCACACTTCCAGCTTGACACAGATCACGTCCATGTCAAAGGAGTTGACGAGCGCCTGGCCGATGTAAATCAGTCGGTGGTGGCGGCTACCGTGACCTGGTGGGCATCACCGTGGGGTTCGACCTCGACATGACACTGATCGATCCGCGGCCGGGCATGGTCGCGGTGATGAACGCGCTCGGCGTGGAATCCGGGCTGCCGCTGGACGGCGAGTTCTTCGCGGCCAACCTCGGCCCGCCCCTCGACGCCAGCCTGCGCGGCTTCGGGGCGCCGGAGGAGCGCATCCCGGAACTGGTCACGCGGTTCCGCGCGATGTACCCCGAGACGGTCGTGCCGGTGACGGTCGCGCTGCCGGGTGCCGCCGAAGCGCTGCACGCCGTCCGTGAGGCGGGCGGGCGCACCGTCGTCGTCACCGGGAAATACGCGCCCAACGCGAAACTCCACCTGGACGCCCTCGGTCTCGAGGTCGACGTCCTGGTCGGAGAGCTGTGGTCGACGGAGAAGGCCGCCGCGCTCACCGAGCACGGCGCCCGTGTCTACGTCGGGGACCACCTCGGTGACGTCCGCGGCGCGCTGGCGGCCGGCGCGGTACCCGTCGGGGTCACGACGGGCCCGTGCACCAAGGCCGAACTGCTCGCGGAAGGGGCCGACGTGGTGTTCGACTCCCTGACCGAGTTCCCCGGGTGGTTCAGCTCTTTCGCCGAGCTTCCCTGACCAGCGCGATCAGGCCGAGGGCCAGCCCCAGCGGCGTGACCACGCCCGCCGCGGCGGACAGCCACACCGGCAGGTTCTCCAGCCCGGCGGCGAACAGGACGAAAACCGCTGTGACGGCGATCATGCCCAGCGCGAAAAGGCCGATGCCCACGCGCATGAGGATCGGTTTACGCGGCTTTTCCGGGACGGCCACAGCGGCCTCCTTAACTGCGGTCTCCATGAAGCAGAGGGTATCCGCCGGTATCCGCTTCTCCACAGGGCATGTGTCGAGATACGCTTATGGGACGCGCGCCCTGGGTACGCCCCCGGGCGCGTTCGTCGTGAGCAGGACAGCGAAGGATTGGTGAGGAAAGTGCCGACCGGCAAGGTCAAGTGGTACGACGCGGAGAAGGGTTTCGGTTTCGTCACCCAGGATGGGGGCGCCGACGTCTACATCCGCAAAGCCGCGCTGCCGCAGGGCGTCGAAGGGCTCAAGGCGGGCCAGCGCCTCGAGTTCGGTGTCGCCGACGGCCGCCGCGGCCCGCAAGCGCTCTCCGTCCGGCTCCTGGACCCGCCGCCCTCGGTCGCCGAGGCGCGCCGCCGTCCCGCCGAGGAGCTGCACGGGCTCATCGAGGACATGATCAAGCTGCTGGAGCTCAAGGTGCAGCCGGATCTGCGGCGCAACCGCTATCCGGACCGAAAGAACACCAAGCAGATCGCCGAGATCATGCGCGCCGTCGCCAGGGATCTCGATCCCTGATCGGCGGCCCCCTCCGCAAGCGCTATGAAAGGTCCTTTCCTTGCAAATTTGGCAAGGAAAGGACCTTTCATAGCGTGCGGGAGCTTCAGACGGCCGGTGACTCGACCTGCAGCGACCAGATCGCCGTCGTGACCGCCTCGGCGTCCTCCGGACGTCCGGTCTGGCTGATCACCGAAGCCTGCGCGACCTCGACGACGAGGATCTGGTCGTCGGGCCGGGGCGTCGTCACGGTGTAGGCGAACCGGTCCAGCGACGTGATGATGTCCTGCTTCAGTTCCTGCGGCTCGCCCTGCGCGTTCACGTACTGCACCGTGACCTTCCACGGCGTTTCCGCGATCGCGCTCGGCACCGAGATCTGCACCGGCTTCCCCGGCCGGACGCGCAGCTTGCCCGCGGAGTCGGGCCTGGTGGTGCACTGGGCGCTCTTGACGTCGCAGGACGCCAGCGGGAAGACGTTCACCGTCTTCCCGTCGGCGAAGAAGGTCACCTCTTCGGGGCCGGGGGCCGAGCAACCGGCCACCACGAAACCACCCGCCGCGAGCAGGGCCAAAATACGAAGTCGCCGCATACGGTGCAGATTACGAGCCCGGCCGCCACCGGGAGCCACCGGCCTCCGAGGGGATGGGCGATTCGCTGGTCGGCTCGGGACGCAGCGGCCGGTCGCCGCCGAGCCCCGGGACCAGCGAGGTGCCGCGCCGCACCATGAACGTCTGCGTGAACCCGACGGCCAGCAGGATCGACAGCACCAGGAACCCGATCCAGTACGTCGGCGGCAGCAGCAGGCCGACGGCGCCGCCGAAGCACCAGCACATCTGCAGCACGGTCTCGGACCGGCCGAACGCCGACGCGCGAGACTCCTCCGGGAGGTCTTCCTGGATGACGGCGTCGAGGCTGATCTTCGCCAGCGCGCTCGCTGTCGCGCCGACGAGCGCGACGATCGCCGCCGTCGCCAGCCCGGCCGCCACGGTGGCGATGACCGCCATGCCGAGGCAGGCCCCGACACAGGCCAGGATCACCTGATCCGGTTTGCCGAAGTGCAGCCGCGAACCCAGCGCGTTCCCGAGGAACCCGCCCGCCCCGGCCGCGGCGCCGATGATGCCGAGCAGCAGCAACTGGTTGACCGGGCTCTGCCCGCTGCCCTCGGTCTGAGCCTTCACCGCGAACGCGGAGAACATCATCAGGAACCCGGTCAGCACCCGGATGGAACCGTTGCCCCACAACGAGACGACGATATGCCGTCCCATCGGCTGACGCTGCTTCTTGATCCGCCTGTCCGGATGCGCGGACAGCGACGCCGGGACCTCGCCCTCGGTCTTCTCGACCCACGACGGGATCCGCATCGACTGCACCGCGGCGGCGACGCAGATCGCCATGGTGAACCACAGCGCGCCCGGCGAACCCCACAGCGCGTTGAACCCGCTCGCCAGCGCGCCGAACGCGCCGGCGGCGACCAGGCCGAACACGGTGAGCCGGGCGTTCGTCTTCGAAAGGGTGATCTCGGGCGGCAGCACCCGGGGCGTCACCGCCGACTTGAGCACGGTGAACGACTTGGAGAGCACCATCATGCCCAGCGCCGCCGGGTACAGGAGCCAGTCGTCGAAGTGCAGCGCCATCACGACGGCCATCAGTGCCTGCCCCGCCGAGGACACGCACATGGCGAGCCTCCGGCCGCGCTGGATCTTGTCCAGCGCCGGGCCGATCACCGGCGCGACCAGCGCGAACGGAGCGATCGTGATGAGCAGGTAGAGCGCGACCTTGCCCTTGCTCTCCCCGCTCGTGGCGGCGAAGAACAGGGTGTTGGCCAGCGCGATCGCCATCGCGGCGTCGCTGGCGTAGTTCAGCATCACCGCGTACGTCAGCGAGGTCAGACCCGATTTGTCGGCGCCGTCCGCCTTCGTCGCGCGCTGGAACGCGCCGACGGCCTGCCCGGTGAGCTGACGGCTGCGCATCGCCGCGACCCGGGTGACCGTGATCTTCTTCGGCATCTTCGGCAGGGCGCCCGCCCGCGGCGGGACCGCGGTCGTCGGGTTCTCCTGCACGTACTCCGGCGTCTCACGCGGCTCGCCCGCGTAGCCGCCGGTGTCGTAGTGCTCGTACTCGCCGCTGCCCGGCGGCTGATCGTCGTAGAACCCGCCCGGACCACGCCGGACAGGCTCGGTCTGCCGCTGCGACTGGTCCGGATACGGTCGCGCGCCGCGAGGAGGAGTTTGCGGTGGTCGCGGCGGCGGTGGCTGGTGGTGTCCCATCGGGATCGCGCTGGTGCGCGCCTCGTCGGCGGTCGGCCCGTCCGGATACGGCTGGTACCGGGGCTGCGGTTGCGGCTGGGACTGGGGTTGAGGCTGCGGCTGGGGGCGGGCCGCGCGCGGCGGGGGCGGCGGCACCGGCTGCTGGTCGACCCTGGTCGGCGGCGGCGCGGACCAGCCGCGCGCCTGGGCGGCACCGGGCTCCGGCGTCCACTTCCGCTTGCTCCTGCGGCCGCGCTCCTTGCCCGACCGGCCGGAACGCGTGCCGTCGGGTCCAGAGTTCGAGCCGAAGATTCCCACCCCTCAATCCTGCCTTACGCGGGACCCGCTTCGCGCGTTCACCACTGCTTTCGCTGACTTTCTAGGTCACGGGGACGAACTTCACCCGGAACATCTTGGGCCAGAGCTTGCCGGTGATCAGGAATTCGTCGGTCCCGGGCACCGCCGCGATGCCGTTGAGGACGTCCGCGGAACCCTGTTCCCCGGCGGTGAGGAGCCCCGACGCGTCGATCTCGCCGGTGACCCGCCCGGTCGAGGCGTCGATCCGCAGGATCCGGTCGGTCTGCCAGACGTTCGCGTACACCGAGTCCCCGGCGCATTCCAGTTCGTTCAGCTGGTCACGCCCGACGTCGACGCTGCCTGTCGGCGCGAAGGACACGGGGTCGCGGAAGGTCAGCTTCGACGAGCCGTCGCTCATCACCAGCTGCCCGGTGCTCTCCCGATGGCACAGGCCCCAGCCCTCGCCCGGGTAGTTCACGCGCCTGCGCTCGGCGAGCGTCTTGGCGTCGCGTTCGATCGCGACGCCGTCCTGCCAGGTGATCTGCCAGGCCGTCGGCCCGAGCACGGTGATGCCCTCGCCGAAGAGTCCCGGCAGTTCTTGCCGGACCGACGGCGCCGCGCCCGCGGGTCCGGCCCGCATCGACGACTTCCCGACCAGGCCTGTCCCCTCGTACAGCGTCTCGCCGGAGAACTCGAGGCCCTGGGTGAAGGCGCCCGGGTCGTGGGGCAGCGTCGAGAGCACCTGAACCTTGAGTTTCGCGGGCGCGGGAGGGGCGGCGTCGCTCACCGGCGCGGCGGCGCAGCCACCGAGAACGGCGGCCAGCAGGAGCGAGGTGGTCATCAGCGTGCGCACGCGGACAGCCTGACACGGACCGCGATATCGCGTGCGGCAGAATGGGGGCATGACCCTGTTGTTGACCCTGGACGACGGCTCTATCCAGCGCAAACTCGCCGAGGCGGTCGATCTGGCCCGCGCGGCGGTGCTGGACGACGCCGGTGCCGAACAGGTCGGCGCGCACGTCGGCGTGGACCGGGAGGACGCGGTTTCCGCGAGCCACCTGTTCGAGGCGACGGTGACGGGGTATCGCGGCTGGCGCTGGTCGGTGACGGTCGCGCTCGCCGGCGATGACGAGCCGATCACGGTCAGCGAGGTCGTGCTCATCCCGGGCCCGGACGCGCGGGTCGCCCCGGCGTGGGTGCCGTGGGACCGCCGTGTCCAGGCGGGTGACCTCGGTGTCGGCGACATCTTCCCGGTGGAGAAGGACGACCCGCGGCTCGCCCCGGCGTACCTGGAGTCCGACGACCCCGCGGTCGAAGAGGTCGCCAAGGAGACCGGTCTCGGCCGGGTCCACGTGCTGTCGCGGTACGGCAGGCTCGACGCCGCCGCCCGCTGGCACGAGGGCGAGTTCGGCCCGCGTTCGGACATGGCCCGCAGCGCGCCGGACGTCTGCGGGAGCTGCGGGTTCTTCGTGTCGCTCGCGGGGTCGCTCAGCGCGGCCTTCGGCGCGTGCACCAACGACATCTCCCCGGCGGACGGCCACGTCGTCGACGTCGGGTACGGCTGCGGCGCGCACTCCGAGATCGAGGTCGAGGTGACCTCGTCGGTGCCGGTGGCGGAACTGGTCTACGACGACTCGCTGATGGACTTCGAGTCCGCGCCGGAGGCGCCCGCCGAGCCTGCTGAGGCTGCCGAGCCCGAGGCCGCCGAGCCCAAGGCTGACGAGGCCGAGTCCGAAGCCGCCGCCGAGGCTGAGCCCAAGGCCGAAGCCGTCGAAGCTGCCGCCGAGCCTGCCGAAGCCACGGTCGTCGACGAGTCCGAGGCCCCGGTGGCCGAGGTGCCCGAGACCGCCGAGGTCCAGCAGGAGGTCGAGCCCGAGGCCGAAAGCGCCAGTGAGCACTGACCCGTTCGGAACGGAGCGGTTGCGTGCCGCCGTTCTGCGCGCGTGGGCGGATTCGCCGACGCGGTTCACCGAGGACACCAACACCGAGAACGACCTGCGGGTCGGCGGGTACCGGGACAGGCTGTTCGTCGAACTGGCGCAGAACGCCGCCGACGCCGCGCTGGCCGCCGGTGAGCGCGGCAGGCTCCGGGTGTCCGTTGTGGACGGTGAGCTGAGGTTCGCCAACACCGGCGCGCCGCTGGACGCCCGCGGGGTCGAATCCCTTGCCTCCCTTCGTGCTTCCGGCAAGGGTGACGAGACCGTCGGCCGGTTCGGCGTCGGGTTCGCCGCCGTGCTCACGGTTTCCGCCGAACCGAGGATCGTTTCGTCGACCGGTGGGGTCGCGTTCTCCGCGGAGCGCACGCGAGCCGAGGCCGCCCGCACCGGCGACGTTCCCGTGCTCCGGCTCCCGTGGCCGGTCGCGGACGGCGAACCTCCCGTGCCCGAAGGCTTCACCACCGAGGTCCGGCTCCCGTTGCGCGAGGGCGTCGACGTCCTCGCCCTGCTGGCGGATCTGAAGAACGACATCGGCGATCTCCTGCTCACGCTGTCCTGGCTGGAGAGCATCGAGGTCGAGGGTGGCGTCTGGCGCCGGATCGACGTCGGTGACGGCGTCGTGGAGCTCTCGTCTCCGGACGGTTCCGCCGAGCACTGGCAGGTCCATCGCGGCGACGTCGTCTGGGCCGTCCCGCTGGACGCGTCCGGTTCGCCGAAGCCGCTTACGGACGACGTCCTGCACGCGCCGACGCCCACCGACGACGAGCTTTCCCTGCCCGCGAGGCTGATCGCGACGCTGCCGATCGAGCCGTCCCGTCGTCGCGCACTACCGGGTCCGGAGCTGACAGTGGCACTGAAGAACGCCGCGCGGGAGTACGTCGCTCTCGTTTGTTCCTTGCCCGGCAAGGAACGTCTGGCGCTCGTCCCCGGTGCGACCTTCCCACGTTCCACTGTGGACGGAGCGCTGCGGGAGTCCATTCTGGAGAATCTCGCCGAACTGCCCTGGCTTCCGGCGCAGGAAGGCGACGACCTGCCGGGGCGCCGGGCGCGAGTGCTTTCGGTCGACGTGCCGGATCTCGCGCCGCTGCTGGCCGATCTCGTACCAGGCCTGATTTCACTGTCCGGTGTGGACCTTCGCGCCGTCGGCGCGCAGGCGCTTTCGCCCGCCGAAGCCATCGAACTGCTGACCGGGGCCCAGCGCGAGCCTTCGTGGTGGCGCTCGCTCTACGACGTGCTGCTCCCGGCGCTCGAAGCGCACGACCTCACCAAGGACGACCTCGGCGCCCTGCCGGTTCCGATGTCGGACGGCCGTACCTTGCCCGGAGTGCGCGACGCGCTGCTCGTCGGCGGCTCGGCGGAACTGCTCGAACTTCTGTCCGATGTGGACATCATCGGGCTCCGGCTCGTGCACCCGGTCGCCGCGCATCCGTTGCTGGAACGCTTGGGCGCCAAGCACGCCGAGGCCGGGGACCTGCTCCAAGCCGACGCGCTGAGCGCCGCCGTCGAACGCAGCGTCGAAGACGTCCGGTCCGGTTTGGACGGTATGGCGCTCGCGGGCGCGGTGCTCCGCCTGATCGCCGAGGTCGGCGACGAAGCCCCCGATTGGGCCGGCGCGCTGGCTCTGCCGGGCGAGGACGGCTGGCGGCGTGCGGACGAACTCGTCCTGCCCACGTCGCCGCTGGGCGACATCTTCGACCCCGAGGTGTTCGAAGAAGACGGCGCTTTGTCCGTGCTGGACGAGGAATTCGCCGAAGACTGGCCGGTCGCCACGCTCGTCGCTGTCGGTGTGCTCGATTCCTTCGCGATCATCACCGACGACGAACCGCTGGAGCCCGAGCACGGCCTGCCCGAGGAACACGACTGGTGGGACTCGCGGGAGCGCCCGCCGTCACGGGTGCTCGCGGTGCGCGACCTCGACCTCGTCGGCGACGACGCCTGGCCGGAAGCGCTGCGACTGCTCGCAGCCCGCCCCGAGACCTGGCGTGCTCTCACCGAACCCGGTGGGCACAGCGGCTGGTGGCTCGCGCGGTACGCGCTGCTGGGCGGACACGCGCCGCTCGACTGGCGCATGCCGGAAGCGGCCGCGCTGACCGGGCTCTACGACGTCGTCCCGGATTCGGGGCTGAGCAAGGAGATCCTGCTCGCCGCCGGAGTCCGGACGGAGCTGGGAACGGACGCCGAAGACGTCGAAGACCTCCTGGATCGGCTGGGGGATCCCGAGCGCAAGGTGAGCCCGGGGCTCGCTTCCCGCGCGCACGCGGCGCTCGCGGAGTACACAGTGGACGTCGCGGCGCCGGATCGCGTCCGGGTCGCGGACGGTTCGGCCGTCGACGCTCGCGACGCCGTCGTCCTCGACGTGCCGTGGTTCGCGGCCGTGCTGGCGCCGGAGCGGTTGGTCGTTTCGGCGGGCGGTGCCGTCGAGCTGGCGGAGCTGCTGGACCTGCCGGTGGCGAGCGGTCTCGACGCCAAGGTCACCGAAGACGGCGAGTACGTGCCGTGGACGGAGCTTTCCGCGCTCCGGCTGGCCGCCGATCAGCTGGGTGTCGAACCGCCCGACGGCGGGGTGCTGCTGCACGAGGCGCTGTCGGTGACTTTCGAGGACGCGGAGCGTGAGGTCGCCTGGTGGTCCGACGGCAGGCTGCACGCCGCCGACACCCCCGAAGGCCTCGGCCGTGCCTTCGCCTGGGCCACGGACCGGTGGGCCGATCGCCACGTCCTCACGGCCCTGCTCGAAGACCCCTCACCCTCGGCCCTCCTCAACTAACGCAATTAGTCACCTACTTGCGATGGTCACAGGGCACACACATCGCAAGTAGGTGACTAGTTGCGGGAGAGAATCAGAGGCGCTGGGCGCTTTTCGAGCCCCGCCGGGCGGCGGCGCGCTGCCAGGCGATGATCGCGAGGCCGATGAAGCCGAGCACGAGGCCGGAGAACGCCGTCTGCACCCAGATGCCGTCGGTCACAAAGAACAGGACCACGGTCGCGACGGCGCAGAGCGCGGTACCTACGATCACGACCGGCGTCAGGTCGGTCAGCCGCTTCGGCAGCTCCGGCGTTGGCCGCAATGAACCGTTTACTTCCCCGGAATTGATCGATTCGCCCACGTGGGGAAGGGTACCCGGCAACGGGCGAAGGGTGGTACGCGATGGCGGAGCAGCGCACCCGGTCCACACTGGACCGGTATTTCAAGATCAGCGAGCGCGGCTCGACACCGGGGCGTGAGGTCCGCGGCGGCATCGTCACGTTCTTCACGATGGCCTACATCGTCGTCCTCAACCCGCTGATCATCGGCAGTTTCGCCGCTGACGACGCGGGCGCGCACAAGGACGTCCTCGGCAACATCCTCCCCGTGCCGCAGGTGGCCGCGGTGACGGCGCTGGTCGCCGGGGTGCTGACCATCATCATGGGGCTGGTCGCGAACTACCCGTTCGCGATCGCCACCGGTCTCGGCATCAACAGCCTGATCGCGGTCACCTTCGCCTCCCAGATGACCTGGCCCGAGGCGATGGGCCTGGTGGTGATCGAGGGCCTGGTGATCGTCCTGCTGGTCTTCGCCGGCATCCGGACGGCGGTGTTCAACGCCGTGCCACCCCCGCTCAAGGCGGCGATCGCCGTCGGCATCGGCCTGTTCATCTGCCTGATCGGCCTGGTCGACGCCGGTTTCGTCCGCCGCGTCCCGGACGACGCGAAGACGACCGTGCCGGTCGGGCTCGGCATCAACGGCTCGATCGCGTCGTGGCCGACGCTGGTGTTCGTCGTCGGCCTGCTGGTGACCGGCATCCTGGTCGCGAAACGGGTCAAGGGCGCGATCCTGATCGGTGTCCTCGCCTCGACCGTGCTGGCGATCGTCGTCGAGGCGATCACGAAGGTCGGCCCCTCGAAGGGCGTCAACCCGCAGGGCTGGAACCTCGGCTACCCGGCGCTGCCGGATCAGGTCCTCGGCCTGCCGGACCTCTCTCTGGTCGGCGAGGTCTCCTTCGGCGCCTGGACGCGGTTGCCGATCATCACCGTCGTGCTGCTGGTGTTCACGCTGGTGCTGGCCGACTTCTTCGACACCATGGGCTCGATGACCGGGCTGGCCAAGGAGGGCGGGCTCCTCCCGGAGGACGGCAAGCTCCCCAACGTCGGCAAGGCGCTGTTCGTCGACGGCACCGCCGCGGTGGCGGGCGGCTTCGCGTCGTCGAGTTCGAACACCGTCTTCGTCGAGTCCGCGTCCGGGATCGCCGAGGGCGCCAGGACCGGGCTCGCGAACGTCGTCACCGGCGTGCTCTTCATCGCGGCCATGTTCCTGACCCCGCTCTACCAGGTGGTCCCGGTCGAAGCCGCCGCTCCGGCGCTGGTCGTCGTCGGCGCGCTGATGATGAGCCAGGTCAAGGAGATCGACTTCTCGGACTTCACCGTCGCGCTGCCCGCGTTCCTGACCATCGTGGTCATGCCGTTCACCTACTCGATCGCGAACGGCATCGGTGCCGGTTTCGTCAGCTACGTCGTGCTCCGCGCGGTCTCCGGCCGGGCGAAGGGCATCCACCCGCTTATGTGGGGTATCGCGGTCATGTTCGTGGCCTACTTCGCTGTCGGCCCGATCCAAGCCGCGTTTTCCTGATCGCGCTGACGCGAACAAGTCAGCGGGGCCGTTCGGTGAGAACGTCGCCTTCGCGGGTAAGTGCCCCGCTGCCGCGTTCGCGTGGCCTTCGGCCAAAGAGGCGCGATCGGTGAAGTCTCAGTCGGGCGCCGAGCGTCCTTTGTGAGACCGTATTGGCAGGTCA
The DNA here is from genome assembly GCF_042647925.1 of Amycolatopsis speibonae. Taxonomy (NCBI): domain Bacteria; kingdom Bacillati; phylum Actinomycetota; class Actinomycetes; order Pseudonocardiales; family Pseudonocardiaceae; genus Amycolatopsis; species Amycolatopsis speibonae. Next base: position 104,434 of record NZ_JBHRWK010000070.1, read on the forward strand.
GGCTACCCGTGGGCGATCTCACGGGACGGTGATCCGATCGTGAGGTATGCTAACTATATGTCCGGAGACACGCACGAGCGCTCATTGGCGAGCCGCCTGCGTCTCGCGGTGGTGCGGCTCAACCGACGGCTACGGGCCCAGCGTGCCAGTGACGGCATCTCGCTGACCCAGGTTTCGGCGCTGTCCACGCTGCACAAATGCGGTGCGCTGACCCCTGGCCAGCTCGCCGCGAAGGAAGGCGTCCAGCCGCCCTCGATGACGAGGGTGATCGCCGCGCTCGAGGAGATGGGTTACGTCGAGCGCAGGCCGCATCCGACGGACGGCCGCCAGGCCATCGTCGAGTTGTCCGGCCGTGGCCGGGCCTACGTGATCGAGCAGATCACCGCGCGGGAGATCTGGCTGGACAAACAACTGGCGGAGTTGAGCGCGGAGGAACGCGAAACGCTCTCTCGCGCCGCCGAGATCATCGACAGGATGGCGGGGAACTAACAGCGGTGACGACCACGGGTAACGAAACACAGTGTCCTTCCAAGACCACCGTTACCCGGGAACCCGCTCCACCCCCACCACCCACGCGTGACAAGCCGCGCGGGAGCATGTTCTCCTCGCTGAAGGTCCGCAACTACCGGCTCTTCTTCACCGGCCAGGTCATCTCGAACATCGGCACCTGGATGCAGCGCATCGCCCAGGACTGGCTGGTGTTCACCCTCAGCGGCAACGATCCGATCGCGCTCGGCATCGCGGTCGCCCTGCAGTTCACGCCGACGCTGTTCCTCTCGTTGTGGGCCGGGGTGCTGGCGGACAGGGTCGACAAGCGGCGGCTGCTGATCGGCATCCAGATCGTCGTGCTGGCGCAGGCGATCGTCCTCGGCGCGCTCGACCTGAGCGGGGTCGCGCAACTCTGGCACGTCTACCTCCTCTGCTTCACGCTCGGCTGCACGGCGTCACTGGAAGTGCCGGCGCGGCAGTCGTTCGTCGCCGAGATGGTCGGCAGGGACAAGGTCACCAACGCCGTCGCGCTCAACTCCTCGATCTTCAACATGGCCCGCATCGTCGGCCCGGCCATCGCGGGTTTCGCGATCACCTGGGTCGGCACGGGCTGGCTGTTCATGGCGAACGCGGTGAGCACGGGCGCCGTCATCACCGCGCTGGTGATGATGAACCCGGACAAGCTCTTCCGCGGCCCGGCCATCCCGCGCGAGAAGGGGCAGCTCGTCGAGGGGCTGCGGTACGTCCGTCGGCGCAGCGACCTGATGACCGTGATGGTGCTGGTGTTCTTCGTGAGCACGTTCGGCATCACGTACTTCACGTCGCTGCCGATCGTCGCCGCGAACGTCTTCCACACCAACGCCGACGGCTACGGCCTGCTGTCGACGCTGGTCGCCGTCGGCACCTTCACCGGCGCGCTGATGTCGGCCCGCCGCAACACCCGCGGCGGTCCTCGCGTGCGGCTGCTGCTGATCTCGGCGTTCCTGCTCGGCGCGTTCGAGGTCATCACCGCCTTCATGCCGACGTACCTGACCTTCGGCCTCGCGCTGATCCCGCTCGGCTACGCCACGATCACCTTCCTCAACACGGCGAACGCGCTGGTGCAGACCGCGGTCAGCCCGGAGATGCGCGGCCGTGTGATGGGTCTGTACGTGCTGGTGCTGATCGGTGGCAACCCCATCGGCGGCCCGATGACCGGCTGGATGGCCGATGCCTTCGGCGGCCGCTCGCCGTTCTACATCGGCGGTGCGATTTCCGCGCTCGCCGCGATAGTGTGCGCCGTAGTGCTGATCCGGCGCGGTGGGGTGAGCTTGCCGGTGCGGCGGTTCGGGAACGGGCTGCGCGTGCTGAAGAGGGAGCGAGTGTGAACGAACTCGGCGTCGAGCCGTCGGTGACCCGCTGGAACGACGGCGAGGCCCGGTTCCTGGACTGGACGATCGACGGTGTCGCGCTGCGCGACCTGGATCCCACCCAGCACCAGACGCCGTTGTTCCTGGACGACGGCAGGTGGCGTGAGGCCGCCGTCGCGACGCTGTCACGTCTGCTGGGTGACCTGCCCGGCGATTTCGACGACGGCCGGGTCGCGTTGCTGTTCTGCCCGCTGTGCGGTGACCTCGGCTGCGGTGGCTACAGCGTCGAGGTCGTCTTCGGCGACGAAGTGGTCGAGTGGCGGGATTACGGCTGGCAGTACGACTACGAGCCTTTCGACCCGGCTCAGGAGTTCGACTTCGCCGTGGTCCGTTTCGACAGGAAGGCGTATGAGACCCTTCTCCGCGACCTCCTGTCGAACTACCGCTCCTAGCGGCCGAACAGCGGCGGCACCATCTTTTCGGCGAGTCCCTGGAGATCGCCGGTGCCCGTGAACTTCAGCGTCTTCCCGTCCGGGTCGTCGGTGAGCTGCACGACGACGCCCCGTCCGTCGACCTGGGCGGGTCGCCCGGCGATGGTCGTGGTCGGGACGACGACCGCGGAATGCTCGCTGTAGTCCGCGGTCACCCCGTTCAGCTCGCATGAGGCGAAGAACGTCGGTTTCGCTTTGTCCGCCGGGGCGCCGAGCGCGCGGCCGAGTTCTCCGCACAACAGCCAGGACATCACCGGAAGCGGTTTGTCCTTGAGCGGCCCGGCTTCGACCTGCTGCGGCGCGATCTCGCCGTCTTCGCCGATTTTCGGCAACTTCGGACCGGGCGGCATCGCGCTCGCGATCAGCGCCTCGGCGAGTGCCTTCGCCTTGCCCTCGGCGTCGGGGGCCTTGGAGGTCCTGCTGCGGAAGGAGACGAGCAGCACCGGCGAGGCGCCGTTGTGCGGCGCGACCTCGACGAGTTCGACGCTCAGACTGGTGCCGTCCTTGTCGGTGGCGATGAGCGCGAGCTTGCCCGCGATGGTGGTCCTGACGGGCACGCCCCGGCTCGTGTCCTCGGGCAGCGCGGGGATCATCTGCGCGCTGACGTCGAGCTGCGCGGTGACCGCGTGACAGGCCCTGCCCGCCTCCCGGAGCGTGCGGCCGCCGAGGATCTCCTCCCAGCGTCGCTCCGGGATCACCTGGCACAGCACCTGCGCGCCGGTTTCGTCGGTCAGCGCGGCCACCATCTCGCCCGTCGGCATCGGGACCGGGCGGAGCGCGTTCGCGGCTTTGGTCGGCCAGACGTCGGGGAGCTTGCCTTCGGGCTCCTCGTTGCCGTTCAGCAGGGTGATCGCGACGAAGATGCCCACGCCGAACAGAAGCAGGACGCTGGTCAGCGCGCAGCCCGCCCAGATCCACATCGGACGGTCGGTCTTGCGCGCGATGGCGCGGTAGTCGTTCGGGGTGGCCACGGGGTGAAGCTAGCCCGTCAAAGGCCCGCTGTCCGGCGAAACGCCAACCCGATGGGTGGATCCGGAGGATGGGCCTTCGGGAGGGGTTGGGGTAGACCTCGATCAGCGCTGGTCAGTAAACCGGCGAAGTGGACCCGGCAGCCTTCCGGACGGTGGGTGGGCTCCCATGGCCTCCACGCTGCCAACACCAGGCGAGGGCATCCGGGACGGCGATAGCGTCTTCCGGCCCAGCTCCACGATCGACTCGTCGCTTTCCAGCACGAGCATTCGTGTCCCGGCGCTCGAGAGGTCCTCGACCAGCACGTCGCTCTCGTGGGGGAGGACAACGGACCGCAGGAGGGAACCGGATCGAAGTTCGTCCGGCGATGCTAGGAATCATGAGCAGCACAGCGTTCCGCAGCGTTCCCGGAGTGCCCAGGTGGGCGAAGTGGTCGGCGCACACCGTCGCCCTGGTGAACATCCCGTCCGGCATCTGGCGGCTCGGGCTGGCCGTGGGGATCCCGTTCGGGTTGGCCCAGTCCGAAATGGACGGTTTGAACACGCCCGGGTGGGGATCGATCTCCTTGGTGTTCCTTGCCTTGTTCTCCGAAGCTGTCGCCTTCCTGGCTCTCGGTCTCATCCAGCCGTGGGGCGAGACCTGGCCACGCTGGATCCCTTTCGTGGGCGGCAAATCCGTCTCCGCCCGCAAGGTCGTGATCACGTCCTCGCTCGGGGTACTGGCCACGACGGTCTACGCCGGGCTGTTCGTCTACACGACCTTCAACGCCGACATGGCGGGCGAGCCCTGGGCGGACTGGCTGATCGCCCTCGTCTACGTGCCGCTGCTGCTCTGGGGTCCGCTGCTCGCCGTCGTGACGTGGCACTACCACCGGCGCCGGGGTCGGGTGTCGTGAGTGGGGATGTGACGTCGTGTCCTTAAGGGCCCACGTTTGCCGCACCCCTCGATATCCGAATCCCCGCTCACGACCCCAGAAGCGGCGCCACCACCTTCTCCGCCACATCCCGCAGACCCGCCTTCGAACCCCCGCTCCACGAGAACTTCAGACCCTGCCCGGAACCGTTGTCCGTCAACAGAACGCTCACCTGACCGGGACTCTCCGCGGCAGGGCGGCCGGCCACCGGCTCACCGCGAAGTTCCGACAGGACGGCGGTGTGCTCGACCCGGACAGAGGAATCATCCGCCGCGGTGGCCGTGCACTTCCCGTCGAGGTACGGGTCCGCCGTGCCGGCGGGAAGCCCCATCGCGCGTTCGAGTTGCGTGCACAGCTTCCACGAGAGTTCGGGCAGCGGAGCGTCGAGGATGCCCGCGCCCGGCTCGACGGTCTTCCGTTCGATGACGTCCCGCTTGTCGGCGGCGGGCAGTTTCGGGCCGGGGGCGAAAGCGCCGTTCAGTATCGCCTCGGCCAGTCCGAGCAGCATGCCTTCGCTCCGGTCGTTCTGCGGAGGGACGCGTGTCCAGCTGGTCTCGATCCGGAGCACGCGCGCGCCGGAGTCCGCGAGCGTGACCTCCAAAAAGGACGGTGAGCCGCCCACGACGACCTTCGCCGGATGTCCGGCGACGGTCACTTCCTTGGGCGGGGCCAGCCCGGGCGATCCGGCCAAGCCGGTGCGGTTCAAGGAGACCCGCACCCAGCTGTCCAGGCCGACGGCGTGGCAGGACTCGCCGTGCTCGACCTCGCGCGCGACGTCGCCGCTCATCAGCTGGTTCCAGCGGTCCTCCGGGAGCGCCTGGCACAGCACCTGGGCCGCGGTCTCCTTCGGCAGCGCCAGCAGGGACTCGCCGGACGGCATCGGCACCGCGCGCAGCGGACGGCCGCTCGCCGTCGGCCACTCCTTGGGCAGTTCCTTCGGTCCGAGCCCTTCTTCGTAGGTGGGGATCTTCGCCATGCAACCCACGCTGAGCCCGGCGATCACGCACGCCACCAAAGTCCTGACACCCCATGTGGTCACGCGCGCACGCTAGCGGATCATCGCCGGTCAGGGGCGTGAATCGGCTACTTCCACCTGGCCGAGGGAGGCGGCTCCAAGGTCTCCCGCAGGTCCCCGCCGAGGGCGTTCGCGATGTCTTCGACGGTCCACGTGTCCCGTTCGAGGACGGGGTCCTTGATCGCGGTCTGCGCCAGGACGCACAGGATGTCGCCCCGGAACCGCAGGATCTGCCCGGTGACACCCGCGGAAAGATCGCTGAGCAGGTACGTCACCAGCGGGGCCACGCGTTCCGGGGTGTGCTCCGGGGTCTGGACGACGGTCGGGTCGGCGCGGGCCATCCGCGTCCAGGCCACCGGCGCGACGGCGTTGACCCGGATGCCGTGTTCGGTCAGATCGGCGGCCCAGGAGGCGGTCATGGAGGCGACGGCGCCTTTCGAGGCCGAGTACGCGGCCGCGCGGCGCTGGCCGATCATCGAGCCGGAGCCCACGTTCACGATCACGCCGCCGCCCCGCTCGCACATCACCTCGGCCGCCGCGGTCCCGCAGAACAGCGGGCCCAGCACGTTGACCTCGACCACCTCGCGCATCCGGGCCGGATCGTCCGCCCAGGGATCGGCGCGGTAGTTGACGCCGGCGTTGTTGACCAGGCCGTCGAGCGTGCCGAATTCGGTGACGCAGAGGCCGATCAGCCCGGCGGCCTGCGCGGCGTCGGCGACCGAGCCGCCGTGGGACACGGCGCGCCCGCCCAGCGCGCGGATCTCTCCCGCGACTTCGTCCGCGAGTCCCGCTTCGACGTCGTTCACCACGACAGCCGCGCCCTCCGCGGCCGCGTGGTGCGCGAAAGCCCTGCCCAGACCCTGGCCGGAGCCGGTGATCACCACGGCCTTGCCACTCAGAAGATCCATGGGACCAGTGTGCCGTCACCCGGAAGGGTGAGATCGGCGTCTCGCGGCCGTACCCCTTGCCCGAGTAGATGAGGTTAGGCTAACCTCATACATGTCCGCTTCGTGGTGGGAGCGGCAGTCAGTTCGGGAACGGACGAAGCCCCGCAACCGGGTCACCCCCGGAGGCGGGGCTTCGTTCATTCCGGGGGTTCATGGTCGATGACCCCGCCGATCCGGTCAAGGCCGTTCCGGCACCCGGGTGAGTTCGATCCCGAACTCCTTCCGGTAGGCGTCCAGGATCTCCTGATCACTCGAAAGCCTGGTCTCCTCGCGGACGCCGTGGGTCGTGACGATCAGCTTGTCACCCGACAGCGTGACCCGGCCGTGGCTGCCCGGCAGTGAACAGGCCGGCCCCCGCGTGAAATGCGAGTCCGGCGACGTCGCCTGCCAGAACGCCGTCGGGACGAACTCGGCCAGCGCCCGCGTCCGCGGCTCGATCCGGTACTGGGGCTTGCCGTCCAGGAGGACGTCGATGTCGCCGTAGGGCGCGTCGAGGAACAGGAACTCGCCGTCCGGGTCGGCCTGCGGCTCGGTAGCGGACAGCCGCAGCGGGAAGCGGCTGAACCGGCTGAAGCCGACGTCGGCCAGCCACGGCTCGTCCAGTTCGACGCGGATGGCCGCGTGGTCGAACGGCGGCCCGAGGGTGCCGTCCGGCCCGAACACCTTCGCCGCCTTCAGCTCGGCGTCGAAACCGAGCTCCCGCAGTAAGGCGGCGAAGAGCCCGTTGAGCTCGTAACAGAAGCCGCCGCGACGCCGCCGCACGATCTTGTCGAACAGCGCTTCGGTGTCCAGGACGATCGGCTCGCCGAGGTGGATGCTCAGATTCTCGAACGGGACCACCGCGAGGTGGCGTTCCTGCAGTACCCGCAGCGCGGCGACGTCCACGGTGGCGGGGCGGTCCAGTCCGAGGCGGTCGAGATATGCGGCGACGTCCATACGACCACCTTGACACCTCCACTTCGCTGGAGGTCAAGGAACGAAAAACGGGGCCCTCCCGGCAGGAGAGCCCCGATTCGTGGCGGGAAATCAGCCGAGCAGCAGGCCGTTGCCACCGGCGACGGCGTTGTCGAACCGCTTGGAGATCTCGGCCCAGTTGAAGATGTTCCACAGGGCTTCGACGTACTTCGGCTTCACGTTCTTGTAGTCCAGGTAGAACGCGTGCTCCCAGACGTCGACCAGCAGGATCGGCGTGGTCGGCAGGACCAGGTTGTTGTGGTGGTCGCGCAGCTGCTGGGTGATCAGCGTCTTGCCGATCGGGTCCCAGGAGAGCGCGGCCCAGCCGTTGCCCTGGATCGTGGTGGCGACCGCGGTGAACTGCGCCTTGAACTTGTCGAAGGAGCCGAACGCCTCGTCGATCGCGGAGGCCAGCTCGCCGGTCGGCTTGTCGCCGCCTTCCGGGGAGAGGATCTTCCACCACACGACGTGGTTGGCGTGCCCGGCCAGGTGGAACGCCAGCGTGGTCTGCAGGCCGACGATGTCACCGAAGTTGCCGGCGTCGCGGGCTTCGGCGATCTTGTCGAGCGTGTCGTTCGCGCCCTTGACGTAGGTCGCGTGGTGCTTGCTGTGGTGCAGCTCGTTGATCTCGCCAGAGATGTGCGGCGCCAGGGCGCTGTAGTCATAGTCGAGATCGGGGAGCACGTAGCGGGCCATCGGCCCTCCTTCTGTCTTCGACACAAGCTTCCAAGGACGAACTTAGTCGTCTTCACCCGTTTGCGGCGACCGGGGGCGCCGCGTTTCTCCCCAGGTGGAACGACCCGTTCGTAGCGGCTGTACCCGTTGAGGCCACCGCCTGAAACCCACCCTGCTAGCTCCAGTTAGCTGGAGGTCAAGGCGATGTGACGGCGGTCATCAAGCCAGATAGGGCAATCCCACCAGGTGATAAGAGGCGTCCACCCCGAGGAAGGCCAGCAAGGACATCGAAACCACCGTGTAGGTGATCCGCGCGGAAGCCCGCGGTGTGGGTCAGCAGGGAGAACAGGGTGACCGGACGGCCGGGGTAGGTTTCGGGGATCTTGAACGACTTCAGGTACGTGTTGACGTCGGCGTCCAGTGCCAGCTTGCCCTGTTCGACGAGCTGCATCGCGGCGGTCGCGGCGATCGACTTGCCGACCGAGTTGATCAGGAACCCGGTGCGCTCGGGGTCCACCTTCGCCTGGGTGTCCACCGAGGCCACGCCGTAGCCCGCCGAGAACACCGTCTTGCCGCCTTCGACGACGACCACGGCCGCGCCGGGGATGTGATGCTCGGCGAGGCTTCGCGGGATGATCTCGTCGAAGACCCCGGCGGCGGAAGCAGGTGTCGCCGCCTGGGCCGCGGGAGCCGCCAAGACTGTCGTGAGGGTCAACAGTGCGGCGGTGGCCGCGATCCGGAACATGCCTTGAAAACCAGGGATTTCCCCGGGGTGAAGGGATCCGGTGGGCCGCCGATCGCGGGGTGGGGTCAGCCCTACCTCGCCACCCGGGATGTCATGAAAGGGTCGTTCAGGACGAAAACCGTCCTGAACGACCCTTTCATGACACTTGCCGGACGGTGCGCCGGCCGAGATCAGGCGGCCCGGTACGAGTCCAGCTCGCTCGCCAGCTCGTCGAAGACCGCGATGTTGCACTCGAAGGCCGTGATCGCCTCCGCGATCAGCCGCGCGCGTTCGTCCTCGCTCCACGGCGCCGAGTTCAGCTGTTCGCGGTAGTTGTCCCGGAACTTGGGCGCGCTGCCCAGCTGGTCGAAGTGGTAGAACAGCGAGCCCGCCTCGCTCACGGCGTACTTGCGCTCCAGCAGCCGCCGGATGACCTGGCCGCCGGCGATGTCGCCGAGGTAGCGGGTGTAGTGGTGGGCGACGAACCCGCCGGACCAGTCCGACGCCTCGGCCACGCGCCGCGCGTAGCGCTCTGTCGAGGGCAGCGGGCGGACGGTCTCGCGCCACTTCGGGCCGATGAGGTGTTCGAGGTCGCGTTCGAGGCTCGGCAGCCGCCGCAGCTCCTCGAAGACGAACTTGCCCGCCACCGGGTCCTGCGCCAGCTTGTCGGCGGCGCGCTCGATGGCCTGGTAGATGAAGTAGTACTGGATGGCCAGCCGGGTGTACCCCTCGAGCGAGAGCTCGCCGCCGAGCAGCGCGTTCATGTACTCGGAGTGGTTGGCCCGCTCGTGGGCGGCCATGGTGGAGGCGCGCAGGTTCGCGGAGAACGGCCCGGATTCGACGTCGGTGGTCACCGGCATGGACAGAGCCTCCAAGCATCGATCTGACATGCTGTCAGAAAGATCGTAAGGCACAACTGCGGGTTAGGCTACCCTAATCTTCGGGGTTTTCCGCCATTCCGACCGCTCTGAGCACGAAACGGACGGCTCCCTCGATCGCGTCGTCCAGCCGTTCGGGTGGTACGTCGACCACCTGACGGCTGCCCAGCGCGGCGGTGATCATCGGGATCAGCACGTCGGGGTCCTCCTCCGGCACCCCCTCGGCGAGGATCTCGCGCAGCTGGCCGGTGATGGGGTCGGCGTGCGCGCTGATCCGCCGGTACGCCGCGGGAGCCAGCGCCGACGCGAGCGCGGTCCCCGGCGGCAGGTGGTACTCGGCCAGCACCCGCAGTTGCAGCCGGACGAACGTCGAGAGCTTCGCGACCGGGGTGTCGGCGGTCGCGACGGCCGCGGTCAGCCGTTCGACGTACCTCGTCGCCTCGTCCTCGACAAAGGCGACCAGCAGGCTTTCCTTGTCGGGGAAGTGGTTGTACATCGCCGTCCGGCCGAGGCCCGCTTCGGCGGCGACACCCGCGAGCGTGACCGCGTCGAACCCGCGCTCGTACAGCTGCCCGCGCAGGACGTCGAACACCCTGCTGCGGACCTCGCGCCGGTGCTCCTCCAGCGACCGGCCGATGATCTTGGGCACGAGCCACCTCCCTGGAAGGGAACCTTAGGCCTCCAGTGGCCAGGTGTGCACCGGCGTGTCGGTCGCCGACAGCTCCAGGTATCGGCCCAGCATCCGGTTCAGCGCGGTTTCCCGCTCGGCGCCGCGCTCCTCCGCGCGCAGGACGTACTCCCGCTGCCACGCCGAGCCGGTCCGCCTGGTGAGACACCGCTGCTCGATGACGCCCAGATAGCGCTCTCTCGCCTCGTCCGAAACATCCGATCGGCGTAACCCCTCGTGTGCCAGCGGCAGCAGGACCCGGAGCACCAGCTCGTCCGGCGGGATCCAGCCGATACCCGGCCAGTACAGCTGCGCGTCGAAACCCCGGCGCGCCCCCGCGTACATGTTCTCCTCGGCCGCCTGGAACGACATCTGTGTCCACACTGGACGGTCGGCTTCGGCGAGAGCCCTTTGAGCGCCGTAGAAGAAGGCCGCGTTCGCGACCATGTCGATGACGGTCGGGCCGGCGGGCAGCACCCGGTTCTCCACCCGCAGATGCGGCATGCCGTCGACGACGTCGTAGACCGGCCGGTTCCAGCGCCAGACGGTGCCGTTGTGCATCCGCAGTTCGGTGAGTTTCGGGGCCTGGCCGGAGTCGAGCGCTTCGATCGGGTCTTCCCGGTCGGTCTCGGGCAACAGGCCGGGAAAATACCGGACGTTCTCCTCGAACAGGTCGAAGATCGACGTGATCCAGCGCTCGCCGAACCACACCCTCGGCCGCACGCCCTGGTTCTTCAACTCCTCCGGGCGGGTGTCCGTGGCCTGCAGGAACAGCGGGATCCGCGTCTCGTGCCAGAGGGTCTTGCCGAGCAGGAACGGCGAGTTCGCGCCGACCGCGATCTGGACCCCGGCCAGCGCCTGCGCCGCGTTCCAATGCGCCGCGAACTCCTCCGGCGCGACCTGCAGATGCAGCTGGACCGAGGTGCAGGCGGCCTCGGGGAGGATCGATTCGGAGTAGCTGCGCAGCCGCTCGGGTTGTCTGCCGGGCAGGGGCGCGCCCTCCATCGAGAGCACCGTGCGCTCGCCGCGCGCGGCGAAGATCCGGTCGTTGAGCAGCGAATACCGCGCGTTGTTGGTGAGCCACTTCTGGTCGAAGTGCTCGTGCCGCAGCGTCGGAAGGATGCCGATCATCGCCAGCGAAGCGCCGGATTCCTCGGCCTTGCGCGCGGCGGCGCCCAGATACGCGCGGAGGTCGTCCTCCAGTTGCAGCGCGGACTCGCCGGCCAGCGGCCGTGGCGGCACGTTGAGTTCCAGGTTGTGCTGGCCGAGTTCGGTGGTGAACGACGGATCGTTCAACGCCTCCAGCACCGTCGTGTTCGTCATCGACGGGCGCAGCTCGGCGTCCACGAGATTGAGTTCGACTTCGAGCCCGATGTTCTTGCGGGGGAAGGAAAAGCTCCCGTCGGTGAGCATGCGGGCCAACGTGTCGAGACAACGCTGGACCTTTCGGCGATAACGTCCGCGATCTTGCGGTTCACAGGGGTCCGCCGAAAGATTCTTACCCATGTTCGTCGAGCTCCTCATTGGCCACGCTCCGCGGGATCCAGGCGGGACTGCCAGGCGGCCCAACGGTTTCACGCATCGCTGTCGCCCGGCTAGCGGCCAAACTGGTGCTCTCTGTCACCAGGGGTTAACTTACAGCAAAATACGCCCGTTCGTACCACCTCCCCGTGGACGTTCGGACGCAAACGGCCCGCAGTGGGTGGATGACACACTCTCCTGGTGGCTGAATTGATCACCATCGACGACTCCGGCGACCCGCGGCTCGACGACTTCCGCGACTTGTCCACAGCCGATCGGCGGCCCGACAGGCCGGGCGGGCGTGGCTTTGTGATCGCCGAAGGCACCGTCGTGGTCGAACGTCTTCTCAGGTCCCGGTATCCGGTCCGTGCCCTCCTCGGCGTGGAACGGCGGTTCCACGAATTGGGCGACGACCTGGACCGCGTCGACGTCCCCGGCTATGTGACCTCGGCCTCGACGATGGCCGACGTGGTCGGATTCCACCTGAATCGCGGCATCCTGGCCGTCGCCGACCGGCCCGTCCCACCGTCGACGGTCGAAGACGTCATCGACGGCGCCCGCGTGCTCGCGGTGCTCGAAGGCGTCGGTGACCACGAGAACCTCGGCTCGCTGTTCCGCAACGCGGCCGCGCTCGGCGTCGACGGGGTCCTGCTCGGCGCCGGATGCTCGGATCCGCTGTACCGGCGCAGCGTCCGCGTTTCGATGGGGCACGTGCTGCGCGTCCCGTTCGCCACGTTCGGCTCGTGGCCCGGCGACCTGGAACTGCTGCGGGAACGCGGTTTTCGTATCGCGGCCCTCACTCCTCGTGCGGATTCCGTTTCGCTGCGCCAGTTACGGGATCAAACACCGGAGAAGGTCGCGCTGATGCTGGGTGCCGAAGGCCCCGGCCTGACCGGCGAGGCCATCGCCGCCGCCGACATCGCGGTGCGGATCCCGATGCCGGAGGGCGTCGATTCGCTGAATGTCGCCACGGCGGGCGCGATCGCGTTCTACGAGACGCGTCCACCGCTATCGTGAGCACCCGAGCGATCACGAGGAGAACCCATGGAATTGCGGATCCGTGAGGGACGCGCGGTGCTGGCCGGGCCGGGCGGCGAAAGCGCGCGCGAGGTGGACCCGCACTCACTCGCGATCGGTTCGGACCTCGCCCAGGCGCTGCACGAGTGGGCGCGCGTCGCGTCCGCCGTCGGCGCCGCCCACCCCGGCGACCCCGGCACCGAGGCCGTGTCCGTGGTTTCCCAGCGAGGCCGCCAGCTTGCCCAGCGGGTCGCCGCCACGATGGGCACCTCGGTCCGGTTCGTCGACCCCGTCTCCGGTGACGGCGTCATCATCGACCCGCCCGCCCCCACGCCCCGCAGCGAACTCGCGCGGCGGCTTTTCGGCGCACCGGATCCCGCCGGGGAACCGACCCCGTGGTTGACCGGGCTGACCATCTCCGCGTTCGTCGCGGCCGTGGTCGTCGTGGCGATGCTGGCGCTCGCGAACACCCTCGCGCGCGAGACCAACGGCTGGCTGGCGCTGCTCGCGTCCGCCGTCGTGACAGCCGGGATCGCGCCGTCGCTGTGGCTGGCGCGGCGGGTGCCGATCGTGCGGTGGGCGTCCTTCGGCGCGGCCGTGGGGATCGTGATCGCGTGGATCGGCGTGCTGATCGTCGTCTTCTAGTCAGACGCGTTTGCGGAACTGGAGGATCGGCCCGCCCGCCTGCGTCGCCCTTTGCCCGTAAAACAGATAGCCGTGATACCCGGCTATCTGCATGACCAGGTCCGCGGAGATCTGATAGGACCGCAGCGCGAACTCCACCCGGGGGCTGCCGTCGAATTCCCGTGCGAGCCAGCCGATACGGCTGGTGCGCGGGAACAGGCTGGTGGTGAAAGCGGCAGGGATGGCGCAGACGACCGCCGCCAGGAACAGCAGTGAGGAAAGCGGGTCTTCGAATTCGTTCGGCCCTCCCACGAAGATCGCCGCGATGGCGAGCAGGACGAAGACCAGCACCGGCGCGATGTAGTTCAGCCAGGCGTAGCGGAACCCGGGCCCCGCCGGCGCCGGCAAGGGGAGCCGCGGTGGGGAGGGATCACGGCTGAGCAGGAGGACCCGGTCGTTCCGATCGACGAACTGCGCGGCGACCCGGAACCCCTCCGTTTCGGCGACTTCCACGACACGCCGGGCGGAGAGGTTCGCGTGCTTGAGGCTGACCCAGAGCCGGTCCGCGCCGCCGAGATGGTTGAGCAGCCAGCGTTCCCGGTCCTTGCCCGGCCTGTCGGGGCCGTCGAAGAGGGGTGCCGAAGGGATCTGGTGCGGCGCGTGCCGGAAACTGAGGCAGCCCTGGTGCATCGGCTGGATTTCCAGGTAGCCGCGGTCCCGGGCGATCCCGCGCACACTCGCCGGGTCGATCTGCCAGTGCATCGGCGACACGTGGGCGTACGGCGCCCCGGTGAACACCTCGAAACGCAACCGGACGGTGCGGGTGTACCGATCGTGCATGCGTATCCCCCCGGCACGAGGATACTGAGATCCATGGCCGGTGATCCGCTCATTTCACTCAGACGGCTGTGCCTCGCGCTGCCGGAGGCCACCGAGCGCCTCAGTCACGGCGAGCCGGCGTGGTTCGTCCGCGGCAAGAAGACGTTCGTCAAGTACGCCGACCACCACCATCACGACGACAAGGTCGCCTTCTGGTGCCCGGCGCCGTCCGGCGCGCAGGAAGAGCTGGTGGGCGCCGAGCCGGAGCGGTTCTTCCGGCCGCCGTACGTCGGGCACAGTGGCTGGATCGGGGTCCGGCTGGACGTCGACGTCGACTGGGCCGAGATCGAACGGATAGTCACCGACGCGTATTGCCTCGTCGCGCCGAAGTTCCTGATCGCGCAGGTCCCCGGACGCACGTAATGGCCCCTCCACCGGAAGGGGCCATTACGTGCGAATTCAACCTCGTTGCGATCGGACGCCCAAGAGGACGTCTTCCCAGGATGGAACGATGGGGTGGTTCTTCTTCCCCTTCGCCCGTGGAGCGGGTTCGGCCACTTCCTCCGGCTCGTCAGCCGGAAGCGGTGGTTCGACATCTTTTCCGGGCTCCGCGATCGGCGCGTCGATCACTTTCGCGATCGGCTCGTCCGGAGCACTGTCGAGGGTGGGCTGGACGGCCGGCTCCTTGGCCGGGTCCAGCGCCCGGACCGTGCGCGGGGCGCGGTAGGCGTTGGGGTTGAGCAGGACTTCGGCGTTTTCGTCGAGCGCCTGCACGGTGCCGCCGTGCGCGCCGGGCGCGAACGACCAGTGCGCGCGGTTGTCCGAACGGCCTGCCTTCCAGCTCAGCACGACGACCCACTTGCCGTCGTCGCCGCGCCAGGAATCCCAGGTCGCTTGGCTGTAGTCGTGGCCGCGGAGACCGAACGAGTGCGCCATGACCTCGCCGAGCGTCTGCACGTCGGGGCCGTCTTCGCGGATCGGGTGCGCGCGCTGGGCCAGTTCGGCGGTGCGCGAACGCTCGAGCAGGACCGGGTACGCGAACCGCTCGACGCGCTGCACCGTGACGCCAGCGCTGCTCGCGACCTGCTCCACGGACTCACCGGCCCGGATTCGTGCCTGGATCTCGCGTGGCCGCATTTGGCTCTCCAACTCGATCTCGATCTGGCCGAGGCGGGTGATGTCACCCCTCGCCGCCGCTCGCAACCTCTCGTCCGCGGGGAGCAGGAAGCGCGTGCGGCTCGCCGGGTCTTCGCACACGACGGATTTACCGTCCTCGTGCAGCCCGACCACCCGTAGCGCTCGCATTCTCGCCTCCCCGATTCTTCACCTTTGTGGGTGTCCACGTTAAAACGGCGCGTCGCCTTGACGTGTGAGGCGCGCCGATGTCATGTGTCCTGCTCACTATTTTGTTCATGACCGCAAGTGCATTCTGCTGGAGCAATCTGCGGCTCGCAGAGTGACTCGCCGGACACACACCGTCACGATCGGGGGAATCTAAGGCAGCCGCACCCGGACGACCAGTCCGCCGCCCCGGCCGCCGGGTTCCGCGCCCGCTGTACCGGCGTGCGCCGTCGCGATGGACCGGACGATCGACAGCCCGAGCCCGGCGTTGCGCGAGTCCCCGGTCCGGTCGCCCGAGAGCCGCCGGAACGGCTCGAACAGCGCGGGCACGGCGTCCAACGGCACCTGCGGACCGGTGTTGCGCACCACCAGCGCCGGATCGCCGCCGACGTCGATGTGGATCCAGCCGCCCTTGCGGTTGTAGGTGATGGCGTTGTGCACGAGGTTCGTGACCAGCCGTTCCAGCAGCACGGGGTCGCCGGACACCGTCCGCGGCCGCAGCCGCGACTCCACCGTGACGCCCGCTTCCTCGGCCATCGCCGACGCCGACCGGATCACCGTCGCCGCGACCTCGTCCAGCCGCACAGGGCTGCGCGCGGCCAGGCCGCGATCGCTGCGGGCGAGCACGAGCAGGCCCTCGATCATCCGTTCGCTGCGTTCGTTGGTGTAGATCAGGTGTTCGCCGAGTTTCCGGACCTCCGGGCTGACGTCGGGATCGGCCATCGCCACCTCGACCAGCGTGCGCTGCACGGCGAGGGGGGTCCGGAGCTCGTGGGAGGCGTTGGCGACGAAGCGTTTCTGGCTGTCGAACGACACGGCGAGCCTGTCGAGCATGCCGTCGAAGGTGTCCGCGAGTTCCTTGAGTTCGTCGTCGGGGCCGTCGAGGTCGATCCGGCGGTCGAGGTTCTCCACTTCGAGTTTCCGCGCGGTGGAGGTGATCGCGTGCAGCGGCCGCAGCACGCGGCTCGCCATCAGCCAGCCGAGCAGCACCGCGAGCGCGCCGGCGATCGTCAGCGCCACCAGCGATTGCCACAGCAGCGTCGACAGGACGTCCGAGCGGTATTCGGTGATCGAGGTCGCGACCAGCTGCGTCGCCTGGGCGCGCTCGACGGGCATGATGGTCGCCGTGTCCATCGGGTACGCCTCGGCACGCTGGACCGAGATGCCCGCGGCGGTGTCGGCGAAGGCGGCCGTGTCCGGCAGCTTCGAACTCACCAAAAGGTAGTTGACGATCAGCAACGCGAGGCCGACGATCAGGAACGCCCCGCCGTAGAGCGCCGTCAGCTTGGTGCGGACGGAGAGCCGGAGCGGTTTCACGACCCGAACCGGTACCCGGCGCCGGGCACGGTCTCGATCAGCGGCGGTTCGCCGAGTTTGCGCCGCAACGTCATCATCGCCACCCGGACGGCGTTCGTGAACGGGTCGGCGTGCTCGTCCCACGCCTTCTCCAGCAGTTCTTCCGCGCTGACCACGGTCCCTTCGGCGCGCATCAACACCTCCAGTACCGCGAATTCCTTGGGGGACAAGGGAAGGAACCGGCCGTCACGCGACGCCTGGTGCCGGGGCAGGTCGAGGACGACACCACCGCGCTCCAGCACCGGCGGCAGCGCAGGCCGCGCGCGCCGCGACAGCGCCTGCACCCTCGCGACGAGTTCGGCGAACGCGAACGGCTTCGTCAGGTAGTCGTCGGCGCCGAGGCCGAGCCCGGCGACCCGGTCGTTGACGTCGGCGGCGGCCGTCAACATCAGGACCCGCGCCTCGCCGCCCGTCTTCAGTACCGCGGCGCAGACCTCGTCGCCGTGCACGACGGGGAGGTCCCTGTCGAGCACGACGACGTCGTAGCCGTGCACCCCCACCCGGTCCAGGGCCTGCGCGCCGTCGTAGCAGACGTCGACGGCCATGGAGAACCGTCGCAGGCCCTCGGCGATCGTGTCCGCCAGGAGCCGCTCGTCTTCCACTACCAGCACTCTCACCGGGCCAGTCTGCCCCGGAGGGGGGTAAGCGCGGGATAAGCGTGGATCAGCCGACCGGGTGGCGTGCTTGGAGCCGGAACTCGCGTGCTTGGAGCCGGAACTCATGTGATCCGGCTCCAAGCACGCGAGTTACGGCTGGAGACATGCGAGCTCCGGCTCCAAGCACGCCGTTATCCGGCCGGGTGCAACTGCCGCGCCGGGATCACCTGCTGGCGAGTGTTCGGACTGGACCACAGCAGTTTCATCGACGCCTCACCGCCGCGTTCGGTCTGTTCGAGCCGGATCGCGTACGACCTCCCGGCGACCAGGTCCAGAGTCGCTTTGTCGATACTCGGCCCGTGCGGTGTGGTGTTGTCGATCAGGAGTTTCCCGTCGACCCACAGTCGCACGGTGTCGTCCGAAACCGTGGTGAACGTGTACTTCCCGGTGTCCCGCGCGGTGACCCGGCCACTCCAGCGCGACGAGAAGCTCTCCGCCGGGATCTTCGCGTCGGGGGAGCCGGTGAACTTCCAGTTGTGGTTCACGCCCGGCTCGACCCGGCGCACCGACGGCGTCCCGGTGAAGTCCGCGTTCGGCCAGTACTCGGCGGTCAGCCCGGTGCCGCGTCCGGCGGGTGCCTGCGGCAGGGGGTCGACGCTCAGCTCGATGACGGTCGCGACGTCGTTCGTCCGGCCGCCCGACGGCGTGAGTTTCACGCTTCCGGACGTCTGCTCGACCTTCACGCGTTGTCCGCTACCGAGCACCCGCGCGTCGCGGACTCGGAATGGCGCCAATGCGTCGAGTGTCAGTGAACCGCCCGAAGCGGGCCAATCGAACACCGACGCGTAAAGCTTGTTGTCACGCCTGCTGACCACGCCCCACTGAGGTTCCGCGACGAGGCCCGGCGCGCCCGCACCGTAGACGGCGGAGGACTGCTTGGCCGTCCGCAGCCACTGTCCCATCTGCTTCAGCCTGTCGACGGATTCCTGCGGCACCCGGCCGTTGCGATCGGGGCCGACGTTGAGCAGGAAATTGCCGCTGCGGCCGGCGATCGAGAGCAGTTTCCTGGTCAGATCCGCCGCGGACTTCCAGTTGTGGTCCCATTCGGTGTAGCCCCAGCTGCCGTTGAGGGTCATGCACGATTCCCACAGCTGCCCGTCGACAGGTTTGTCCGGGATCTCCTGTTCGGGCGTTCCCGTGTCGCCGTCGACCACCCGGCGTTTGCCGACGCGGTTGTTGACCACAATGGACGGATCGAGGCTCCGGACGTAGGCCTCCAGCTCCTCGCCGTCCTTTTCGGACCAAGGATTGTTCGGCCGGTCGGTGCTCCATTCGCCGTCGAACCACAGCACCGCCGGGTGGTAGTTGTCGACGAGTTCCTTGAGCTGGGCGTACATCCGCTCCTTGTACTTCGGGAACGTCGCCGGATCCGGGAAGTCGGGATCGTGCCAATCCCAGATCGAGTAGTAGAAGCCGAGTTTGACGTCCCGCGCGGCCGTGGCGCGTTTCAGTTCGGCGAGGATGTCGCGGTTCTTGTCGAACGACGAATGGTCGCGGAGGTTGAATTTGTTGACCTTCGTCGGCCACATCGCGTAACCCTCGTGGTGTTTCGAGGTGATCACCACGTACTTCTGCCCGGCGTCCTTGGCGGTCTGCGCGATGGCGTTCGCGTCGAAGCCGGACGGGTTGAACTTCGCGGCCATCTGTTCGTATTCGGCACGCGGGATCTGACAGTTCCGCTGGATCCATTCGGCGTCCTGGCAAACGCTTCCATCAGGGCGGATGTACTTCCCCTGCAGCTGGGAGTACGCGCCGAAATGGATGAACTGGCCGAACCGGTCGTCGCGCCACCAGCGCGTCCGGTCGGCGGTGAACGGGTCGTCGTAGGCATGATCCGACGGGAGTGGCGCGGCCTCCGTGGCAGCGGGCAGGACGCCCAGTGCGGTGGTCGCGATGACGAGGGCCGCCAGGGCCCGGAGTGGCTTGCGGCGATTCATGCACTCCTCCTCGCTGAGGTGTGGACGTCGAGGACTCTAAGAAGCCAGAGATCCGATGTGAACCTCCGAAAGGCGCGTCAGGTCGCTAGTTCACCCGGAAAGAGGCTGGATACATCCGATCTCTGTTCCGCTGACTGGGACGGTAAGCGCTGCATAAGCGACTTCGCTTACCGCGCCGGAATCGCCGCCTCCGTAGAAATCGGGTCGCCAAGACGACCGAAGGAGCAGCGATGCGGAAACGACCGATGGCGGTACTGATCGCCGGAGCGGTCCTCGCGCTGGCCGGCTGCGGTGGTGGCGGGGACGGCGGCGACAAGGTCGCCTCGATCTCGTCGCCGCCAGCCGCCGGTGCGGGCGACGGGAAACAGGCCGACAACGTGTCCGATGAGGACAAGATGCGCAACTTCGCGAAGTGCATGCGCGAACACGGGATCAACATGCCGGATCCCAAGACCAACGGTGACTCGCAGGGCACCATCTCCATCGACGCGGGCGACGCCCGGCTCGACGAGAACAAGATGAAGGTCGCGGACGAGGCGTGCCGCAAGCTGCTACCGAACGGCGGCGAGATCAAGCCGCCCACGCCGGAAGAACTCGACAAGATGCGCAAGGAAGCCAAGTGCATGCGCGACCACGGCATCGACTTCCCGGACCCCGAGCCCGCGGGCAAGGGCGGCGCCGCCATCGCGCTGGGTGACGCGGGCGGCGACCCGAAGAAGTTCGAAGAAGCGGCGAAGGCCTGTGGTCTCGGCATGAGCATGAGGGCGGCCCCGGCGAAATGAGCGGACACGAAGGACCCGGCGGCGCCCGGCGTTCGCGCCGGGCGCGCTGGTTCATCATCGCGGCGGTCCTCGTCGTCGTGGCCGGGACGATGTCGGTGGTCGTGCTGACCAGGGTCACGTCGGAGGCGCAGCAGGTCGGGCAGGCACCGCCGCCGGTCGAGACCGCGAAGGTCGAGAAGGCCGACCTGCAGGAGGAGGAAGAGGCGAACGGAACACTCGGCTACGGCGCGGAAAACGCCCTCGCCGGCCGGAAACAGGGCACCATCACGTCCCTGCCGGACCCGGGCGCCGTGCTCACGCGCGGCAAGGCGGTCTACGGCGTCGACGCCAAACCGGTCTCGTTGTTCTACGGCACGCTGCCGTTCTTCCGTGACCTCGCGGACGGGGCCACGGACGGACCGGACGTCAAGCAGCTGGAAGAGAACCTGAAGGCGCTCGGTTTCGGCGGGTTCGGCACGCCCGACAAGAAGTTCACCTCGGCCACCGCCGCCGCGATCAAGAAGTGGCAGAAGTCGCTGGGGGTCGAGCAGACCGGTGCCTTCGGCCAGGGCGACGTCGTCCTCGCGCCGGGCGAGATCCGGGTTTCGCAGCTCGCCGCGCAGCTCGGCGGTCCCGGCGGCGGCGACCTGCTGAAGTACACCGGCACCGAGCGTCTCGTCGAGGTCAAGCTCGACGCCGCCAAGCAGGCCATCGCCAAGGCGGGGGACAAGGTCGGGGTCGACATCACCGGCGGCAAGTCCACCGACGGCGTGATCACCGAGGTCGGCAAGGTCGCCGAGAACGGCAAGGACGGCGCCGGGCAGGACGACGGCAAACCGAAGATCAAGGTCAAGATCAAGCTGGACGATCCGGCCGCGGCGGGGTCGCTCGATTCGACGCCGGTCTCGGTGCGGTTCACCAAGGAAGTCCACAGTGGAGTGCTGGCGGTCCCGGTCGGGGCGCTGCTCGCGCTCGCCGAGGGCGGCTACGCCGTCGAGGTCGACGAAGGCGGCAAACGGCGCCTCGTCGCGGTGAAGACCGGTCTGTTCTCCGGTGGCCGCGTCGAAGTCACCGGCACCGGCCTCGCCGCCGGGATGCGGGTGGTGACGACGTCATGACCCCGGTGCTGGCCGTGCGCAACGCCTCGCGCACCTATCCCGGCGGCGTGCGCGCCCTGCACGAAGTGACCCTGTCCATCGAGGACAGGGAGATGGTCGCCATCCTCGGGCCGTCCGGTTCCGGCAAGTCCACGCTCCTGCAGCTGATGGGCACGCTGGACCGGCCGACCAACGGTGTCATCGAACTGCGCGGGCACGACGTGGCGAAACTGCCCGACCGCAAGCTTTCCGCGTTGCGGTCGCGGTGGATCGGCTTCGTGTTCCAGCAGTTCTTCCTCAGTGAGGGGGTGAGCGCGGTCGACAACGTCGCGACGGGGCTGCTGTACGCGGGGGTGCCGCGGCGGAAACGGCACGAGCGGGCGCTGGCCGCGCTCGACAGGGTCGGCCTCGCGCATCGGGCGAGTCATTTCCCGAGCGAGCTCTCCGGCGGGGAACGGCAGCGGGTGGCGATCGCGAGGGCGGTCGTCAACTCGCCGTCGATCCTGCTGGCCGACGAGCCGACGGGGAACCTCGACACGGGCAACGGCGCGGCGATCCTCAACCTGCTCGCCACGTTGAGTTCGCAGGGGACGACGGTCGTGATCATCACGCACGACCGGGAGATCGCGGCGGGCATCCCGCGGCGGATCGAGCTGCGGGACGGCCGGATCCGGCTCGACACCGGGACGGGGGTGCTGGTGTGAGCGCGCCCGTGCTCGACAGGACGCCGGATCCGGCCCGGCTCGGCCCGCGTGACGTGCTGACCCTCGGCGCGCACGGGATGCGGACGCGGCCGATGCGCGCGGTGCTGTCCGCGCTCGGCATCGGGATCGGGATCGCCGCGATGGTGGCGGTGCTCGCGATCCCGGCGTCGGGCGCGAAGGCGTTGCAAGACCAGCTGGCCGCGCTCGGCACCAACCTGCTTTCGGCGGGGCCGGGCAAGACGATGTTCGGCAGCGACGCGACCTTGCCCGACAGCGCGGTGCCGATGGCGAAGCGGATCGCCCCGGTGACGGCGGCGTCCGCGACCGGCGCCACCGGGGCGTCCGTCCGGCGGACGGACAAGATCGACAAGGACGAGACGTCCGGACTGTCGGTCTTCGCGGCGACGCCGGAGCTGCTCGACGTCATCGGCGGCGCCGTTCGCGACGGCCGGTTCCTGCGGGGCGCGACCCGTGACTACCCGGTCGTCGTGCTGGGTTCGGTCGCGGCCGCACGGCTCGGGATCGACCACATCGACCAGGCGAAACCGCCGCAGGTGTTCATCGGCGGCAAGTGGTTCACCGTGGGCGGGATCCTCGGGCCGACGCCGCTGGCGCCCGAGATCGAGCGCTCGGCGCTGGTCGGCTGGGACGCGGCTGTGCGGCTGCTCGGCTTCAAGGGGCATCCGACCAACGTGTACGTGCGGGCGAAGGACGCGCAGGTCGAGAACGTCCGATCGGTGCTCGCGCAGACGATGAACCCGGAGGCGCCGAACGAGGTCGAGGTGCGTCGTCCGTCGGAGGCGCTGGAGGCGCAGAAGCTGACGGAGAACACCTACAGCGCGCTGTTCCTCGGGCTCGGCGGGGTGGCGTTGCTGGTCGGCGGCGTCGGGGTGGCCAACACGATGGTGATCTCGGTGCTGGAGCGGCGCCGGGAGATCGGCCTCCGCCGCGCGCTCGGGGCGACGAAACGGCAGGTGAGAGGCCAGTTCTTGGCCGAGTCGGTGCTGTTGTCGGGGCTCGGCGGGATCGCCGGGGTGCTGGTCGGCGTCCTCGTGACGTCCGGATACGCGCTGAGCCAGGGCTGGCCTGCGGTGCTCCCCGTCGGCGCCCTGCTCGGCGGGGTCGGGGTCTCGGCGCTGGTCGGTGCCGTCGCCGGTGCCTATCCGGCGATGCGCGCGGCCCGGCTCCCACCGACCCAGGCCCTCGCCTGACCATGCAATTCGGCACCTGGTTGCGAAAGTGCGCATCGCGTACTACCGCAACCAGGTGCCGAATTGCGAGGTAGCGGTGGGTAGCCTCGCCGGGTGCTGGTGGGATTGTCGGGGCGGAAACTCGCGGGGGCGCTGATCGCGCTCGAAGTCGTCGTGGTCGGCGTGCTGTTCACGATGAAGGTGTTCGACGGCCAGGACCTCGAGGTCTACGTCGGCGGCTCCCGGCTGCTCCTGGACTCCGGCGATCCGTACGGCACGTGGGTGCAGACCCACGGGGGCTGGCTGCCCTTCACCTACACGCCGTTCGCGGCGGCGGTGTTCACGCCCGGCACGCTGCTGTCCACGGCACTCGCGACGAGACTGCTCGGGCTCGCGTCGATCATCGCGGGCGGGATCGTCGTGTACCTCTTCGTCGCGACGCTCAACGGCTCGCTCACCGACCGTTCCGCGGTACGGGGTCGCGCGATCGCCGTACTGGCGGCGATCGGGGCACAGGCCGCCGGCGGGATCATGGAGCCTGTCCGCTCGACGCTCGGCTTCGGCCAGATCAACACCCTGCTGATGCTGATGGTCGTGCTCGACGCCCTGCTGCCGGGCCGCGCCCGCACGAAGGGACTGTTGATCGGCGTCGCCGCGGCGATCAAGCTGACCCCGGCGTTCTTCATCCTGTTCTTCTTGTTCCGCAAGGACTTCCGCTCCTCGGCCCGGGTCGTCGCCGGATTCCTCGGTGCGGGTCTGCTGATGTTCGCGGTCGCGCCCGGCGCGTCGGCGAAGTTCTGGACGAACGTCCTCTTCGACACCAGCCGCATCGGCGATCGCGGCTACGTCGGCAACCAGTCGCTGCGCGGGATGCTCGCGCGGTTCGGGCTCGGCTCGGCCGAGGAGATCGTCTGGATGCTCGCCGCGGTCGCGGTGGTCGCGCTGACCGCGTTCGTGATCGTGCGCGTCGCGGAACCGGTGTTCGCGCTGACCACCTGCGCGATCGGCGGCCTGCTGGTCTCGCCGGTGACCTGGACACACCACTGGATCTGGTGCGTACCGATCCTCGTGCTGCTGATCTGGCGGCGGTCGGTCGTTTCGTACGCGCTCGCTGTCGTCACCGCGGCGCTGTTCGTGATCGCGCCGATGTGGCTCGCGCCGCGGCCCGCCGGGAGCTTCGGCTGGTGGCTGGCGACGGAATCCTTTGTCCTGTACGGCCTTCTGCTCCTGGCGCTGGCCGCGATCTTCCATAAATCCGTGAAGGCCTCCTTCCCTACGCTCAAGGTAGGGAAGGAGGCCTTCACGGAAAGCTAGCTCAGCCGAGGCGCTCGACGACGTACTCGATGCTCTGGGTCAGCTTCGTGATGTCGTCCGGGTCGATGGCCGGGAACAGGCCGACGCGCAGCTGGTTGCGGCCCAGCTTCCGGTACGGCTCGGTGTCGACGATCCCGTTGGCGCGCAGCACCTTCGCCACCGCGGCGGCGTCCACCTCGTCGGCGAAGTCGACGGTGCCGACGACCTGCGAGCGCAGTGACGGGTCGCTGACGAACGGCGTCGTGTACGAGGTCTTCTCGGCCCATTCGTACAGCCGGGTCGACGAGTCGCGGGTGCGCGCGGTGGTCCACTCGAGACCGCCGTTGGAGTTCATCCACTCGATCTGGTCGGCCAGCAGGAACAGCGTCGACACCGCCGGGGTGTTGTACGTCTGGTCCTTGCGGGAGTTGTCGAGCGCCGTGGTCAGCGACAGGAACTCGGGGATCCAGCGGTCGCTCGCGCCGATCTCGCCGATGCGCTCGACAGCGGCGGGCGAGGCCAGCGCGATCCAGAGGCCACCGTCGGAGGCGAAGGACTTCTGGGGCGCGAAGTAGTAGACGTCGAAGTCCTCGGCCTTGACCGGCAGACCGCCCGCGCCGGAGGTGGCGTCGATCGCGACGAGCGCGCCGTCACTGCCTTCGGGGCGGCGGACCGGCACCGCGACACCGGTCGAGGTCTCGTTGTGCGCCCAGCCGACCAGGTCGGCACCGGCTTCGTAGGCGATCTCGGGCGCGCTGCCCGGGTCGGCCTTGACGACGATCGGGTCGGCGAGGAACGGGGCGCCCTTGGTCACCGTGGCGAACTTCGAGGAGAACTCGCCGTAGGTGAAGTGCTGCGAGCGTTCCCGCACGAGCCCGAACGCGGCGGCGTCCCAGAATGCGGTCGTCCCGCCGTTGCCGAGGACCACTTCGTAGCCTTCGGGCAGGGAGAACAATTCAGACAGACCGGCGCGCACGCGGCCGACGAGGGACTTCACCGGCTTCTGCCGGTGCGAGGTGCCGAGGTAGGTGGCACCGGATTTCGCCAGGTTGGCGAGCTGTTCGTCACGGACCTTGGACGGTCCGCAGCCGAAGCGGCCATCGGCAGGCTTCAGGTCCGCGGGGAGGGTCAACTCAGGTGCGTCGGTCATGTGCCCAGTCTCTCAGGTCGGGACGGGCCTGCTGACAGTCGGTGCCGCGTGTCCGGTATGTGGGATCTGGGATCTCCCTCCCATCGATGCCGACCGCCGGGTAGCTTCTCGCCTCATGGCTAACGTGCACCAACGATTCCCCCTGCCTCCCGAGGCTCTGTGGCAGGCCCTCCAGAGCGGGGTCACCGCGGTCAAGGGGAAGAACCCTTACTACGACGCGGCCGCGGGCTATGTCACCTTCTCGACCAGCATGGGCTTGTTCAGCTACGGGCAGACGGTCACCGTGAAGGTCGAGCGGACACCGGAGGGCTCGGGGCTGGCGATCCAGACGAGCCTCAAGTTCGGCTTCGTCGACTGGGGCGAGGGCAAGCGCATCGCGAAGAAGTTCATCGAGGGCGTCGGCGCGGCCGTCGGGCACACCCCGGCCGTTTGATGCCCGATCCGTGGAGCCCGCGCTGGGGCTTCCTGTTCCTGTACTTCCTCGTGTTCGTCGTGCACTGGATCTTCGGCGACTGGGGCGACACGGCCACCATCGGCGCGATCGTCGGTTTCGTGGCGACGCTGGTGCTCGTGTTCGTCCCCGGCCTGCCGCGCTGGGTGCACGGCGACCTCCCGGGGGAGATCTCCCAGCCGCGGATCCGCCAGTGGTGGACGGCGCTGCGGCTCACGATCCGGCGTCGTCAAGGCGTTCTCGACGTCGTGTTCGGACCATGGACGCTGGCCACCGCCACGCTGGATCCGGATGCCGAGGCCACGCGCGGGTGGGCCGTCCTCGACGGCCACCCGGCGAAGTTCGTCATCGAGCACTGTCCTGACGAACTCGCCGGGTCGCTGCGCGGACAGCGCCGGATGTGGGTCGTCGGCGACGCCCACTACGGCGATGCCCTGGTGTGCGCGGCCGGCGGTCGTGAGTTCACGACCGCCGCCTTCCGCTTCCGCTAGCGCCAGCCGTCGGGGTCGACGCCGCCCGGGATGGGCGCGGCCGGATCGAACGGCGTCCGCGAGAAGATGAACGTCGCGAGGTCGAGGTGGTTCGGCTTCCCCGCCGAGTCCCGCCCGATCCGCAGCGTTTCGCCCGCGTAGTAGGCGTCGAGGCCGACCCAGGTGTCTTCGCCGACCGGAGCGAACCGCGACGCGCGGCCGGGGCCGTCGGACGGCGCGAGCGAGAACAGGCCGTCCGGGAGCAGCCGCAGGTGATACGGCGTCGGGCCCCAGTGCCACAGCCCGGTCAGCTCCAGCAGCTTCGGGTCCACAGTGGACGGAAGCCACTCGGTGGGCATCGACGGCTCGTGCTGTTCGGTCAGGTTCATCAGGTCGAGGCAGAGCTGCGTGATGCCGACGCCCGCCGTCGAGTTGGTCAGCACGAGAGCGCCGATGCCGGCGTTCGCGTCGACCAGGGAGCAGGCGAGGAAGCCCGGCATCGACCCGGTGTGCCCGGCCAGCCGCCTGCCCTCCGTGCGGACCAGCATGACGCCGAGACCGAATCCGGTGGTCCAGGCGTCGCCGTCGTCCACGGTGACCATTTCGCGCATTTCCGCGACGGTCTGCTCGCTCAGTACGCCGCCGGTGTGGCCGCCGAGGAACGCCGTCCAGCGGGCGAGGTCGGTGATCGTCGACCACAACTGCCCGGCAGGCGCCATCGCGCCCGCGTCCGGCGACGGCTCCGGCATGAGGAGGTCGGCGAACGGGTGCACGGCGAACCCGCTCGCGTGCGCGCCTTCCGGATGCGGCGAGGTCCGGGTCATGCCGAGCGGGCCGAGGATCTCGGCGCGGACGACGTCGAGCCACGACTGCCCGCGGTGCCGGGCGACCAGCTCGCCGAGCACGCCGTAGCCGACGTTGCTGTAGTGGAACTTGCTGCCCGGCCGCAGCCGCGTCGCGCCGTCCTTGAGACTCTCGACGAGCGCGTCCCAGTCGGCGCCCACCGTGCGCTCCCACCAGGAACCGGGCGATTCCGCGGTCAGGCCCGAGGTGTGCGAGAGCAGCTGCGCGATGGTGGCCGAGCCGAACGCGGTGCCCGGCAGGTGCCGTTCGAGCGGGTCGTTGAGGTCGAGCTTGCCCTCGTCACGCAGGCGCATGACGGCCGTCGCGACGAGTGTCTTGGTGATCGAGCCGAGCCGGTACTGCGTGTCGGCGCCGGGTGTCTCACCGTCGACGCGTCCGCGCCCTCCGGACCAGACGAGTTCACCGTCACGGACGACGGCGGCGACAAGGGACGGGGCGCGGCACGAGGATTGCTCGTGCGCGAGGCGGCGAAGCAGCGCCATTTCGGTCGTGGCAAGCATGACCAGCATTCTGCCTACCCGAGCAGGCCCAGTCGCATAGCGGTGGTCACAGCGGCCGTCCGGTCCGAAACATCCAGTTTCCCGAACACGCGCAGCAGGTGGGTCTTGACCGTCGCCTCGCTGATGTGGAGCGCGCGCCCGATGCCGGCGTTCGTGCTCCCCTGTGCCACCAGACGGAGTACCTCGATCTCACGCGCCGACAGCGGCGACGCCGTCGGGTTGCGCACCCGGTTCACCAGCTTCCCGGCGACCGAAGGCGCCAAGACCGTCTCGCCGCGTGAAGCCGCTCTGATCGCTCCGGCCAGCTCCGTGCGCGAAGCATCCTTCAGCAGGTAGCCGCTGGCTCCCGCCTCGACAGCGCGAAGGATGTCCGCGTCCGTCTCGTAGGTGGTGAGCACGACGACTCGCTGGCTCGGACGGTCGGCGAGGATCTTCCTGGTCGCGCCGACGCCGTCGAGACCGGGCATCCGCAGATCCATCAGGATCACGTCCGGCTGCTTGATCCGGCTCAGCGCGACGGCTTCGTCCCCGGAGCCCGCTTCCCCGATGACGCTCAGATCCGGCTCGGCCTCCAGCATGCCGCGCAGGCCTTCCCGCACCACGGGGTGATCGTCGACCAGCATGATCGTGATCACGCGGGCACCTCCAGTTCCAGTGTCGTCCCCGCACCGGGTTCGCTCGTGCAAGTCACGATGCCACCCACCTGATCCGCTCGTGCCCGCATCCCCGCCAGGCCGAAGCCGCCGGTGGGCGCGCCGGGGTCGAATCCGGCTCCGTCGTCGGTCACGCCGAGCCGGGCACGTCCGTCCACAACGGACAGCCGGAGTGAGACCCTGGTGGCGCGGGAATGTTTGCGGATGTTGCTCAGTGCCTCCTGTGCCCCGCGCAGCAGGACGACCTCGGCGGCCATCGGCAGCGCGGGCAGCGGGCCGTCGATCTCGATCGACGTCTCGATCCCGGCCTCCTCGGTCAGCCGCTCGACCTGCCGCCGCAAGGCATCCTCCAGCGAATCGGAGGCCAGCGCCGACGGCCCCTGCGCCGCGACCATCGCCCGTGCCTCGGTCAGGTTCTCCCGCGCCGTCCGCGCCGCCAGTTCCAGGTGACGCCGGGCGGCCTTCGGATCGGTGTCCATTTCGGACTCGATGGCCTGGGTGAGGGTGACGATGCTGGTGAAACCCTGCGCGAGCGTGTCGTGGATCTCGCGGGCCATGCGCTCGCGTTCGGCGGCCGTCCCCGCCTCCCGCGAGAGCCGGGAGACCTCCGCCTGACTGGCTTCCAGCTGTTCGATCAGCGCGGCCCTGCCCTTGCTCTGATCGATGATCTCGCTGGTGTAGCGCCCGGCCAGGAGGCTGAAGATGATCAGGATCGCCGTCATCGGCACCAGGATGCGCAAGGCCGGCTGGTCGAGGCCGCCCCTGGCGATCGAGGCAACCGGGCCCAGCAGGACCGCGATCGTGGTGAGGATCGACGCCGGCTTCGTCGTCAGCGTCATGTAGAGCACCGGGCAGACCAGGAACAGGATGAAACTCGACGTGGTGGAGGCGAAGACGGCGCCGGTCACCAGGAGCATCATGATCCCGGTGAACAGCCACGGCGTGCCCTCGCGGTCCCGGTTCTTGATGAGGCGGCGTCCTTGGCCGAGATAGGTCACCCCGAGGCCGGCGATGCACAGAACGGCGACCGTTTTGTCAGTGGTCGTCCCGTCTTCGACGAGCACCAGCGCCACCGTCGCGGCGAAGGCGATCGCGAAGAGGACCTCGCCGAGCCAGAAGAACCGCTCCCAGGCGTTCACTTGCCTTCGTTCGACCAGCGGAACGTCAGCTTCGCCAGCAGCAGCCCCGCCACGCACCACGCCGTCAGCACCAGCGCCACCATCGGAAGTTCCCATGTCCCCGCCATCTCCTGTGTCGCCGCCTCAGCCGGCAGGAACACCGAGCGGAAGCCCTGGCAGATCCATTTCACCGGGAAGAAGGAGGCGATAGTGACCATAACCTTCGGCAGGTTGCTGATCGGTGTGACGAAGACGCCGGAGATGAACTGCAGCGCGATGTAGATCAGGTTGGTCACCGCGACCGCGCCGCTGACCGACTTCGTCACCGAACTGAGCGCGATGCCCAGCAGCGTGCAGCTGGTGACACCGAGCACGAAGACCCACACCGCCGTCAGCAATTTCATCGGGTCGGTGGGCAGTTCGAGGTCGAACAGCAGGCTGCCGACGATCGACATCAGCACCACCTGGGCGATGCTGGTGAAGCCGACCAGGATGATCTTGCCGATGAAGTAGGAGGCGGCGGGCATCGGCGTGCCGCGCAGGCGTTTGAGCGCCCCGGCCTCACGGTCCGACGCGAGGCCGATGCCGATGCTGTTGAACGACGTCGACACGATGCCGGACCCGATCATGCCCGCCGCGAGCACCTGGCCGGTGGTGATCGCCATACCGGGCATCGAGGAGTTCAGCATCGAGCCGAGCAGGACCATGAGCAGGGACGGGAAAGCGAAGGTGAAGATCACCTGTTCCCTGATGCGGAAGAACTGCTTGAGTTCGGCGGAGCCCCGGATGAGGCCGAGCGACAGGGTTCCGGGGAGGTTGCCCGGGTGGGTCAGCGTCGTCATCGGGCTTCTCCGATCAAGTCGAGGTAGGTCTCTTCGAGGGTGGGCCGGTGGACGGTCAGCTCCGACGGCTCGTGGCCGTCGGCGGAGAGCTCGCGGATGAGCTTCGCCGGGAAGTGGGTGCGTTCCTGGTGGCTGCCGCGGGCGTCGGCCCAGCGGACGGTGGCCTCCGCCGTCGCCCGGCCGCCCAGCGTCTGCGGTGTCCCTTCGGCGACGATCGCGCCACGCGTGATGACCGCGACGCGATCGGCCAGCGCCTCGGCCTCGTCCAGGTAGTGCGTGGTGAGCAGGATCGTGGTGCCTTCCTGTGCGAGACTCCTGATCAGGTCCCAGAACTGGCGCCGGGCCGCCGGGTCGAACCCGGTCGTGGGCTCGTCGAGGAAGACCAGCTCAGGCCGCCCGATGATCCCGAGCGCGACGTCCACGCGGCGCCGTTGTCCGCCGGAAAGGCTTTTGACGCGGGCGCGGGCCTTCTCGGTCAGGCCGACCTTCTCGATCACTTCTTCGGCGTCACGGGGATTCGGGTAGTAACGGGCGTAGTGCCGGACTGTCTCGGCGACGGTGAGCTCGGCGGCGTCGTTGGCCGTCTGCAGCACGATCCCCAGCCGTGCCCGCCAGGCCCGGCCGGCGGTCCCGGGGTCCTCGCCGAGGACGTCGACCTCGCCGGACGTCCGCCTGCGGTGGCCCTCCAGGATCTCGACCGTCGTCGTCTTGCCCGCGCCGTTGGGGCCGAGCAGCGCGAACACCTCACCCTGCTCGATGTCGAGGTCGATGCCCTCGACGGCCGTGTGGCCCGGGTACTCCTTACGCAGGCCGCGCACTTTCACCGCTGTGTTCATACGTCGATCGTGCTGGGCGGAAGGGGGTGCGCGGGACGTCCGCAGGACTGAACCCGGCTGTCAACCGATCGATGGACACCGGTGTCACCTCTCCCGCAATTAGTCACCTACTTGCGGTGGTGCCGGGTCTCGAACGGAGCGCGTTCCTCACCCGGGCGACCATGCCCTGCGGATCGCCGTAGAGCTCCTCTTTCGTGATCACGACGAACTTCCAGCCGTCGGCTTCCATGAGTGCTCGCCGCTCGGCGTCCAGGAGAGGTTGCTCTCCTTCGAGGTGCCAAGCGCCGTCGTACTCGATGGCGAGTTTCGCTTCCCTGATCGCGAGGTCGAGCCGTCCCAGGAAGCGCCTGCCGCGGTAGACCTCCACCTGTGGCTCCGCCTCGATGTCGTGAATCCGCAACCAGGTCCGGACCTCGGATTCGGGAATGGACTCGGCTCTCCCGTCGGAGAGTGCCAGCGCCTTTCTCGCCCGCACGATGCCATGATCGTGACGGTGCTCGAAGTATCTTTCCAGCTGCTCGCGCTCGATGAATCCGGCGTGGAGCAGCGCATCGAGCAGACCGACGACCCTGGGGAACGAGCGATGGAGCCGGGTGTTGGCCAGGATGTCCATGGTCATGCGCGGTGGGGTCGCGATGCGGCCGTCTCGCCACGGCTCGAAATCTTCGCCGATCAGCCTGGATCGTTTCAAATGCATCCCGCGCTGAAAATGGAACCCTTCTTCTTCGGGTATGACGAACTCGACAGGATCGCCGTCGAGCGCGAAAGGAAAGCCGCGCACGGTCGCGGCCGAACAGCCGGTCAATACCGCGCTCGCCGGTGCGGCGAGGATCGCCGCCTTGCACCGGAGTACGTGATCCTGCGGTATGCGGATCGGGACGTAGACGTTCTGGAACAGCCGGTTGTACGGCCCGGACCGGAGCTGTGAACGGGTGAGATCACCTTCGCTGATGGCGTGGCTGCCAAGGAAGGGACCGGAGAAGTCGGCGACTTCCGGGTAGTGGGTTCTGGACATGATTCGACAATGGCATCCGGCGCTGTCGCGTCCGCCGTTTCAAGATCAACTTCTGCCTACTTGTCCACATTTGCCCTCGCCTGTGCATAACCCGCGCGACCCGGCGCAAGTAGGTGACTAATTGCGGGGGCGTCAGGGAGTCAGCAGGGTGCGTACGGAGGTTTCGAGGGAGGGCAAGAGGGCGGCTGGGTCGGTCGACGTGAGCATCCGGTTCGCGAAGCCGTCCGACAGGGCCAGGATGGCGTCGGCCAGGTCACTTGCCGCGAGGTCGTCGCGGACATGGCCCGCCGACTGGGCTTTCGAGACGTACTGCGATGCTGTTGGTTTTCTCTGGTCAGGCGGCTGGGGTGAGGGAGAGGTGGCGGACTGGGCTGGTTCGTGTGGTGGCGCGTAGGGTTCCGATGAGCCAGGCGCCG